>NZ_JBHTUD010000021.1:0-107010 GCF_042794235.1 Nocardia sp. NPDC056541
ACCGCGCGTCAGGAGCAGGGTCAGGGCGAGGGTGTCGAGGTTGTCGATGTCTCGCAGTTGATGCTGGACTCGATCACCCGTATCGATTCCGCGGCGCTGTCGGCGAACCTGGTCGTCGTCCAGGAGCCCGAAGACGAGCCGGGACCGTCGACCGTCCCGTAGGACCGGAATATTTCCGGTAACCGTACCGATATCTACGGTGTGGCAATGTAATTCATCATTTATGTCGAAGTGATGATGTTTTTCCGGTATCACCGCTGGTGGGTTCCACGGAATCGCCGTCGATGCGAAAATGTCCTCGGACCGAGATCCGGTCCGGCAGAGGATGTTCCGCCGGATCTGGCGGGCAGACTGGAGGGGCAGGATGCATTTCTCGTCTCGAACAAATTCGGGCGCACAACGACTCGGCGTGATCGCCGCTCTCGCGGCAGGTGCTGTCGGCCTCGCGGCCACCACCACCGCGCAGGCCGCACCATCAGCCGCGGCTCCGATCGTGCAGGGTGTCGACAGCGGCGTGGCGTTCACCGCGAGTCCGCTGGCCGATGGCTCCGGGCTCACGGTGTCCGCCCCGGACGGCACGTTCCGGGTCGTCGGCGGTGCGGTCACGCTCACGAACAGGGAGGGCAACGTGGTCGCGGCTGTGCCGACCCGCATCATCACCGGAGCAGGCGATTTCGACCTGGTCGCGGGGATCTCCGCCGACGGCAGGTCAGCGACGCTGACCCCCACCGCCGCACCGGCTGTCGTCACCGCCAACATGGCCGAATTCGTCGACGCGGCCGGTGACACCGAGGCCCGCAAGCAGCACAACGCGGGCATCGGCGCGCTCATCGGCGCCGGCATCGGCGCAGTGCTCGGCTTCTTCCTCGGCGGAGTCGGCGCGCTGGTGACCATCCCGATCGGTGCGGGCATCGGCGCCCTCATCGGCTACTCGACGCCGTAACGGGTCCCGAGTGGTGGCCGGCCTCGCGCGGCCACCACTCGGACCGTCGCCGGGTCGCCACCACAGGGTAGGCACCGGAGGACACACGAGTGTTCAACGAAACTGTCTGTGGGACAAGATAAGTTGAGCAGCGAAGCCGTGAGACCGCGCGGCGCTCAGGAGGCTCCGCTGTGTCCGACCCCGCACGCTATCCGACCGCTCATCAGGGCCGGACATTTCACCAACTCCCCGCGCGGCCGCAGCAGCCGTCGGGTGGGTGGATCGTGGCGGCGGTACTCGTGATCGTGGGCGGCCCCGGCATCACCCTAGCCGTCGGCCAAGACCTCGGCTCCGCCCTCGCAGGCCCGATCCTTCTCGGTATCGCCATTCTGATCGTCACCCTCATCCGCCGCAGCCGCGCCCAGCGACCACCGGCAAGCGGATTCAGGCCCGCGATGCCTCCAACGATCTAGACAACGCTCCGGCGCAGGGCAGATGCCTTCGCGGCAGTTCTCAGCCGGCCGCTCGTCCGATCAGCCGGCTCGGACTTCTCACCATCGCGGCTAAGGTCGGCAAGGTTGGCATAGCGGCCGAATCGAGGGAGCGATCATGAACGCGTCGAACGAGCGCACACCCAGTGGCTGGGAGGACATCGTCGCCGCGGATCCGGCGCACTCGAGCCGGTATGTGGAGCGGTTCCGGACGCTTGCCACGCAGGGGACCGACATCGTGGGTGAGGCGCGGTTGGTCGACGCGATGCTCGGACGTGGCAGCCGGGTGCTCGACGCGGGGTGCGGGCCGGGGCGGACCGGTGGATACCTGCACGATGTGGGGCACACGGTGGTGGGCGTCGATGTCGACCCGGTGCTGATCGACGCGGCACGCGCGGACCATCCCGGTCCGACATGGCTGGTCGGCGACCTCGCCGAGCTGGACCTGCCCGTCGCCGACTTCGACGCCATCGTATGCGCGGGCAATGTGATGACGTTCCTGGCCCCGTCCACCCGGTCGGCGGTGCTGGCGGGATTCGCCGGGCATCTCGCGCCGGGCGGGCGGGCGATCATCGGATTCGGTGCGGACCGCGGCTACGAGTTCGCCGAGTTCCTGACCGACGCCGGATCCGCCGGGCTCACCGTCGACCTGCTGCTGTCGACCTGGGATCTTCGGCCCTTCACCGACGACTCCGACTTCCTGGTCGCGGTGTTCTCCCGAGCACCCAGCCCTGGCACCTCGACACGGTCCGACGCATGATGGTCTCCGAGGAGCACTAGACCAGGAGGCGCAGGTGCCGGAAACGACGGTGGACGAGGTGCTGGCCGAACTGGCCGCCCTCGACAACCCGAAGATGCGCGCGGTGAACGAGAAGCACGGCGACGATCACGGCGTCAACCTCACCGAGCTGCGCGCGCTCGCCAAACGCCTGAAGACACAACCGGCGCTTGCCCGGCAACTCTGGGACACCGACGACACCGCGGCGAAACTCCTCGGCCTGCTGATCTGCCGGCCGAAGATGTTCGAGCGTGACGAACTGGACGCCATGATCCGCCAGGCACGCACACCCAAGGTCCACGACTGGCTCGTCAACTATGTCGTGAAGAAGAACCCGCACGCCGAGGAACTGCGTGTCGCCTGGTTCGACGACCCGGACCCCGTGGTCGCGAGCGCGGGCTGGGCACTGACCACCGAACGAGTCGCGAAGAAGCCCGACGGCCTCGACCTCACCGGTCTGCTCGACCTCATCGAAGCGCAGCTGAAAACCGCACCCGATCGCCTGCAGTGGGCGATGAACCACTGCCTCGCCCAGATCGGTATCGACCACCCCGGCCACCGCGCCCGCGCCCTCGACATCGGCGAACGCCTCCAGGTCTTGAAGGACTACCCCACTCCCCCTGGCTGCACCTCCCCGTTCGCACCCACCTGGATCACCGAGATCGTGCGTCGGCAGAGCGCCTAGCGGTTCCGGTGCGGCGCGCTCACACCGCGGTGGCCGTGCTCGCGATCGTAGGTTGCCCGCGGGCGGCCGATGGCCGTTAGCGTGTCCGCATGGGTGTGGATGAGATCTGTGATCGGTTCGTCGAGGACTACGCGGCCGCTGATCCGGTCACGGCGACCATGTTCGGCATCGCGGGACACGACGATCGCCTGACCGACTATTCGCCTGCCGGGCACGATATTCGGGCGCGGATAGCGCGAAATGCGTTGCACGCCATGCTCGCCGCACAACCTACTGATGACGGCGAACGCGTAGCGAAAGCCGTGTTCACCGAGCGCGTGGGGCTCGACGTGGAGATCCACGACGCCGGGCTCCCCCTCGCCGCGCTCAATGTGATCGAAAGTCCGGTACAGCACATTCGGATGGTGTTCGACGTGATGGCCGCCGAGACTGCCGAGGACTGGGCGGTGATCGCCGAGCGTCTCGCGGGGGTGCCCGAGGCGCTGGCAGGTCTGCGGGCTTCGCTGCTGGTCGCGGCCGAGCGCGGGCAGGTCAGTGCGCTGCGCCAGATCATCAAGGTCGCCGAGCAGGCGGACACCTGGGCGGGTTCCGGCGCAAACACCGGGTTCTTCACCACTTTTGTCGCCGCCGCGGAAGGTGTCGAGGGTGCGCCGCTGGCGCGGCTGCGACAGGGCGCGCACGCGGCCGAGCAGGCCTATGCCGCTCTCGCCGAGTTCCTGCGCGCCGACCTCATGGCGAGCGCGCCCGCCAAGGATGCCGTCGGCGAGCAGACCTACCGGCTCTGGTCACGCTATTTCACCGGCGCGAACCTCGACCTGCGGGAAGCCTACGACTGGGGCTGGGCGGAATTCGCCCGGCTCGAGGCCGAGATGATCGCCGTTGCCGCCCGGATCGCGCCGGGTGCCTCCCTCACCGAGACCGCGACAGCGCTCGACGCAGACCCGAAATACCGGGTGCGCGGGCGGGCCGGACTCCGGGCGTGGCTCCAGAAGATGTCCGACGAAGCCCTGACATCGTTGCGCGAGAGGCACTTCGAGATCCCCGACGAGCTCATGCGATTGGAATGCACCATCGCGCCGCCGGGCGGAGTCGTCGGTGCGTATTACATCGGCCCGACCGCCGATTTCCGCCGACCCGGACGCATGACCTGGTCGGTGGAGCCGGACAAAGAGGATTTCACGACCTGGCGCGAGGTCAGCACGGTCTATCACGAGGGTGTGCCGGGCCATCATCTCCAGATCGCGACCGCGGTGTACGAGGCGGATTCGCTGAACACCTACCAGCGGTTGATGTCGTTCACTTCCGGGCACGGCGAGGGGTGGGCGCTCTATGCCGAACGCCTCATGCAGGAACTCGGCTACCTCGACGACGACGGCCACCTGTTCGGGATGCTCTCCCAGCAGCTGTTCCGCGCCGCCCGGGTGGTCGTGGACATCGGGATGCACCTCGAATGGGAGATTCCGGCCGGCGCCGACTTCCACGAGGGCGAGCGGTGGACTCCCGATCTCGGCCTGGAGTTCCTGCTGACGCGGACCCTCGAAGACGAGACCACCGCTCGCGACGAGATCGACCGCTACCTGGGCTGGCCCGGACAGGCGCCCGCCTACAAGATCGGTGAACGCCTCTGGCTGGCGGCTCGCGAGGAAGCCCGGGCGCGCGCTGGAGCGTCGTTCGACATGCGGCGATTCCACACCCGCGCGTTGCGATTGGGCGGTATGGGACTGGACACGATGCGGGCACAACTCGCCGCCATGGAGTGAGCGGACTTCAGAACAGGCTGGTCTGCGCGGGTTCCGGCGTCGCCGTGATCGCGGAGTCGAGTTCGATGCGGCGACCGACCAGGCGGGTGTCGTTGACCAACACGAGTTCGCTCGCGCCCGCGGTGTCGCGGCAGGCGATGGTGTGGCCGTGCGCGGTGACCGCGTCGAGGACGTATTCGCCTGGCTCCCCGGCGATTTCGGTGGCGACCGGGAATCGGCCGTACGCCTGGATCGTGGCGTAGAAGTCCCGCCCGCCCGACCAGGCGATGTCGGTGCGCGTGATGTCGGCGGGCAGCGTGCCCGCGGCGTGCTCGGCCGCGTCGGCGACCGCGGATTCCAGCACCGCCCAGGGGCGCAGCGGTTTCGTGAGGATGCGGGTCTTGGTGACCCCGGCGACCGCCTGCCCGATCCCGGCTCGCTCGGTCACCGTCCGCTCCAGATCTCGAACGTGCAGCCCGTCCGGGGAATCGGTGATGAACCGGGCGACCAGCGCACCCTGTTCGAAGAGACGGCGATTGCGCCGCGACGCCGAGGCCGTACCGACCTTGGTCATCCCGTCCCCGAAATACGCGATGTAGAGATGGTGCGGCTGCGACAGATAAGCGCGGACCTGTTCGGGCAATGCCGTGAGCGGGCCCCGGTGGCTGTGCACCACCGACCACCCCTCGGTGACCCGGCACTGCTCGCACTGGCGCCCGGTCTCGACCCGTGCGCGACGGGGACACGCAACTTTCCCGCGACGTCCCGCACCGAATCCGTTGTAGCCCAAGCAGAATCGTCCCGAATCGGTGATCCGGAACGCCAGCCGCGTGCCGATCCCGGGCAGCAGCTCGGTGGTCCCGTCGTCGCCGAGCAGCTCGTAGAACCATCGACCCTGCTCGTCCCAGCGAGTGCCGCAATACAGGGCGGTGGAGGTCATCGGTCGAACCTACACCGGCCGGTCGGTGCGGATCACAAGTCGGCAGCCGAAAGATATCTGAACCACCAGTAACCCCCGCACGATTTCCCACACCGTGAATCGGTCACCTACGTTGAGCGCACAGCAGGGGTGCGAAACCGGTAAGGGGAAAACAATGGACGATCTCGAGCTGCTACTCGACACGGCATTCACTGTGACACCGACCGTCCACATGGATTGCCTGACGCAACAGCTGATGGTCGCCGTCGAATCCTGTTCGCGCAACGGAATCCCCTTTCCCCGAATATGGGAAGAGGTCGAAGACGCACTCGACATGGTCCCGGCGGGCATCCCCGCCGAGTGGCGTTCAGAACTGAGGCTCTACCTCAGCGATCACGTGATTTCGGCATTCATGAATGTACCGTCCGACGCGAAACCGTTACCCGGCGTGTGAGCTTTTTCGGACCGGCGCCAACGCTCGATCACCGGCGTTGGACAGATTCCAACGCACCGCCGCGCGGCCTCGGCCGCTGTTAGCGTGCGGCGGTGCGTATCTGGCTGTTCCCGACGATCGTCCTGACCTTGCTCAGTGCGCTGATGGCCACGATGTATCTCGGCTACATCGTGGACCCCGAGAAGAATCTGCACGACTTCCCGATCGCGCTGGTCGACCAGGATGTGGGCGATACGCTCGGTTCACCGCCGCAGTGGCGCGATATCGGCAACGAGATCACCACAGCATTGCGCGACGGTGTCCCCGCGGACAAGATCGACCTGCGCGTACTGGGAATTGCCCAGGCCGAAAGACAGCTACGCAGCGGCGAACTCTACGGCGCGATCATCATCGCGGGCGACTTCACCAAACGACTCGGCAATCTCGGCATGGGAAGCGTGATTCCCGGCGAGATCGAACGTCCCACGATCACCGTGCGGACCAATCCACGCACCGGCGCGTTCGCCTCGGCGATCGTGCAGCGATTCAGCGACCGGGCGTTGACCGAGGTGAACACGCGGATCGGTGAGCAACTACTCGATACCGTGACCGGGTCACTCGGTCCTGACTACGCACTGCCGGGTGCGACCGCAGTGACACTGCGCAACCCGGTCGAGGTGATCCACACCGAGTTCCATCCACTGCCCGACGGCAGCGGGGCTGGGCTCGGCGCGTTCTTCTACGCTCTCGTACTCCTGCTCGCGGGCACGCTCGGCGCGATGATCGTCCACACGATGGTCGACGGCGCACTGGGATTCGTGCCGACCGAGTACGGGCCGTGGTCACCGCACGTGCGACCCGCGCGGATCTCCCGATGGCGCACACTGCTGCTCAAATGGGGCGTGCTCATCGTCGCGGCGCACCTCGTGGCAGCGGTACTGCTCGTCGTCGCGCGCGTGCTGGAAATGCCGATCGCGCAGCCCCTTCCGCTGTTTCTCTACAGCGCGTTCGCGATGATCGCCGTCGGTGTCACCGGCCTGTCGGTGCTCGCCGCGCTCGGCTCGGCGGGGCTACTGGTGAACTTGATCGTGTTCGTCATTCTCGGGCTGCCGTCCTCGGCCGGTTCGGTGCCGATCGAGGCCACCCCTCGCTACTTCGGCGTGCTGGCCTCGTTCGAACCGCTGCATCAGGTGTACACGGCGGTCCGCGCGATCCTGTACTTCGACGCCGATCTGGGGTCCGGGCTCGCGAGGGGTTTCTGGATGACCGCGCTGGGCCTGGCGGTCGGACTGGTACTCGGCGCGGCGAGCACGTCGGTCTATGACCGCGTCGGCCTGCACCGCAACCGTGCAGCGAACGGTGACCCCACGCGCTTGTGAGTCCGCACAACCCCGGCTGTGAGGCCGTCGTGATCCCACCAGGCCATTCCATGGGACCGGCGACTACGACCTCCGATGTGGCTATGTTGCGATTCACACAAGTCCCACGACCAGCCCCATTCGCTGTCTGCCACACCGGAGTGCACTCGATGAATTCTCAAGCCATGGACCGGATACCCAATCCGCTCACCATCGCGGGCGGCCGGGCCGCGTCGAGTTTTCTGGGAAACGCCGACGAGCTGGTTTCGCAGCTGGTCTCCTATTTCGCCGAGAACGTGATGCCCTGCCAAGCACTGCCGAGCGAGGCGATGCGCGGTGACGTCACCGAGTTCACCCGCCGCTGCCTGGCGCTGGCGATGGAGATGCTGGACAAGCGCACCACGCCGTCCGAGCAGCAACTGGTGGCGCTGCGCGCGGCATCCGCCCAGCACGCGCGGGAGGGCGTGCCCGTCGGCACCTTGTTGCGCGCCTACGCGGAGGGGTTCCGGATCGGCTTCGAGCTCGTCGTCGGGCAGGTGACCGCAGCCGACCTCGCTGAGGTCGTCGCGGGTACCCGCCTGCTGCTGCGCACGCTCGAGGTCATCAACGCGACGGTGACGAGCGCCTATCTCGACGAACAGCGCCAGGTCGCCAAGGAACACCAGACCGGTGCGCAGACGATGGTGTCGGCGCTGCTGAGCGGCCACGGCGTCGGCGCGCTCACCCGGCAGACCGGGATCAGAGTCGCCGATTCCTATCAGGTGGTGGCGCTGATGATTCCGGAGCTGGCCGAGGAGCACGACCCGCGCGTGGACGCGCAGGTGGTGGCGCGCCGCAAACTGCGGCGGGTGCAGGCGGCGCTGGCCGATGCCTTCGCCTCACGATCACTGGCCCTGCTGAGCACCAACGGTGGCACTCTGCTGATCCCGAGCGATGAACCCGAGCTGGTGCGCATGACCGGCGATGTCCTCGCCACGATCAGCGCGACCTCGGGAGTCGAGCTCACCGCGACCCTGGTACCCGCCCCGACCGAGCAGATCCCGCAGGCCACCGAGGAGGCACACGAGCTGCTCGAGCTGGTGCGTGGCATCGCCAAACCCGCTGGACTGTACGAGCTCTCGGATGTGGCGATCGAATATCAGCTCACCCGCCCCGGTCCGGCGCGCGAGCATCTGGCCGGTGTCATCGCCCCACTCGCCACCCATCCCGAGCTGCTGGAAACGCTGCGGACCTATATGGCCACGGGCCTCAATCGCAAAGCCACCGGCCGGCGGCTGCATGTGCACCCCAACACCATCGACTACCGGCTGCGTCGAGTGAGCGGGCTGACCGACCTCGACCTGACGACCGCGGAGGGCATTCTGCGGGCCCGTATCGCACTGCTCGCCGACGATATGGTGCACACCCGGGGCGCCGCGTGATCTCGCGTGGCGCCCCGGACCTGGCTCACGCGATCAATGCCCGGGCCGCGGCGATGCCGGATCGGTAGCAGGCCTCCAACTGGGCGCCCAGCAGGTAGTCACCCGCAAGCTGGAGTCCCGCAACGGATTCGGTCTGTTCGCGCACCACTGTGCGGAAACCGGCGTGATCGGGGAGGTAGGCGCAATGCGCCGCGGCCCAGCTGCGCGTTTCGGTCCGCACCCGCTCGATCGCCGGGCCGCCGAGATGACCGCGCACCTTCGCCTCGGCGTCGTCGATCCACGTCGCCAAGAGCTGCGCATCCGGACTCGGCCGGGCATCGCGCCCGCTGAAGGTGTAGCGGACGATATCGAGATCGTTCACCCCGTAGACCCCCGCGGCACTGCACGGCCCCGAGTCGAACGCGATCGAGCGAACGGTGCTGCCGAAGAAGGGCCGCTCGTACTGCACCACCGCGACCGTGGACGGGTAGTAGGCCACCTCGCTCAATGCCTTGCTCAGCGCGGGAACCACGGGTTCCAGCAGGCCGGCCGCGGCGTGCGCCGGGGTCGCCAGGACAACACCGTCGTAGGCGGAAAAGGTAGTGGCACCACCGTTTTCCGCGGTATCGAGCCCGATCACCCGGCCGTCGCGCACCACGAGGCGATCCACGCGGGTGCCGAGCCGGACCGGCACCTGTCCGGCGAACCAGTCCAGGACCGGCTGCATGCCGTCGACGAGCTGGTCGTAGCGATCCTGCACCATGCCCAGGCTCACCCCGAACGCGCCGAGGTACACCTCGTCCGGCTCGGCGGCGTTGAGCCGAACTGTCAACGGTCGCAACACAGTACGTCCGAACTCGGCGCCGAAATGCGCGCCGAGCGCGACGCTGTCGTTGGCGGTGCCCGCTCGCCCGAACCAGTCCGACCCCAGGTAGCGATTGCGTTCGTCGAATCGAACGCGCGCACCGTAGTAGAGCATGCGCGCCGCGTCGATCGGCGAACCCATCCGCAGCAGATGGCGAAGGAATCCGGCGATGCCGGGGTTGTCGAGTGTCACCAGTTCGCCGTTGATGATCTGCGAGCTGTTGATCCCGAAGGGCTCGTACGCCCGTCCCCCGGACGCGGCGACGAACCCACGCAGCTCGTGGTAGTGGCGGCCGATGTTCTTGCCGCCCATCATGATCGGCCGACCGCCGAGGGAATCGAAGCCGCAGCGGCCGCCGAGCACCGCGTCCTGCTCGAGCAGTTCGACGGTGTGGCCTGCCCGGTGCAGCGCGAACGCGGCGCCGATGCCGGACAAGCCGCCGCCGATGACCGCGTACCGTTTCGCCGATGCTGTCGTCATGATCCGAGCTCCTGTCGTTGCGTGGACACGGGATAGTGCGCCAACTCGACGTGGGCGAGGGCGATGCGGTTGCCGTACTGGTGCAGCGCCACCTCGACCGTGATCTCGTCCAGGTCGAGATCGCCGACGGCGGCGGTGGTGCAGGTGATGGGGGCGTCCAGTTCGGCGAAGTCGGTGAACTGGGCTTCGAGGTCGATCACCGCGGCGACCGGTGAGCCGAGCAGTCCCGCCGAGGTCGCGGACAGCACCGCTGCCTGCCGGAACGCCTCGAGCAGCAACGGGCCGGGGACATGGTCGTATTGATGGTCGAAGAAGCTCGGATGGCCGCGGTCCACCACCACGACGAGGTCCTGCGCCGTGGTGCGGGCCAGCACGACATTGCGTGGGTCGCGCCTGCCGACGAGTTCGGGTGGCAATCGCCGCACCGAGTCGGGACCGACCGCGGCGAGGGTGGAGCGCTTGCCCTGCTGGAGTTCGCGGAACTCGTCGTAAGCGTCACGGGGAAAGGTGATTCCGCTGCCGCGCAGCGTCATGGCCAGTGCCCCGTGGACGGACAGCGTGGCGTCGAAGGATACGTCGTGGTAGTACCCGCGCCCGGTGCCCGCCGCGCCGGGACGCAGGCGCACCACCCCCTCGAGCGGGTCTCGTTCACTGTCGCGGAACAGGCTCAGGTCTTCCACCGCGAACGCCATCCGTTGCAGGCTGGCCGGCGCGTCGGCGGGCACACCGAGGTGTCGCTGACCGACGACGAGCAGTGCCTGGCGGACGGCCTCGACGGCGGAGAACGGATCGTGGTAGGCGACGAGCCGATCGAACCACAGCGAGTGCGCCCGCGGCACCTGCACGGCGGCGAGGTATTCCGAGCTGCCGACGACGGCGGTGTCGGCGACGTAGACCTCGGCGAGTCCGCGCCGGTGAGCCAGCGCGGCGGGCACCAATTGTTCGAACCCGAGGGTGCCGCGTACCGGCGACAGTCCCCCGCTCATGCGAGCACCGCCTCGTGGGTCGGCGCGTCGCTCCAGATCCTGGTGGCGAGTACGGCACCCAGTGCCCGTGGCGTCGGGTGGGTGAACAGATCCCCCAGCGAGAGCTGGGTGCCCGCAGCGGCATTGATCCTTCCGCGCAGTTCGAGAGCGGACAGCGAGGTGAGCCCGATCGCGAGAACGGTGGCGTCGAGGTCGATCTCGTCCGCGGTGAGGTCGATGAGGATCTCGCGGATCTGATCGACCACCAGGCCGACCGCGACATCGCGGCGCCGGTCCTCGGGAACGGTCAGCAGGTCCGAACGCGTGGACGGTGTCTCCCCTGCCGGTGCGTCGTGCCGACCGGCGATCCGGTCACCGGCGAGTTCGGCGCCGGCGACGCCGATCATGCTTTCGAGGACGGCGCTGTCGGTGTGGACCCAGTAGCGGCGATGCTGGAACGCATAGGTCGGCAGATCCACGGCCCTGGTGGTGTCGCCGGAACACAGTGCCGACCAGCCGACCTCGGCACCGGCCACCCAGGCTCCCGCAACGGCTTCGATCGCCGAACCGGCTTCGTCGGCGCCGGGTCGCAGCACCGGAACGGCGGTGCTGCCGGTATCGGCGAGTGTCTCGTAGACCAGGCCGGACAGGGTGTCTCCCGCGCCGAGTTCGAGATAGGTGACGACGCCGGATTCGTGCAGCCGCAGCACACTCTCGTGGAAACGCACCGGCTCGCGGGCCTGACGTACCCAGTAGTCGATCGAAGTGAGCTGTCCCGGTGTGGATTCCGTGCCGGTCACGGTGGAGAGGAATGGGATGCGCGGTTCCTGGAGGCGAACGGTCGCGACGACCGAGCGGAAATCGTCGACGATCGCATCCACGTGCGGCGAGTGGAAGCCCCGGTCTACGCCGAGCCTGGCTACTCGTCGGCCGCGTTCGCGCCAGTGCCGGGCGAGCTCACCCACCGCGGCGACATCGCCGGCGATCACGGTGGCGTTCGGCCCGTTGGCCGCGGCGACCGATACCTCGGCCTCGCGACCGGCGATGGAGGCCGCGACCTCGGCCATGGATGCCCGTACGGACACCATCGCTCCCGGGCCCATCCGCTGCATCAGCCGACCACGCGCGGCGACCACGGCCATCGCGTCGTCCAGGGACAGCACACCCGCGACGTGCGCGGCGCAGAGTTCACCGACCGAGTGACCGACAACGAAATCCGGCACCAAGCCCCAGGATTCGAGCAGCCGGAACAGAGCCACCTGCACGGCGAACACGGCGGGCTGGGTGTAGTCGGTTCGCGCGAGCAACTCACCCGTCCCGAACATCTCGGTACGCAACGGATGCTCGAGATAGGCGTCGAAACCCGCGCAGATCGTGTCGAGCGCCTCGGCGAACACCGGGTACGTGTCAGAGAGCCCGCGGCCGATGCCCGCGAGTTGCCCGCCCTGACCGGGGAACATCATCGCCAGTTTGCCGCCGGTGCCACGGCGTGACAGGACTGCCGAGGGGGCGGTGCGTTCCTCGGCGATGGCCGTGAGTCCGTCCAGGAACTCGCCGCGGGTGTTCGCCACGACGACGGCGCGATGGTCGAATCTCGTTCTCGTGGTTGCCAAGGAGTGCGCGATGTCGGCGAGATCGTCCGGGGAATTCGTGACTGCCGCGCGCAGGCGGGCCGCCTGGTCACACAGTGCGGCGGCGGTGCGTGCCGAGAGCAGCCACGGAGTCGGCGAGGGCGTGGGCCTCGCCTGCGCCGGGGCGACAGTCTGCGGGGAGGCGACCGTGGGCGACACAGCGTGGCGGGTGTCGGCCGAAATCACCGCGGGAGCTTCGGATTCCGGTGCTTGCTCGATGATCAGGTGGGCGTTGGTGCCGCTGATGCCGAAGGACGACACCGCGGCCCGGCGTGGGTGTTCGGTGGTCGGCCATGGCTGTGGCCGCAGCGCCAGCCGGATTCGATCTCCGGTCCAGTCGGCGTGCGAGGTCGGCGCGTCCACGTGCAGCGTGGGCGGAACCATGCCGTGCCGGATCGCCTGTACCGCTTTGATCAGTCCGGCCACGCCCGCGGCCGACTGCGTGTGTCCCATATTCGATTTCACCGATCCCAGCAGCAGTGGTGGCGCACCGTCGCGCTGCCCGTAGGTGGCCAGCAGGGCCTGCGCCTCCACCGGGTCACCGAGTACGGTGCCGGTGCCGTGGCCCTCCACCATGTCGATGTCGGACGCGCGCAGACCAGCGTTGGCCAGCGCGGACCCGATCACCCGCTGCTGTGCCGGTCCGCGCGGTGCGGTGAGCCCGTTGGAGGCGCCGTCACTGTTCACCGCCGAACCGCGCAGTACCGCGAGCACTCGGTGCCCGTGTCGCTGCGCTTCCGACAGACGTTCCAGGAGAACGACACCGACGCCCTCACCCCAGGCGGTGCCGTCCGCGCCCGCGGCATAGGACTTGCATCGACCGTTCGGCGCCAGCGCACGCTGACGCGAGAACAGCGCGAACGGCATCGGGGTGGACATCACCGTCACGCCGCCGGCGAGCGCCATGCCGCATTCGCGCAGCCGGAGCGACTGCATCGCCTGATGAATCGCGACCAGCGACGAAGAGCAGGCGGTGTCGACGGTGACCGCCGGTCCTTCCAGACCCAGCAGGTACGCGACCCGACCCGCCGCCATCGAGGCATGGTTGCCGGTGAAGTAGTACGTCTCCGCCCCATCCCAGGCCTGCGTGGCGCCGAATCCGTAACCCTGATCGCTGAATCCCACGAACACACCGGTATCGGTGCCGCGCAATGTCGTCGGGTCGACGCGGGCCTGTTCGATCGATTCCCAGGCGAGCTCGAGCAGCAGGCGCTGCTGCGGGTCCATCGCCTCGGCCTCGCGCGGGCTGATCCCGAAGAATCCGGCGTCGAACTCGCCCGCACCTTCGAGAAAACCGCCCTCTCGCACATAGGATTTGGCGAACTTGTCCGGGTCGGGATCGTAGAACCCGTCCACGTCCCAGCCGCGATCCGCCGGGAACTCCGAGATCAGGTCGCGCCCCTCGATCAGCGCCTCCCACAGGTGCTCGGGCGATTCGATCCCGCCGGGGAACCGGCACGACATCCCCACGATCGCGATCGGTTCCCGTGCGCGTGCCTGCTCGTCCTCGAGCTGCTGTCTGGTCTCCTGTAACTGCCGGGTGGCGCGTTTGAGATACGTGCGAAGTTCCGCTTCGGTGGCCATCGGCCTCTCGCTTTCTGTCTCGGCTCAGACCGAACGGACCTGGTCGATGAGATCGAACAGGGCGTCGTCGTCGGCACCGTCGATGTTGTCGACCAGATCGCGCGCCGAGTCGCCGCGCAGGGTGCGCACGAGGTCGTTGATCCGCAGCAGCAGTTCCTCGACCCGCTCCGGTGGCAGCTCGATACCGGCGCATCCCGCCGCCACTGCGTCGAGCTGTCCGACGATGCGGGCGCCCGGGTCGTCCACGGGCGCGATCTCGGTGCGCAGGTAGCTCGCCAGCGCGGTGGCGTTGGGGTAGTCGAAGACGATCGTCGTGCGCAGCTTCGCGCCGGTGGCCGCCTCCAGCCGGTTGCGGAATTCCACGGCGCCCAACGAGTCGAAACCCAGGTCGGTGAACGCGGTATCGGCGGGCACCGCCTCCGCCGACGCGTGACCGAGGACGGCCGCCGCGTGCGACCGGATGACGCCGAGGATGATCCGCTCCTGTTCGGCGGGCTCCTGACCGGTGAGGCTCGACAGCAGCTTCGCCGACTCGTCGGAGCCACCGCCGGCCGCCCGGCGCGGGCCGCGCAGCAGCGACCGCAGCATCGCGGGCATCTCGTCGACATCGCCGAGCGAGCCCAGTGCCGTGAGGTCGAGGCGTGCGGGTACGGCCAGTGCTCTGCCGGTCGACAGGGCGTTGTCGAACAGGGCCATCCCGTCGTCGTCGGTGAGCGGGACCAGCCCTTCGCGGCGCATTCGCCGCAGGTCGCGCTCGGTCAGGTGCCCCGTGATGCCGGTCCCGCGCTCCCACAGCCCCCACGCCATCGCGGTGGCGGTCAGGCCACGGTGTCTGCGGTGCTGGGCCAGCGCGTCGAGGAACCCGTTGGCCGCGGCGTAGTTCGCCTGGCCCGGGTTGCCGAGCAGGCCCGCGATCGAGGAGTACATCACGAACATCGCCAGCGGGTGCCCGCCGGTCACCTCGTGCAGGTGCCAGGCGGCATCGGCCTTGGGGCGCAACACTGTAGCGATGTGTTCGGGAGTGTGCTCGCTGAACAGCGCGTCCTCGACGACGCCCGCGGTGTGGACGACGCCGGTGAGCGGATGCGCGGCGGGGATCGCCGCCACCAGTGCGGTGAGAGCGTCGCGGTCGCCGACATCGCAGGCGGCGATGTCGACCTGGGCGCCGAGCGCGGTCAGCTCGGCGGCGAGTTCGCTCGCGCCGTCCGCGTCGGGTCCGCGACGACTGGTGAGCAGCAGGTGCCGAACTCCGTGTGTGGCCACCAGATGCCGGGCGGCCAGCGCGCCGAGGCCGCCGGTGCCGCCGGTCACCAGAACGGTGCCGTCGCGGTCGAGTGGGGTCGGCACGGTCAGGACGTATTTGCCGATGTGGCGTGCCTGGCTCAGCTGACGGAATGCCTCGGGCGCACGCCGCACGTCCCACCGGGTCACCGGAAGTGGTTGCAGGTAACCGAATTCGAACAGCTTGCGCAGTTCGGTCAGAATCTCGTGCAGCCGGTCCGGGCCTGCCTCCATCAGGATGAAGTTCTGGTACCGGACGCCCGGGTGGGTTGCCGCGATCTCGTCGGCGTCACGCAGATCGGTCAGACCCATCTCGATGAACCGACCGCCGCGCGGCAACAGGTCCAGCGACGCGTCGACCTTGTCGCCCGCGAGAGAGTCGAGCACGACATCGACACCGCGTCCGCCGGTCGCTTCGAGGAACTTCGCCTTGAACTCGGTGGTTCGCGTATTGCCGATCCGTTCGTCGTCGAAGCCGTTCGCGCGCAGCACATCCCACTTGCCGGGGCTGGCCGTGACGTAGAGGTCCAACCCGAGATGGCGGGCCAACTGGACCGCGGCCATGCCGACACCGCCGGTGGCGGCGTGGATCAGCAGCGACTCCCCCGACCGCACCCGCGCCAGGTCGACCAGCGAGTAGTAGGCCGTCGCGAACACGATCGGTGCGGCCGCCGCCTCGTCGAAAGACCAGCCTTCCGGAATCTTGATGACCGTGCGCCGGTCGGCCACCACCGTGGCGCTGACGCCGGTGAAGATGCCCATCACCCGATCGCCCACCGCGAAGTCCACCACGTCGGGAGCGACCTCGACGATCACCCCCGCACCCTCACCACCGATGGCGGTGTTCGGGATCGGGTACATCCCGAGCACGATCAGCACATCGCGGAAGTTGACACCCGCCGCCCGCACCGCGATCCGCACCTGTCCGGGTCCGAGCGGCTCGATTTCGGCCGGCGCCAGAATCATGTTGTCGCCGTTGAGGGTTCCGCGCCCGTGGTCGACCAATCGCCAGTCGTGCGCACCGAGCAGCTCAGCCGACCCGACCGTGTCCGCACCCGCGCGCACCAGGCGCGGCGCGTGTGTCTCCCCGTGCCGGATCGCCAGTTCCGGCTCGGTGGTGAGTGCGGCACAGCTGCGCACCGCCTCGCGGTAGTCGCTGCGATCATCGAGATCGAGCAGCGCGATGCGGCCGGGGTTCTCGTTCTGCGCGGACCGCAGCAGACCCCACACCGCCGCGCCGGCCAGGTCACCGACATCCTCGGCGCCGTGGATCGCCACCGCGCCGCTGGTCACGAAAACCACCAGCGCCTCGGCGAATTCGTCGTCGGTGAGCAATCGCTGCACCACCGTCTGTACGGCGATCACCTGCTCGCGCACGGCGGCGGGAACGGACGCGGTGACATCGCTGTGCACGCGCACGACAACGAGATCGCGATCAGCGCGTGCGCAGCGCTCTACAGCTACCCTGCCGTCCACAGAGTCCAGCTCGGACCATTCGCCCGGTCCCGCAGTGGGTTCGGGCGAGGGTACGGTCACCCAGTTCATCTCGTACAGTCCGCCGTCCGAGGACGCCGGGCGCTGACCCAGCGCTTCGAGGGAGATCTCGCGCAGCGCCAGTGATCGCGCACTGGCCACCGGCCTACCTGCCGAATCGGCGAGTTCGAGACCGATGCGGTCGGTGCCGACCGGTGTGAGGCGAACCCGCAGCGACGACGCGCTGACCGCATGCAGCGAGACGCCTTCCCAGGCGAACGGGAGCCGGATCTTGCCGGATTCGGTCGGGCCGACCGTGCCGGTCGCGATCATCGCGTGCAGTGCGGCGTCGAGCAGCGCGGGGTGCAGACCGAACTCGGCGGCCTCCCCGATGGCTGATTCGGGCAGTGCCACCTCGGCAAAGACCTCGTCGCCGTGGCGCCAGATCTGGCGCAGGCCTCGAAAAGCGGAGCCGTAGTCGTAACCGACCGCGGCCATCGCCTCGTACGGGTCGCCGACGGCCACCGCCACCGCACCCACCGGCGGCCAGGCCCCGCCGGCCGGCACCGCGATCTCGTCCGACGGTTGCACGGTGCCGGTGGCGTGTCCGGTCCACGGCAGCTCCTCCACCGACGCTGTCTGTAGGCGCGAGTACACCCCGACTGTCCGATGCCCGGATTCCCCGGCCGGTCCGACCAGCACCTGTAGTTCCACCGCGCCGGTCTCGGGAATCACGAGCGGGGCTTCGAGCACGAGTTCGCCGACGGTCGGGCACTGAACGAATTGACCTGCATGCCAAGCGAGTTCGATGAACGCGGTACCGGGCAGCAGCACCGCGCCACCGATCCGGTGTCCGGCCAGCCACGGGTGCGAGTGCAGCGACAGTCGCCCGGTCAGCAGCAGTCCACCGTCCTGAGCGAGGCTGATCTTCGCACCGAGCAGCGGATGGTCGTCGGCGTCGAGCCCGGCGCCACGCACATTGCTGCCCTCGCTCACCTCGAGCCAGTACCGATCGCGCTGGAAGGCATAGGTCGGCAGGTCTACCGGGCGGGCGTCGGCGCCTTCGAAGAGCGAGCCCGGATCCAGCGCTGCCCCGTGGGAATACAGAGTGGACAGCCCTGCGACGAACGCGAGGTCGCCCGCGATGCCCGGCCGCTGCAACGCGACGGCGGCCATCGCCGCACCGTCGTCGACGATCTCGTGCACCATCGCCGTCAGCGCGGCCCCCGGCCCCAGCTCGGCAAAGCAGTTGACCCCGCCCTGTTCACGGGCCCACCGCACCGCGTCCAGGTAGCGAACCGGCTCGCGCAGGTGGCTCACCCAGTATTCCGGCGAGCACAACTGCGCGGCCTCGGCCACCTTGCCGGTGAGCGCCGAGATCACCGGCACGGTCGGCGGGCGATAGGTCAGACCCCGGCAGACTTCACCGAATTCGGCCAGCACCGCGTCCATCTGGGGCGAATGGAACGCATGACTCACCCGCAATCGGTGGGTACGCACGCCGTCGGCCGCCAACTGCTCGGCGATGGCTGTCACGGACGCGTGCGCACCCGAAACAACCACGGACGCGGGCCCGTTCACCGCGGCGATGCTCACGTCGTCGTATCGACGCACGAGTTCGGCGACGGTCTCGGAGTCCGCGGCGACCGCGACCATCGCCCCACCCGGCGGCGCGGACTGCATGAGCCGACCACGGGCGGCGACCAGGGTGCAGGCATCCGGCAGCGACCAGACCCCGGCCACATAGGCCGCCACGATCTCACCGATCGAGTGACCGAGCACGAATGCCGGTCGCAATCCCCAGGATTCGGCCAGCCGGTACATCGCCACCTCGGTAGCGAAGAGCGCGATCTGGGCGATCTCGGTTCGGTCGAGCGAGGTCGTGTCTGCCCGATCGTCGAAAATCATCTCGCGCAGCGGCGTTTCGCGATGCTGATCGAATTCCGCGCAGATCTCGTCGAAAGCGGCGCGATAGACCGGGTAACCCTCGTACAGTTCGTGCCCCATCCCGGCGCGTTGCGCGCCCTGACCGGGGAACATCGCCGCAGTGACGGCCGCGATGGCGCTGCCACGCACCACATTCGGTGCGCCCTGCCCGTCCGCGAGTGCTCGCAGCCCGGCTGTCAGCTCCTGGGCATCGTGGCCGACGATCACGGCGCGATGCTCGAACCGGGCGCGGGTGTCGAGCAGCGCGACACCGATATCGACCGGGTCGGCGCCGTGTTCTGCCTCGACCCGACCGAGCAGCGCGCCTGCCTGCGCGGCCACCGCCGCGTCGGACCGCGCGGTGAGGACCCACGCAATCACCGGCGGTGCAACGATTGCGGCCGATCGCTCGATCTCCGGCGAGGACTCGCCCCGCTCGATGACGACGTGCGCATTGGTGCCGCTGATCCCGAACGACGACACCGCGGCGCGCGGCGTCCGCCCGGTCGCGGGCCATGCCCGCGCCTCGGTGACCAACCGGACCGAGCCCGACGACCAGTCCACATGCGGCGTCGGCTCGTCGACGTTCAGTGTCGGCGGCACCACCCCGTGCCGCATCGCCATCACCATTTTGATCAGCCCACCGACCCCGGCGGCGGCTTGCGTGTGCCCCATATTCGACTTGAGCGACCCGAGCAGCAGCGCCTCCCCGCCCTCGCGCTCGGCGCCGTAGGTCGCGAGCAGGGCCTCCGCTTCGATGGGGTCACCCAGGCGGGTACCGGTGCCGTGCGCCTCGACGACGTCCACCTCGGTCGTGCTCAACCCGGCATCGGCCAGCGCGGATCGGATCACCCGCTGCTGGGACCGTCCGTTCGGGGCGGTCAGACCGTTGGACGCGCCGTCGGAATTCACCGCGGTGCCACGCACCAGGCCCAGGATCTTGTGCCCGAGGCGCCTGGCCTCGGAGACGCGCTCGAGCAGCAGCATGCCGACGCCCTCGCCCCACGCGGTGCCGTCGGCGCCCGCGGCGAACGACTTGCATCGGCCGTCGGCCGCCAGCGCACGCTGGGTGGAGAACGCGACGAACGCGGCGGGCGTCGCCATCACGGTGACACCGCCGGCCAGCGCCATCGTCGACTCGCCGGAGCGCAACGATCGCACCGCCTGATGAATCGCGACCAGCGAGGACGAGCACGCCGTGTCCACGGTGACCGACGGACCTTCCAGCCCCAGCACATACGACACCCGGCCCGAGGCGATACTCGACGCCTGACCGGTCATCAGGAACTGCTCGATCGTCGCGCGCACCCGCTCGTCGATATCGCGCGACGACGGGCCCTCGGTGTCGGGCATCAAGCCGACGAAGACCCCCGTGGCGCTACCGCGAACAGTCGTCGGGTCGATGCCCGCCCGCTCGAAGGCCTCCCAGGCCGTCTCGAGCACGAGTCGCTGCTGCGCATCCATCGCCTGCGCCTCACGCGGGCTGATCCCGAAGAAGTTCGCGTCGAATCCGGTAGCGCCGTCGAGGAATCCGCCCGTGCGCACATACGACTTGCCCGGCACACCCGGCTCGGGATCGAACAGGCCCTCCACATCCCAGCCGCGATCGGCCGGCCACTGCGACACCAGACTGCGCCCCTCGACCGCCGCCTGCCACAACTCCTCCGGCGAGGTGACCCCACCCGGATAACGGCACGCCATGCCGACGATGGCGATCGGCTCGGTCGCCCGCGCTTCCACATCATCGAGGCGCGCGCGGGTGGTCTGCAGTTCCCGGATCGCCTTCTTCATGTAAGTGCGTAGTTCGTCTTCGCGAGCCATAGGGCAAACATCTCCTGCATCAGAGGTATCGACAGGGAATCGAGCAGTGCGGCGGGATCGGGTATTCGCCCGGCAATCCACTCGACAACACTGACCGGCGCCACGCTACGACAGCGGGCAACCGAATTCCTCGCGCGCCGGGCCTCTTTGGGAAACGACCAACGGTCCTCGCGTCGTCCCTGACATTTTCCAAACGCATTGCCACCCGGTGACCACGATTCGTAAGGTCATGCGCCATGGCAAGGACTCCCGATCCGATACCGGATCAGCACGGCCGACGATTCGTGATCACCGGAGCCAACGGCGGCCTCGGTGAGGTGGTAACCCGCACGTTGGCAGCCCGTGGCGCCACGGTGATCATGGCGTGCCGTGATACCGAACGGGGTCGCGCCATCGCTGATCGGCTGGCCGGCGATATCTCCGTGGCGGCCCTGGATCTTGCCGATCTGTCCGATGTACGGCGCTTCGCGCAAGAGTGCGGCGAATTCGATGTGCTGATCAACAATGCCGGATTGATGAATGTGCCGTTCGCCCGTACCGCCGACGGATTCGAAACACAATTCGGCGTCAACCATCTCGGTCACTTCGCGTTGACCGGCCTGCTGCTGGATCGGATCCAGGACCGGGTCATCTCGTTGTCGAGCATTTCCCACGGGTGGACCAAGGCACTGCCGCTCGACGATCTGCGCTTCGAACACCGCCGATACAGTCGACACGCGGCCTATCCGGAATCGAAGCTGGCCACCCTGATATTCGGCCGCGAACTACAGCGCAGGCTCCGCGAATCCGGGTCGATGCTGCGTTCCTACGCCGTGCACCCCGGCGTCGCACCGACCGGACTCGTCGCCAAGACGCAGACGCCACTCGACTATGTCGCCGAGCCGTTCATCCGCCTGGTAGGCCAATCACGGACCGCGGCAGCACAATCGATGCTCTACGCCGCCACCGCCCCGGATGCGGATCCCGATATCTATTGGGGCCCGACCAAGCTGTTCAACACCCGGGGACCGGTCAGCGCCTGCCCGTCGAGCGCGCTGTCGCAGGATCGGGCCCTCTGGCAGCAGTTGTGGACGGCATCCGAACGCGCCACCGGTGTTCGCTACCCCGCGTCGGCGGTGATCCGTGAGAATTAGCCTGCGCACCCTGGCTTGCGCCGTCATGGTCGGGCTGGTCACCGCCTCCGGCCCGCCGGCGGCCACCGGGGCACCACCGGTGTATCCGGCTCCCGACCCCGACCCCTTCTACGCCGCGCCCGCCGACATCGCGAGCAAGGAACCCGGGGCCGTACTGGCGGTCCGGGTCCAGGAACCACTGCCCTACTTCCCCACCGCCACAGTCACTTTGGTGAAGTTCCGGTCCAACGACTCCCAGGGCAGGCCGATCGCCGCGACCACCACGATCCTCACCCCGAAAGACCATCGCCCCGGCGCGCCGTTGCTGTCCTACCAGCACATCATCAACGGTCTCGGTACCCAGTGCGCGGTCTCGCGGGCCCTCTACGCCTACGATCCGAATCTGCTCTATCGCGCTGTGCCGCTGCTGAACACGATGCTGCTGCGCGGCTGGAGCATCGCGCTGCCCGACCATCTCGGCCCCAACGCCGCCTACGGCGCGGCCAGACTCGGCGGACAGATCACCCTCGACGGCATCCGCGCCGCGACCAGGGTCGCGGAACTGGGTCTCGCCGACAGCCCGGCAGCCATGCTCGGGTACTCCGGCGGCGGCATGGCGACCGGCTGGGCGGCCGCGCTCGCACCGCAGTACGCGCCCGAACTACGCCTGGTCGGCGCCGCGCAGGGCGGGGTGCCGATGAACATCACCACGATGGCGCGCGCCCTGGGCTTCGCCCCGCATCCCATGTTCGGTCTCGCGATGGCCGCGGCACTCGGCCTCGAACGCGAGTACCCCGACCGCCTCCCGATCAGCGGGCAGCTCAACGACACCGGCTTGGCGGTACGCGATGCCATGGCCAACGGGTGCACGGTCGAACTCATCGCCGCCGGAGCCATGCACAGCGCCTCCGACCTCGCCTCGACCGTCTCACTGATCGACGACCCCCGGGCGTGGGAAGTGGGCGACGCCAACAGCCTGGAACTGTTCGAGCCCGTGCCGACGATCCCGATCTTCGAGTGGCACACCCCCATCGACCCACTCATCCCCGTCGACGCGGTCGATCGCACGAACCAGCGCTACTGCGAGGCCGGGACACCGGTGCACTCGGAGCTCTATCCGAGCCCCGACCACCTGGCCACCGCGGTCATGGGTTTCCCGTCTGCCGTCGCGTGGCTCGACGCCCGCTTCCGCGGCGAGCCCGCGCCGAGCAACTGCTGACCTCCCGAGAGATAAGGATCCACCATGCGCCGGATTTTGACGGCCGCACTCACGGTGCTGTTCTACGGCCTCACCGTCGCCATCTTCGCTCCCGCGGCGACGCCGGAGCCTCGTTACCCCACACCCAACCCCGATCCCTTCTTCACCGCACCGGCCGATATCGGCGACTTCACGCCCGGTGATGTGGTGCGGCAACGGAAGTTCGACCTCGGCCACTACCAGGGCACCGATATCTGGCACGTCGCCTTCCGCTCGACCAACTCCGCGGGTGACCCGATCATGGGCGTCACCACGGTCCTGATCCCCGCCGGTGTCACGAACCCGCCGCTGGTGTCCTACCAGGCGCTGATCAATTCCCTCGGCACCAAATGCAACCCTTCCACCTCGCTGATCAACGACGAGACCCCCGACGCGTTCGGCGCGGCTCTGCCGCTGGGCCGCGGTTGGGCGGTCGCCTTGCCGGACTACCTCGGGCCGAATGTCGCCTACGGCGCCGCCCGGCTCAGCGGCATGGTCACCCTCGACAGTGTGCGAGCGCTCCAGCGCGCGCCCGAACTCGGCCTCGGCCAGTCCCCCATCGCACTCGCCGGGTACTCCGGCGGCGGGCTGGCGACCGCGTGGGCGGCCGCGCTGCAACCGACCTACGCACCGGAATTGACGCTCGCGGGCGTCGCCGCCGGCGGCATCCCGGCCGACCTCGAACAGATGGCCCTCGGGATCGGCTTCGGGCACCATCCCGGTTTCGGCCTCGCCTGGGCGGCGGCGATGGGTCTGGAGCGCGAATACCCCCAGCGTCTGCCCATTTCCGACCAGCTCAACGGCGAGGGCCTGTGGTTCCGTGATTTCACCGCTGACGAATGCCGGCGCTTCCTGCTGTTCCACGGTATAGCCCGCAGCGCCGAACAGCTGGCAGCGACCAAGTCCCTGATGGACAGCCCCGAGGCACGAGCGGTGTTGCGGGAGAACAGTTTGCGCTACGACCCCGAGGTGCCCGAGACGCCGATGTTGATCTGGCAGGGCGTCTTCGACGAACTGACACCCTTCGACGCCGTCGAGGACGTAGCCACCCGCTACTGCGCGGCAGGCGCGCCGGTCACGTTCTCCCGCTATCAGATCGCCGAGCACATGACGACCGCGGTAGCGGGTCTGCCGGAGGCCTGGAACTTCATCGAAGCCAGGTTCCGCGGCGAACCCGCGCCGACCCGCTGCTGATCAGAGCGCGCCGAGCAGGTCTTCGAGGTGAATGGGGACGCGGCGAACGCGCACGCCGGTGGCGTGGTAGATCGCGTTGCCGACCGCGGCCGCCGAGCCGACGATGCCGATCTCGCCGATTCCCTTGCTGCCCATCGGGTTCAGATGCGGATCGTGTTCGTCGATCCAGCTGACGTCGATCTCGCCGATATCGGCGTTGACCGGGATGTGGTACCCGGCGAGATCGTGGTTGACCACGGCGCCGAGGCGCGGATCGAACTCGCTCTCTTCCCACAGCGCCATCGACAGACCCATGGTGACAGCGCCGATGAACTGGGAACGGGCCATCCGTGGATTGATGATGCGGCCCGCGCCGAAAACG
This sequence comes from Nocardia sp. NPDC056541, assembly GCF_042794235.1. NCBI lineage: Bacteria > Bacillati > Actinomycetota > Actinomycetes > Mycobacteriales > Nocardiaceae > Nocardia > Nocardia sp. NPDC056541. Next base: position 24,656 of record NZ_JBHTUD010000021.1, read on the forward strand.
CTGACCACGCGCGGAACCCGGATCTCGGCGGTGTCGGTGTGCACGCGGACCTCGACGAAGTGCGCGCCGAACGCATGAGTCGAAAAGTTCTCTCTCCCTGGATATTCGGGCGCCTCGACCGTGATCTCGGCACCGTCGGCGGGTTCCGGCCCGAAGCGGTCACGGAACGCTCGCGCGGCGGCCACCACGGCCGAACCCCACGACGCCATGCCGGCCGAACCGCCCGCGACCGTCCCCTGGGGGAGGTCGGAATCGCCGATGCGCAGATCGATGCGATCCGTGTCGACCCCGAGGGCGTCGGCGGCGATCTGGCCGAGGGAGGTCCAGGTGCCGGTACCGATATCGACGGCGTCGATGGCGACTTCGTAGCGGTCGCCGCTGTGGCGCACGCGGGCGCTGTTGCCCCCGGCGGTGTCGGCCGGGTAGGTCGCCGCGGCGACCCCGGATCCGATCAGCCATCGGCCATCGCGGCGCGACTTCGGTGCCGGGTCACGCTCTGCCCAGCCGAAGCGCTGCGCCCCGGCACCCAGGCATTCGACCAGCCCACGGGTGGAGAACGGGCGCCCTGATTCCGGGTCGACCTGGGGTTCGTTGTGGATGCGCAAGGCGATCGGGTCCATACCGAGGGCGACCGCGAGTTCGTCCATCGCCGTCTCCGCGGCGAACATGCCCGGACAGTGCCCGGGCGCCCGCATCCATGACGAGACGGGAACATTCAGTGCCGCGAAACGATGCGAGGTCGATCGGCTGGCCGCCGAGTACATCACGCGGGTCGCCACGGCGGTCTGCTCGGCGAACTCCTTCACCGTGGAGACCTGCGCGATCGCGTCGTGGGCGATGGCGGTCAAGGTGCCGTCGGGGTGCGCGCCGAGCCGGACCCGCTGGCGGGTCGGCGTCCGATAACCGGCGAGAGAGAACAGCTGTTGCCTGGTCAGCGGCAGTTTCACGGGTCGCCCGTCGCAGAGTTTCGCGGCCATCGCCGCGAGCACGATATTGGCGTGCGGCTCACCTTTGGATCCGAAGCCACCGCCGACGAAGGGCGCGATCACCCGCACCCGCTCGGGCGCCAGGCCGAACAGGGCCGCGATCTCGGCGCGCACCACGTGCGGGCCCTGGGTGGAGTCGAACAGCGTCAAGGTGTCGTCGGTCCAGTGCGCGATGGTGGCATGCGGTTCCATCGGGTTGTTGTGGACCATCGCGGTCGTATAGGTGTGGTCGATGGTGACCGGGGCGATCGCCATGGCGGCGTCGACGTCACCGATCGTGGTGTCGGTGGGAAAGCCACCGCTCACCTCCTGCGGGGTGTAGAGGTCGGCGTCGAGGGTGACGGCGGCGGGCTGCTCGTCATAGGTCACGCGCACCTGGGCGGCGGCTTCGCAGGCGACTTCCAGGCTCGTCGCGATGACGGCGCCGATCACTTGCCCACGGAACGCGACCTCGCCGTTTTGCAGGATGAACAGTTCGTTGTCGTCGTCGACGGCCAGCCGGGGAGCATTGTGGTGGGTCAGCACGGTGACGACGCCGTCCATCCGTGCGGCCACGGAAGTGTCGATCTCGCGGATGCGCCCGCGGACGATCGTCGACTGAATCACGAAGCCGTACAACGGATCCCGCTGCGGATGCTCCATCGCGTAGGGCGCGACACCACGGAGTTTGGCCGGTCCGTCGACACGGGTGGGTGAGCTGCCGATCGCCGGCGAATTCATCGCACCTCGCTCAGCTCGCGCAGGGTCGCGACCAGCACATTGCGCGCCAAAGGGATCTTGAAACCGTTCTGACGCTGTGCGCGCGCGTCGGCGAGTTCGGCATCGGCCGCGGCGGCGAAGTTCTCCTCGGTGGCGGCCCGGCCACGCAGTCGGGCCTCGGCGGCGAATGCCCGCCATGGTTTGGCAGCGACACCGCCGAACGCGATCCGCACATCTCGCACGAGGCCGTCGGCGATGTCGACGGCGGCGGCCACCGACACCAGGGCGAACGCGAACGACGCACGATCGCGGACCTTGCGGTAGGTGGAGGTGCTCGCCCACTCGAGCGCGGGCAGGTCGACGGCGGTGATCAGGTCACCGTGGTCGAGGACCGTGTCCCGGTCGGGTTCGTCGCCGGGCAGCCGGTAGAAGTCGGCCAGTGGGATCTCGCGCTCACCGACGGCGCCGAGCACCCGCACGACCGCACCCAGCCCGGCCATCGCCACCGCCATGTCGGAGGGATGGGTGGCGATGCACTGATCGGACGCGCCGAGGATGGCCTGGTCGCGATCGAACCCGCCGATCGCCGAGCATCCGCTGCCCGGTTCGCGCTTGTTGCACGGCACAGTCGAATCCTGGAAGTAGGGACATCTGGTGCGCTGCAACAGATTTCCGCCGGTGGTGGCGAGATTGCGCAACTGGGCCGACGCGCCCGCCAACAGTGCCGCCGACAGCATCGGGTACCGCGCCCGGATGACCGGATGCGCGGCGAGATCGGCATTGCGCACCGCCGACCCGATGCGGACACCGCCGTCGGGCAGCGGGGTCACCTGATCGAACGGCAGTCCGCTGACATCGACGAGCTTGCCCGGCGCGATGATCCCCAGTTTGAGGTGATCGACGAGATTGGTTCCCGCACCGAGGAATACGGCGTCGGGGTCGGCGAGTACCGCCGCTACCGCTTGCCCCGCATCAGTGGCGCGTTCGTAGGCGAACTCCCTCATCGAGCGACCTCCTGAATCGCCGCGACGATGTTCGGATACGCCCCGCAGCGACACAGATTGCCGCTCATTCGTTCCCGGATCTCGTCGGCGCTCAGCACGATCTCGCCCGCGGGGTCCGCCGTCACGTGACTCGGGGCGCCCGCCCGCACCTCGTCGAGCATGCCGACCGCCGAACAGATCTGGCCCGGCGTGCAGTAGCCGCACTGGAAGCCGTCGTGTTCGAGGAATGCTCGCTGGACCGGATGCAGGTCGTCACCGTCGGCCAGTCCGTCGGCGGTGACGATTGTCGCCCCGTCGTGTGCGACGGCCAGCGCGAGGCACGACGTCGCCCGTCGGCCGTCCAGCAGGACAGTGCACGACCCGCACTGCCCGCGATCGCAGCCCTTCTTCGGGCTGGTGACGCCCAGCTGTTCACGCAGGGCATCCAACAGGGTGGTGCGGGTGTCGATGTCCACCACCCGCGTCCGCCCATCGACAGTCACCTTGATCCGCGCTCGCATCGAACGGCCTCTCGTCGTGGGACACCGACTCCGCACAGACCCTCCGGGCCCGCTACCAGCACGTACGCAACCACTGGGCGTACCTCGGCCACGCTACCAATCCGGCCGTGGGCCATCGTGGACCTCGACCACATCCGCCGTGGTTTCACCGGACATCACGACCGGCGGGATCACCGGGACGTGCGCGCTGTGAGTCAGCGGGCGAAGCGGGCGTTCACCCAGGCGAGGGCGTCGTCGTTGCTCGCGCCGAGGATGGCGCGGTGATCGACGCCGGGGTAGGTGCGGTATTCCACGGGTTGGCCGGTCAGCTGCTGCTGAGCGACCATGGCGTCGGTGCCGGCGGGCAGGACGACGGTGTCGGCCTTGCCCTGCAACACCAGCATCGGAGTGGTCAGCGCCAGCCCGCTGGGGTCGTTGCCGTCGAGAACTCGCACCAGCGCACTGGGATCGGCGTCGGCGGAGAACGTGTCACCCGCGCCGAGCCCGCCCCAGGAATCCCGCTCACGCAGCTGTCCGATGCAGCGGTCATCGGCCTGGCCCACCATCGAATCAGCTTCGGCGGTAAGAAAGGCCGACGGATCGATGTCGGCGACGGTCTGGGCGCCACGGATGAACAACGGAATGAACGACACCGAGCCCGCCGGTGCGTCCACCTTCGCCGCGATGCCGGTTCGCTGGGCGAGGGCGAAAGCCTGCACGACCGGCCCCAGATGCGAGGCGGGTGCCATCGCCACCGCACCGAGCAAGCGCAACTGCGGCGCCCACTGCTGCGAGCGCGCGTTGGCGTAGACGGCGGCCTGACCACCCTGCGAATGTCCCATCGCCACCCAGCGAGTCCCGATCTCGGGCGCGATCACCCGCGCCGCCAGCGCCATGTCCGCGACCGCACGCTGCTCGGCCTCCCCGATCAGATACCCGTGCGGGCCCGGCGTACCCAAACCCTGATAGTCGGTCTGCGCCACCGCGTATCCGGCGGCGATCCATCGTGCCAGGGTCGCGCGCGTCAACGAGGTGTAGTCGTGAGCGGGGAACCCCGTACCGGTGTCCCGCGACGGTGCGCACACATCGGCGGTGCCGGTGGTGCCGTGTGCCCAGGAGATCAGCGGCCAACCGCCGGGCGGCGGCGTTCCCTCGGGAACAGCGACCGTACCGGAGACGGCGACCGGCTGACCGTGCACATCCACCGACCGGTAGAGCACAAGGAAATTGCGCGCCCCAGGCAAGCCCGGCTCCCCGGCAATCGGCTGTGACGAGATCACCGATCCGTGCTCGCCGGCCACCGAATCCGGTGCCGGAGAATAGAATTCGAGACCGGCTGCCGCGGGATCGGCGGAGGCGGCTGGGACCGCCGAAGCGCAGACGGCCAGCACCACCGCGACCGCCCGTGCGCATCGACGCACGACAATCGACGCCGACTCCGTGCCTGATCCCATCACCACTGAATCCTCCTGATTCGTCGCGTCGAACACGTTCCCGGTCGGGCCGCGGCGCAATATACCGCTCCGCCGGGCCGGGCTCCCGTGGCGCACCGATGAGTTCGCGGGGGCGACATCGTCGTAGTGGTAGACAGTGGATCGATCGGGATCCGCGCGCGCCGGGCACCGAAAGGAACGAGCTATGAGGATCGCTACGTCGAAAGATGGCACCGAACTCGCCTACGACGTGTCCGGTGACGGGCCCGCGCTGGTGTACATCACCGGCGCGACGTGTTTCCGGCGGTTTCGGCCGATCGCCGGCGATGTGCGGGTGTTCGCCACGCGCTTCACCGTCTACAACTACGACCGGCGCGGGCGCGGGGACAGCGGGGACCTGCAGCCGTATGCGATCGAGCGGGAAGTCGACGACATCGAGGCGATGGTGGACGCCGCCGGTGGGCGCGCGATTCTCTACGGACATTCCTCGGGTGCCGCGCTGGCGCTCGAAGCGGCGGTACGGATGCCGGACAAGATCGACAGGGTCGTGATCTACGACGCCCCCTATGTGCACGACGAGACCGAACAGGCGTCCTACGCCGAGCTGGCCGCCACGGTGCGGGCGCTGCTCGACCAGGCGAAGAACGCGCGAGCGCTGAAGGCGTTTCTGCGCGGGATCGGGATGCCGGGCGCGTTCGTCGCGCTGCTGCCGCTGTTTCCCGGGTGGACAACGATGAAGGCCCTCGCCCCCACCCTGATGTACGACATCGCGATCACCGAAACACTGCCTCCGGTGCAACGGTTCGAGGAGATCCGGGTTCCCGTGAAAGTCGTTGTCGGGGAGAAGAACCCGACCGGGATGCATCAGGTGTCCCGGGAGCTCGCCGCGGCGATTCCCCAGGCGTCGCATCGGGTGCTCGCCGGGCAGGACCACATGGTCAGCGCCAAGGCGTTGCTGCCGATTCTCACCGACTCCGTTGCGAACGATTGAACCCGGGCCTGGGTTGCCTGCCCAGGTCTACGTCGGCGTCCACGACGCCGGGGGAATCGTTCGGGTGGGCTGCGCGGGCGCGGCGGCCAGAGCCTCGGTTCGGCTCGGGTAGACGGGTAGCCACTCGGTGAGACCGGCCGCGACGATGATCCGGTTGGTGACCGACGGCACGAGATTGACCACACTCATCCGCAGCCGGCTCTGCTGGGCGCGGGTCGCCATGTCGAGGATTGCCCGGCAGGACATGAACGTCACGTCTCTGATGTCGATCACCAGGTGGCCCGACTCGCCCTCCGCCGTGATGGCTGCGTCGAGAACGGCGCGCCATCGAGGCAGGTTGCACGCGTCGATCTCGCCGTGCACATGCAGAACAGTGGCCGTGTGATGGAGGGTGACCTCCGCCCGCAGTGCCGAGTCGGATTCATCGATCCGCGACGGTTGGTCGCCATGGCCGGAATGGGTGTTCACGAGTGCCCGATCCCTCGACACCGGCAGGCATACACACTGCCCCAGCCGGTCCTGGTGGCTCAAAATCGGCTGGTGATCCCATTTCAGCACGCCGAATCGATGGTGTCTGCGGATGTGATGGATCTGATGCGCGCGGCCTCGCGATCAGCGGCAGCCCTCGAGGGTGGCGTCGGCGAGTTCACCGATCACATCGGCGATCTCGCGTCGCCGGTTCATCGCCGCCAACTGACGGCGCGCGCCGTTTCCGCGCTCACCGAGCGCCCTGACCGCATCGGTGACGAAGTCGTGGTCACCACAACGATGCAATGCCGGCGCGATGTCCTCGACCAGCCCGGCCAGCAGGTCCTGGTGGGGAACGACGCGACCCGCGACGAGGTCGAGGCCGTTGCCGTCGAGCCCGGATCGCGCGGCGTTCCAATAGGCGGCGCGCAGGACTTCGCCGGGCACCGTGGGAGCGGGAATGTCCTGCGCGATCGCGTCGAGCGCGGTAGCGACGATTCCGCGGATGAGGGCGGCCAGCAAGGCGGATTCCTCGGCTGTCGCCGGGACATCGCTCACGCGGATCTCGACAGTCGGAAAGGATTCCGACGGGCGGACATCCCAATAGACCATCTTGTTGTCCAGGATGCTGCCGCTGGATCGCATCATCGCGACCATCGATTCGTAGTCACGCAGCGACGCGAAATACGGCGGCGGACCGGCGCTGGGCCACCGGCGCCACAAAATACTGCGCCAGCTCGCGTAGCCGGTCTCGCTGCCGCGGTAGATCGCCGAATTCGCGGTCAAGGCGAGCAGTACCGGCAATCGTGGCCGGACATGATTGCTCACCAGCACCGCGGTTTCGCGGTCGGGCACCGCCACGTGCACGTGGCACCCACACAGCCCCTGCTCGTGGGCGATCATGCCGAAAGAGTGCGCGATCCGCTGATAGCGCGGCGTATCGGTAACCGGGTATCCCTCGGGGACGGTCGGTGGAACCGCGACCGCCAGCAACCGGGTGCCGTGCTCGGCCGCGCATTCGGCCACCCGGCGCCGTGCGGTCCGCAATTCCGCCAGCAAGGCGCCGATCTCGGAGTGCACCGCGCTACTCGTCTCGACCTGACAGCTCGTCAGCTCCAGCTGCAGATCGATCCCGGCCTTCTTCGCCGTCTCGGCGACCAGCGTGTTCTTCGGCGCGGGCGCGCCGGACGCGGGATCGGTCAGCAGGAACTCTTCCTCGACGCCGACCGTCGGTACATGCGCGGACACTTGCTCACCTCCAGCACCTGCGGAGCGGGCCCGGGTCATCGGCCCGGTGAAGGACCGATGACCCCGGCGGCGTGGCCGGTCAGTCGCGGAAAGCGTCCTTGACCTTCTCGCCTGCGTCCTTCAGGTTCGACTTGGCCTGCTCGCCGCGACCCTCGTTCTCGAGATCGCGATCGTCGGTGGCGCGGCCGGTGGCCTCCTTGGCCTTGCCTGCCAGCTCTTCGGCCTTGTTCTTCGCCTTGTCAGCGATACCCATGACATTCCTTTCAGGCTGTTTCTCGGCCACTCGGTGGCCGTGGGCCGTCCTGGGGACCCATCGACGGCCTACCCGGGTCTGTCAGGTGCAAACAGGCTCGGCGTCCAGGGTGAATAATCAACACATGACCGAACTGGACAACGCATCCACCGCAGAGCGCGCGCTTGTCGAACGCGTGGTCGGGGTCGGCGACTCGTTGACGGTCGGCCGATTCCGGTTTCGATTCGCCACCCGGCAATGGGAATGGTCCGATGAGGTCGCGCGGATGCACGGTTACCAGCCCGGCACCGTGCCGACGACCGAAATGCTGCTCTCGCACAAGCATCCCGACGATCGTGATCGGGTCGCGGCCATGATCACCTCGGTCGAGGACAGCGGCGCGTTCTCCAGCCACCACCGCATCATCGATACGCACGGCCGGGTGCGCGATGTGCTGGTCGTGTCGGAGCCGCTCGCCGACGTGGACGGGACGGTGATCGGCACCGAGGGCTATTACATCGACCTGTCCGACACCGCGGCCGAATACCGGCGCGAGGCGCTCGACAGCACCCTGCCGGTGCTGCTGGAGGCGCGCATGGTGATCGAACAGGCCAAAGGCGCGTTGATGCTCGCCTACAGCGTCAGCGCCGACCAGGCGTTCCGGGTACTCCAGTGGCGCTCGCAGGAGACCAACGTGAAGCTACGCGCCATCGCCGAACGCGTGGTCGCCGCGCTGCCGACGGTGGCCGGTGACGAGGTGCGGTTGCGCACCCGGCTCGACCACGTCCTGCTGACCGCGCACGAAGGCGCCCAGGTGGACCGCAACGGTTAGTGGCGACACCCAGCGGGGCCGGGCGGTGGTCCAGAGAACCGACCTCCCTGATTCCCTATGGCCGCGCCGCGAGTTCGAGGCGCGGTGACACCGAGGACGCGGTCCGAGCCGAGCCGAGATCTAGTGCCGCGCTGAGACCTCGAAGGATCGGCGGCGGGGGAACGTCGGGGCCCGGCGGCTCCGGCGGAACGGGCACCGGGTCACCGGGACCGGGCGGAGTCGGCGGGGCGGGCACCGGATCGGGACCGGGCGGGCTCGGCGGCGGGGGCACCGGATCCGGGCCGGGCGGGCTCGGCGGGCGCGGAATCGGATCCGGGCCGGGCGGGCTCGGCGGGCTGGGTGGAGCGGGCACCGGATCGCCCGGGTTCGGCAGGAACGGGTCCGGCGGCGGGCCTGGTGGTGTGGGTTCCGGCGGCGTCGGCACCGGGTTCGACTCGGTGCGCTCGATCGCGAACATCATCGCCTCCTGTCGTCGGTGTTGCGGCGGGCGCACGCCGTTGGGCACCCGCGAAAGGCCGCGACGCAGGTCGAGCGCGCACCGCGATGACGTCGTTGGCATCGTGATGGTGCGCTCGACCTGCCCCGAGGTAACTCCGGTGTCGACACCGTCCTACGAAAGCGTGGCTGAGCCGTTTCTTCGGCGCCCGTTCCACATTCGGCTGATCGCCACACTCGTGGGATGCCCGCGCATTCGCACTCGAAACGACGGACGCGCGCAGTGTCGGTGTGGGTCAGGAGCCGGCTTCGATGCGCGCCCACGCACGATGCTCGGCCAGATCGGTGAGCAGCGCGCTCGTCGCTGCCGCCGCGTCGGCGACGGTGATGCCGGGTGCATCGGGTTCGATGTCGTTGCGCTGCAGCACCGAGGCCGCGGTGCCGACCGCGGCGATCGCCTTGCCGTGCCGCCACATCTCCTCGACCAGCAGGTTCACGCGGGAGTCCGCCGGCGCGGCCAGCAACAGCGCGCCGTCGAATTCGACCGATCGCATCGTGGCGAAAGTCCGCGCCACCGGCACACCGTCGATGACACCGCCGCGCACCGCGACAACCATCGGCCGGACCCTGGCCTCTTCCAGCGCGGTCGAGACCTCCCGTATCGCGTCGCCCGAGGTGGTGTCATCGACCAGCAGCGCCACCGTCCGCCCGTCCACCGGGAAACTGCCGTGTCGCTGCGACAACGCGGGACTCGGCGCGAGGTCGACATGGTCGCTGTTCGGGGCGGGCTTGTCGAGACCGAGTTGACCGGCGACGTAGTCGGCCAGCCCGTCGTCGACATTGACCAGCATCTGCAGAGCGCGCCGCTGAATCGTCTCGGACTGGCATTTCCCGAGTTCGAAGGAGAACGCATCGGCGAGATGCTGCTGTTCGCCGGTGGTCAGGCTGCGATAGAACATGCGCGGCTGCGAGTAATGGTCGGCGAACGACACCGATCCCGCACTGTTGGCGGAGGTCCGCAGTTTCGCGGTCGGCGGCGGAATGGGTGTCGGCGATTCGACGAAGGCTTCGCCGGCGAAACTCGCCGCGTAGGGGCACCCGCCGCCGAGCGAATTGGGTTTGTAGGCAGCGACTCCGGGGTGGACGGCACCCTGGTGTATCCCGTCCCGAAAGAGGTCGTTGACGTCGGCGTGCGGCGTATTGATCGGCAACTGGGTGAAATTCGGGCCGCCGAGCCGACTGATCTGGGTGTCGAGATAGGAGAACAGCCTGCCCTGCAGCAGTGGGTCGTCGGTGACCTCGATGCCCGGAACCAGATGTGTGGGGCAGAAGGCCACCTGTTCGGTTTCGGCGAAGAAATTCTCCGGATTCGCGGTGAGCCGCAAGGTGCCGATGGTCCGCACCGGCGCGAGTTCCTCGGGGACGATCTTGGTCGGGTCGAGCAGATCGATGCCCTCGAAGAGGTGATCGGGAGTGTCGGGAAATACCTGCACACCGAAATCCCATTCCGGTGCGTAGCCCGCCGCGATCGTGTCGGCCAGATCCCGGCGATGGAAGTCCGGGTCGAAACCGGCCGTGAGCTGTGTTTCCTCCCACAGCATCGAATGCACGCCAAGGCGCGGCTTCCAGTGGAATTTCACCAGACTCGTCGTGCCGTCCTCGGCAACGAGGCGATAGGTGTGGACGCCGAATCCCTCCATCATCCGCAACGACCGTGGCAGCGCCCGGTCCGACATGTTCCAGAAGGTATGGGCGGTCGCCTCGGTGTGCAGCGTGACGAAATCCCAGAAAGTGTCGTGGGCGGATTGCGCTTGCGGGATCTCCCGATCCGGCTCGGGCTTGCCTGCGTGGATCACATCGGGGAATTTGATCGCTTCCTGGATGAAGAACACCGGAATGTTGTTACCGACCAGGTCGTAGACCCCTTCGCCGGTATAGAACTTCACCGCGAAACCGCGGGTGTCGCGCACCGTGTCGGCCGACCCGCGTGAGCCGAGCACCGTCGAGAACCGTACGAAGACCGGCGTGCGCGCGTCGGCGGCCAGGAATTTCGCGCGGGTCAGCGACGCGGCGGCGCCGTTGGCGACGAACACACCGTGAGCGGCGGTGCCCCGAGCGTGCACGACCCGCTCGGGGATGCGTTCGTGATCGAAGTGGGTGATCTTCTCGCGCAGGTGGAAGTCCTGCAGCAGCGTCGGGCCGCGCGGTCCCGCCTTGAGCGCGTGATCGGTGTCGGCCACCCCCGCGCCCTGCGGGGTGGTCAGCCGAGGCCCCTGCTGGGCGCGCACGCTCGCGTCACCGGGAATCGGCGCACCCGTGGGGCTGCGCAGCGCGGGCCCCTGCTGGTCGGCTGCCGGACCCGCCTGCTCACACGGTGTCGCGGCGTCCTCGTCGGGCGGAGTCGGCGGATGGGTGAATTCGGACGGAATATCGCGGTCGGTCATGGTATTTCGTCGTCCCTTCGTCGCGCGCGGGGAATTCGGAGAACGGCCTGCCACTTCTTCGACGGACTACCGCGTTATCGGCGGGGCAAACAGCGGTTCGGACTCGGCTCGTGGGGTAAGCGGCGCCTATGGAGATAATTGCGATCGTGGCTTTGGTTGCCCTCGTCGCGGTGGTGCTGGTGATGCGCAAGACCCGGGGCAGGCGACCGGGAGAACCGGAGTCGACGGGCAACGACCCGAAATGAGCTCGAGGCGTGACCCGGCGGTTACGGGGTAACCTCCGACAAACGGTAGTGGATGAGGGAGGTGGCGTGCGGGCTCGAGATCGCGACACCGCTCCCCGCTCGAGAACTGTCGGGTTCCAGGTGCCCGCCGAACTGGACCAGCTGAGCATGGTGCACGCCCTCGCCGAGACAGTGCTGCTCGTCGGTGGTTTCGCGCTCGACGAGGTCACCGACCTGCTGCTGGCCCTCGACGAGGTCGCCACCGCGTTGATGCTGATCGCGACGCCGGACTCCCTGCTCGACTGCGCGTTCACCGGCGGGGACGGAGCGCTCGGCGCCCGGGTGAGCGCAGTGGCACGAGAGCCCGCCGCCCTCGATGAGCAGTCCTTCGGCTGGCATGTCGTCGCGACGCTGACCGACGCGCTGCGCACCGACTACGCCGGGTTCGACGCGGCCCGCGGCGGCTACCCCACCACGGTCGAATTCGGCTGGATCCGGCGATTGCACGGACCTGCCAAGTCGTGACCATTGCGCGCTAGCCTCGTGGGTAGGGCATAGCCCCGGGTCCCGGTGGGTACCCCATGAACACATCTGCAACCGCCTGGAAGTGAGGCAAGTAGCGATGACATGGGAATCAACGACAGTTTCGGCCGACCGTTCGACCGCCCGGCGATCGCATTCGCACGGCGACAGCTACGACAACATCGAACCGTGGTTCGAGAAGCTGCGGGCGTTCGAGCCCGGCGACGAACACCACGACACCGTGCGCGCGCAGGTCATCGAACTGTGCTTGCCGCTCGCCGATCACATCGCGCGCAAGTTCAACGGCCGCGGCGAGCAGTTCGACGACCTCGAGCAGACCGCCAGGGTGGGCCTGGTGCTCGCCGTAGATCGCTATGACGTCACCCGCGGCTCCTCATTTCTGTCCTTCGCGATCCCGACGATCATGGGTGAGGTGCGCAGGCACTTCCGTGATCGCACGTGGGCGGTCCGGGTGCCGCGCCGGCTCAAGGAGATCCAGCTCAGGATCGGGCCCGCCACCGAGGAACTCTCGCAGCGGCTCGGCCGGTTCCCCACCGCGCACGAACTCGCCGACGAACTCGATGTCGACCTGGTCGAGGTGACCCGCACGCTGGTCGCGGGCAACGGCTATCAGACCAACTCCATCGACGGCGTCACCCACGACGGCCGAGACAACTCCACCCAGCCGATCACCGACACGCTCGGCAGCGACGAGCCCTGCTACCAACTCACCGAGGATGCGATGGCGGTACGCCCGCTGATCGCCGCGCTGCCCGCCGAGGAACGGCAGGTGCTGATCATGCGTTTCTACGAGTCCCAGACGCAGGGCCAGATCGCCGAGCACCTGGGTGTCTCGCAGATGCAGGTCTCGCGGATCCTGTCGCGGACCTTGACCTTTCTGCGTGAGCAAGCGCTCGCCGAGCCGACGTCGACCCAGTGACAGCGGCGGCGACACGTGCCAGAATTGTTCCAGGTTGAGACCTCCAGCCGACCCCGGTCCTCGTCTACCGCTCCCCCGAGCCGGTAGACGCCTGTCGGCAGCGACGACCGGTCATTCCTGTCGCACAGGAGGTTTCATGTCTGTCGTCACGGATCGTCGGCATTCGAGTCGGCTGCGCTGGTACCGCGGCTGCTCCGCGGATACCGCGGCCGAGCCGGCCTTGCGCGACCCGGGACGACCTGGCTGCTGGGTACTGCAGGGCGGCATCGAGCTCGACGCGGCGCGCATGCCGCGATTCCGTTCGCTCCTCGATCGCTCCGTGCGTTCGGGCGCACGCGTCGTCGTCATCGACCTGCGCGACACCGAATTCCTGAGTATCCGCGTCGCGGCGATGCTGCGCGACGCCAAGGTCGAGGCGTGGACGCACCGGGTCGACATTCGCCTGCTCACCGGCACCCGTGAGGTGGAGCGAGCGCTGGATCTGGTCGGTGTGCGGCCGCTGTTCCGGTGTTACCTGTCGATCGACGAAGCCTCCCGATCGGAACCAGGTCACTGACAGGCCGTTTCGATCACCCTGATCCTGGGTATGCGCTCGATGAAGCCACTCCGGCGCACGCTCGGGAGGAGGACATCGTGGATTCGAGCGACCGGATCATCACCGACTCGACCCGTGCGACATCGACCCGCGTCCAGATCGACGCCGATCTGAGCCAGGTTGTCATGCTCCGGGCGGTCGCCGAAACTGTCGCCTTGATCGCCGGTTTCACGGTCGACGAGGTAGCCGATATCCGCGTCGCGCTCGACGAGGCGGCCACGTGCCTGATCCTGGACGCGGTACCCGAGTCCGAGATCCACTGCGAGGTCACCGCCGACGGATTCCGGATCCGGGTCGCGGTTGCCGCGGTCTGCGACAGCGACCACCCGGTCGACACGACCGGATTCGGCTGGCACGTGATGCACTCGATCACCGACCATCTCACCGCAGACCACGAGGCCTACGACCGGGAACAGGGCGGTTACCCCGTCGGGATCACCTTCACGCAGGTGCGGCGGGTGCACTGAGTGCCTCGCGCAACGAGCTGCGATCCGCGTTCCAGCACGTCAGGACGTGATCGGCGAAGCGATCCTCGAGCAGGTTCGTCGCCTGGATGCCGAACACGACCGAGGCAGCTCGGCCGGGTTCGGTGGCCAGCAATCCGGCGATGACATCGCGCCGCATCACCTGTTCGTGCACGGCGTCGGCTTCGACGTGTTCGGTGTAGAAGTGCGCGCACGCGGGATGCGGGAGCAGCGTGCGGGCGAGCTCGGCCAACCGGCGCGACGCAGGCGGCGAGGTGATCTCGGCGGTCGCGAAATGGCCGATCAGCGCGCCGCGCAGGCCACGGTGCAGGCCGAACAACGTCATCATGTCCACCAGCGCCAGCATCGGCGCGGGCACGGTGTCGAGGTAGTGCAGGTAGCCCGGCTCGAGGTCGGCGCCGGACAGGAGATCGGCGAAGAGTCGCGCGTGCACGCGTTCGCCGCGGCCGGCGCCGAACTCGTCGAACTCGACCGCCACCAGCGACGCTTTCACCTGTCCGCGCAGGCGCGGGATCACCCAGGCGTACGGGTCGGCTTCGATGTGGTGATAGATCGACCGGTGGACGAAGTATTCGCGCAACCGATCGGCCGTCCCCCGCTCGGCGAGGAATCCCGCGATGCCGTCGGTGTCACGGGTCGGTTCGAGGAGACGGTCGAGTTCTGCCTCGACGTCCTCGCCGCCGGGGACATCGGCATGCAGGGCTGTGAGCAGCTGGTTCTCCAGGTCGCGGCGCAGTCGCAGCAGGTCGGGATCCCACTCCCAGTTCTCGTCGACACCGGCGAATCCCTGATAGTGCAGTTCGTAACAGGTGTGCAGGGTCAGCAGGAGATCCTCGCCGTAGGGGTCGAGTCCGCCGACCTCGGGAACCGCCGAACCCGGTGTCCGCGTGAGCAATTCGGTGACCGCGGCAGACAACTCGCCACGCGGGCGCGGCAGTGATCGCAGAGCCGTCATTCGGTACTCCTCGGATGACGCCGGCGCCGGTGGCTCGTATCGCACAGCGGGTAGGTGCTCGACCGGCGACACAGACACAGCGCCACCACGAAACGGTCGCAGTGCAGGACCGTCCCGTCGGGGGTGACCACGTCGACGGGACCGTCGATGAGCGCGGGCCCGCCGTCGGTGAGCACGACCCGCCGCGCCTCAGGCGAGGTCGGCGACGGGAGACGATGTTCGGTCGACACGGATCACCACCAGTTCCTCCTCGCGCTGGCCGGGCCGGATGAAGCCGTTGGCGGCCAACCATCCGGCGCGAGACCGCATGACCGGTCCGAACGGCACCGTTCCGGTCGCCGCGACCTGGGCGTTCGCGCCGATTCCACGCAGTTGGCACAGGCTGCGCTCGGGGTCGCTGATCGCCGAATGCACGATCAACCCGACGCCACGCTCGGTGAGCAGGTCCGGCAGCATCGCGCACAACCGGTCGAGCACACTTCGGCCGTCGGCGCCCGCGTCCCAGGCCAGCGCCGCACCGCGACCGGTCGCCCGGCCCGCGGGAACATAGGGCGGATTCGCGACCACCACGTCGAAGCGCGGCAGCCGCAGCGCGGATCCGAAATCGCCGTGCAGCAACTCCACCGCGATGCCGCGCAACCGGCAGTTCATCCATGTCGACATCAGCGCCGACCAGGACAGGTCGACGGCGGTCAGACTGCTCGCGCCCGCCGCGGCGGCGGCCATGGTGAGCGCGCCGGTCCCCGAGCAGACGTCGAGCACCCGCCCGCCGGACAGCGACGGCACTTCACGCATCGCACGACTGAGCAGCCAGGTATCGGCCTGCGGCCGGTAGACCCGCGGCGCCCGCAGGACGACCATCTCAGTGTCCCCGTGGCTCGCCCAAGGCGAGACCCTCCTGCGCCTTCACCCGTCGGTGCTCGGCGACCACGAGCCCGATCCCCACCACCAGACACACCGCGCACGCCACACCCGCGAGCACAGCCCAGCCGCCGAAGCCGTACCCGGCCGCGGTGAGCGTGAGACCGAGCAGCACCAGCCCGACAGCGGCAAGAATCAATCCGGGCCAATTCCTGGTGTCCCTGATCGACTCGCCGGCATGGGTTCGAGTGGTCCGAGCGTCATCGGGAAACTGTTTCTCTGACTGATTCATCGCGCAGCTCCTTTTCGAGGACGAGACCGCCCTGTGGTGGACATGCCCGCAATCCATCGAAGCAATCAGCCGACCTCGCGCCGACGCCGTCGAAACACCGATCGACCAGGTGATTCAGTTCGTTTCGATGACCTCGGTCACCGGGCGGCGCGGGGTGGATTCCAAGGGTGCCGCGGCGTGCGGCATGACGCCGACTCGGATCATGACGTGCGGATAGGCGCATTCCTGCAGGACCGTGGTGCGGATCTGGTCGCGGAGATCCAGCATGCCGAGAGGTTCGGATTGCAGGCTCGTCGCCAGGCCGAGGTAGGTGGCCTGCAGCAGGATCGCGCTCGTTGCCTGACCCGCGCGCAGTTGGGAGACGCGGTTGTCGTGCGGGGTGCACACGACCAGCCAGTGGGCGGAGTCGGGCTCGTCGGTGTACTCGGACAGTTCCGCTTCGGCGAACACCCGCACCGGTAGTTCGTCCGATGAGCGTGCGACGGGTGCGTTGCGGGCGGGTACGCCGTTGGGCTCGCCGTGGCAGCCGCTCCACTGCTCCAGTTCCGCCAGGTAATTCGTGTCGGTCGCGTGCCGGGCGGCGGCTCGGTGCATGGGGGCGGCCAGTTGCGAGAGCATGCTGTCGGGGACGTGCCGGGCCGCGGCCCCGAACGGGGCCGCGCATCGCGACACCGCACGCAGGTCGCGCGTGGGCACCGGCGCGCCGGGATAGCGGCGCCGATCGGATTGGCGCAGGTGGATGGCGGCGGCCAGCCGGATATCGCGATCCGACGGCGGACGCGGGGTGAACCTCACCTTCGCGAGGTGGTCGGGTCGATCCGGGTCGGGCAGCCGATCGATCTCGGCCTGCCAGCCCAGCATGGCGAACGCCACCTCGAGATGATGCAGCGCGGCGCCGCAACTCACCACGAGAGCGCGTGCCAAGGGGTCTGTCGCGGTGACCTGACGCCCGAAGTCGGCGAACAGATCGACGCGGCCGCGCTGGATCCGCCAGCGCCACGGTTGGGTGTTGTGCACCGAGGGCGCACGCACCGCCAATTCGAGTGCGTCTCGGCACGTTGTGATGCTCGGCATGTCTCGCCAGTCTTCCTTCCTGTGCAGGTCGGCGTACTGCGGCTGGACTCGACCCTAGGTGGCGAATCTGAGAAATTACACAGCCGGAGAGACCTCGGTCGGGACGCTGGTGGCCGCTGCCCAGTGCAGCAGGCAGTCGCGGGTATCGAAGTGCCGCACGTCGCCGGCACCGAGGTCGACGGTGATCCATCGGTGGTTGACGTCGTGATCGATGCGCTGCCAGCTATCGCAACCATCGCGGTCGCAGTGTCGAGCCAAGGCCATCGGAACGCTCCTACTCGTGATGCGAAGAGACCAGGATATAGGGGCATTCGATGTGGTCAGGACCACTCCTACGACTTCGGGGTCACAGCGAGTTGATGAATCCGCCGCACGCGTCCGTCGCCGGCGACGCTGCCGATCATGATCCATTCGATCCGCATGTGCCCGAGCTTGCGATGTTCGGCGTCGAGGCGGCACCGCGCGGCGAATCGGTGGCCGTCGACGAGCAGATCGTCGATCGTGACATCGACGGCGGTGACGTTCTTGCGGGCGGGCGACGCGTGCGCGATCAACCGGTCGCGGTCGAGCTCGGTGCCGTCGGTCTGCCAGATCACGTCCTCGGTCAGGGTGCGATCCACGATCGCGGCGGGGTCCTCGTCGGACAGGGCCATGTCGCGGGTGTAGTCGAGCACGAGTCGACGGGCTGCGCGTTCAGTTATCTCTGACATACCTGACAATTTTAAGTGGGCTGTTATCGTTGTCAATCGTGTCAGAGATAAGGCGGCGCCGTCAGCGCGTAGAGGTAGGGCGCAACCGGTCGGCGCTGGTCGCCGCCGCGATCCGGGTCCTGGGCGAGCATCCGGAGGCGAGCATGGCCGAGATCGCCGCCGCGGCGGGGGTCACCCGCCAGACCGCGTACGCGCACTTCGGTACCAGGGAGATGCTGCTCGCGTCGGTGCGCGACGAACAGAGCCGACGCGCGCTCGACGTGCTGGAAGCCGCCGACCTCGGCACCGGCACCGCCACGGCGGCTCTCGACCGGCTCCTCGCCGCCGTCGCCACGATGCTGGCCGAACAGACGCGATTCGACTTCTCCGACAGCGACTCCGCGGCCGACGCCGCACGCCACGTACCGGTCGAGGAAAACCTCGACGCGCTGATCCGGCGCGGCCGCGAGACCGGAGAATTCACGACGGATCTGTCCACCGAATGGCTCGTCGCCGCAACGATCGCGCTCGGCCACGCGGCGGGACAGCAGCTGCGTGGCGGCCGGGTCGACGCGGCCACGGCGGCCACTCAGTTCCGATCGTCGGTTCTGCGCCTGTACGGCGCCGACTGACCGGGCTCGGTCGAATACCGAGCCCGGTCCGCCGAGTACTACGCGGGCAGTCGCGCCTCGATCGCGTCGATGATCCGCGGACGCAGATCCGCGACGCTGACGATGGCGTCCACCGAACCCACCTCGACCGCGCGCTGAATGTTGTGCACGCGGTCGAATTCCGCGGCCACATCGCCCAGCTTCTCCGCGCGCACCGAGGACCGTGTCTCGTCGAGTTCGGCACTCAGCGTCGCGCGGTCGGTGCCGACGGCATTGGCCACCCGGCTTTCCAGCTCCCGCACGCGCAGATCGGCCGCGGTCCTGGCCTTCACCTCACCGGCGAACACCACCGCGGCGGCCGGCGCGCCGCCGAGCACCGAGGCGAACGATCCTTCGAGCGCGAGCACCGTCATGTTCGGGTTCAGCGCCTTCGAGAACACCACGAACGCACCGCCGTGGTAGCGCGAGATCACGCAGAACACGATGGGTCCGTCGAAATTCACAATGGCACGGCCGATTTCGGCGCCGTACTCGAGCTGCAGCTTGCGCATCGACTCGGGCGAGCCGTCGAAGCCGGACAGGTTCGCCAGCACCACCAGCGGCCGGTTACCGCTGGCCGCGTTGATGGCCCGTGCTGCCTTCTTCGACGAACGCGGGAACAGGGTGCCCGCGGTGTAGGTGTCGGGTCCGTCGGTGGACGGGAAGCCGCGTCGCGCCACATTGCGTGACTCGATTCCCAACAGGCACACCGGGATTCCGCCGAGGTGCGCGTCGTGCACCACCGCGGTCTCGGCGTCTGCCATCCCGGCCCAGCGCTCCAGGACCGGGTGGTCCTGGTCGGCCAGTGCCCGCATCACCGTGCGAATGTCGAAGGGCTTCTTGCGATCCGGGTTGGCGTGAGCGGAGAAGATCTCGCCGACGGTGGCGAAGCTGCTGTCCGCCAGCACATGCGGGAAGCTCGAGATGTCGCGGTCGACGGGATCGCCGGTCGCGGCCCGGCGCGGCGCCTGCTCCCCCGGGGCGACGTAGGTGTGGTCGTAATGGGCCATCAGCACATCGCGGGCGGCGGACAGGTTCGGCGCCCAGTACTGCGCCTGCCCGTTCGGGCCCATCACCCGGTCGTAGCCGCCGATGCCGAAGTTGTCCTCGGCCGAGACACCGCCGGAGAAGTCCAGCGACTGCTTTCCGGTGAGCACCATGGCCGAGTCGGGCGTCATGACCAGCACACCCTTGGTGTGCATGAGCATGGTGGCCTCGGCATTCCAGTACGGCTGCGCGCCGACGTTGATGCCGGCGACCACGATATTGATCTCGCGACCGTCCTGGGTGAACTCGACGATCCGCTTGAGCGCGGCCGCCACCCAGTCCATGTTCTCGGTACCCGAGGACATCGAGATCCGCGCGCCCGAGGACAGCGCGTACCACTCGAGCGGCACCTGCAGGCTCTCGGCCAGATCCAGCGCGGCGATCACCCGGCGGCATTCCGGCTCCGAGAGCGCGCCGAGGGACTTGGTGGGGTCACCGAGCAGCAGCACTCGGGTCACGCCCTGCGGATGCTGCGCGGTCGCTGTGGTCACCACACCGGCGACGATCGCCGCGGTGTTGTGGCCCTTGGGCCGATCGACCGGCACCAGCGCATGGTTCGCGTCGAGATCGTATTCGGCGAAATCGCCCAGCAGCGACGTCAGTTCGTACGGGTACACGGTGTTGCGGGCCGCGGCGCGCAGCACCTTCTGCCGGTATTCGTCCAACGGCTCGACGGGTTCGTCGGTCCGTTCGCCGACCGTCACCTCGGATCCGCCGTCGGGACGGAACGAGATCCGCACGCCGACCTTGGTGAGCTCGCCGGTCTCGGGATCGCGCTGGCGGGCGATGAGCAGGATCTCCTCGAGCCCGGCGCCCGCGGCCGTCGGCAGCACGTGGCCGCCGATGGTCTCGAGCTCCGCGCGGGTGACATCCATGTGCGGCCAGATGTACATCACGATGCGGTTGGTGTTGAGCCGCTTGGCCGAGGGGAACCGCGACTGGGCCCGCCGGATCGAGTCGACGCAGGTGGCAATGGCGCTCTCGGCGGTGGGCAGGGCGACCAACCGGCCGTCGTGATCGCGCAATGCCGCGAGGTCACGGACCTGGGCGAAGGCGATCAGGCGCTCGTCGGAGGGGTTCTCCTTGGCCACGCCGCGGAACAGGTAGACCTCTTCGTCCGAGGACGGCAACCGGGTGAGGTCGAACTTGCGCAACCGCTCCAGCTGCATCCGCTGCGCGATGTAGGGGTGCAGTCCGCGGATCAGCCGTTCCTCGGCCATCCCCGTCACCGACGGACGGAAGGTGAAGTGGTGGTGCATGACCGAACCGCCGCTGCCCGCGACGGTGGCGGTGATCCGGTGCACCTGATTCGGTACCGGGTGCGCGCCCAGCACCTCCTGCAGGGCCGCGGCCATCGCGTCGAAGTCCTCGGGCTGCGATTCCCAGCTGAGGTAGATGTCGGCGTCGATGGAGACGGCGCCGCTCGCCAGTTCGGCGAGCCCGTCCAGTGCGGCGTCGAGCTTGTCGAAGCCGACGGCGGTCGAGACCAGCGTCGAACCGTAGCGTTCGGCCACGACGAACGTGGTGTCGCCGACCTGTTCGGTGCGGACGCCGGTGAGGCCCTTGTTGCCGTAGTAACGCCGGGTCAGCACCTCGAGCATCGAGGTGTGGTCGGGCTTGTCGCGCTCGAGCCGCTGGCCGAGCAACCGCACCAGGGGTTCGGTGCTGCGCACCATTTCGGCGATCCGGGCGCCGCGATCGTCGGCGGCCGGGTTCGCGTCCAGGTAGCTCAGGTGCTTGCGGACGTTGGTGTACACGCGAGCGCGGTTGCGGCGCAGCAGCGGCTGGCCGTACCAGGCGTAGACCAGACCGCGGGCGAGATCGGCGATCACCGGGAAACGCACCTGCGTCGCCGCGACGAGACGCTCGAGCGCCAGGCCGACGGGTTCGCGCAGCACCTGGTCGGGCATCGGCTCGGTCAGCCATTCGCGCAGCAGCGCGGTGACGACGGTGACGGTGTCGGTGGGCCGCTGCTGAGCGAGGAAGATCCGGAAGACCGCCGCTTCGAGGTCGGGCGTGCGGTCCAGCTCGGTGACGCCGTAGTGGCGCAGCGCCGTGCCGAGTTTGGCCTGGTACGACTCGGGGAGCCCGGCCCGCTCGACATCGAGACTCTGCAGGTAGGTGTGGAAGTACTCACGGGCGCTGTGGACGTGACCCTGGACGTGATCGTCGTCGGCCGACCGATTGTGGCTCAGCTCGGCGAGATCGGCGAACATCTGCACCAGTTCGAGCTCTTCGGCGAGCGGGCGCAGGCTGTCGGCGACGGCTTCGCGGCGGGCCGTGAGGTAGTCGTCGAGGACGCGGCGGTCGTCGTGCGGGTCCACGTCGAAGCCGAGCAGCAGGCTGCTCAGGTCCTGCAGGCCGCGGGCCACGCGCTCGTGGGCGCGCAATGGTGTTGCCGCGCTGGGCAGATCGAGCTCGACGGTGCCGGTGGTCTCGGCCTCGGCGGCTTCGTCGTCGTCGGCGAGCGGCTCGAGCCGCAGCAGCGGGGCGCCCGCTTCGACCTGGGTGCCGACCGAGACCGCGCATTCCTTCAGCCGGGCCCGGAACGGTGCGCGCAGCACCGTTTCCATCTTCATGCTCTCCAGCACCAGCACCGGCGCTCCGGCCTCGACCTCGGCGCCGACCTCGAGCGGCGTGCCGACGACCAGCGCGGGGGCGGGCGAGCGGACGACACCGCCCTCGTCGCGGCTGATCCGGTGAGTCACGCCGTCGACGTCCACCACATGGGTGGGTCCGTGGGTGCCGGTGATCAGGCGGTAGCGGGTGCCGTTGACGACGATCTGGCCGGTGTGGTGATCGAAACGCTCCAGATCGACATCGGCGGTGCGCAATTCGCCACCGGCCTCGATGCCGACGCGGAAGCGGTGCGCGCCGATCCGGGCCACGCGCACGCGATATCCCGCGCCACGCAGCTTCAGATCCAGCGGCCGTCCGCTCTCGTGCTGTACCTGCGGACGCCCGCCGGACGCGGTCGAGAGCAGTCGGTGCCGCTCGACCCGCTCGTCTTCCTCGTAGGCGTCGATCGCGGCCACCGCCAGCGCGACGGTGGAGTGCCGATGGGTCACCAGGCGGCCTTCGCCGCGTACCCGGTCGATCCAGCCGGTGTCGGCGCTGGCGTCGATGACCTCGGGCTGGTCGAGCAGATCGAGGACGAAACTCTTGTTCGTCGCGCCGCCTTCGATGACGACGCGGGTCTGGGCCATGGCCCGGCGCAGCCGGCCGAGGGCCTCGTCGCGATCGCGGCCGTAGGCGATGATCTTGGCGATCATCGAGTCGAAGTCGGCGGGGATCGTGTCGCCTTGGCTGACGCCGGTGTCGACGCGGATACCGGGGCCCGCGGGCAGATCGAGTCGCACGATGCGGCCTGGGGCGGGCGCGAAGTCGCGGTCGGGGTCTTCGGCGTTGAGGCGGGCTTCGATGGCGTGGCCGCGCTCGACGGGCGGCACACCCTCGAGCTTGATGCCCGAGGCAACCCGCAGCTGCGCGTGCACCAGGTCGAAACCGGTGGTGAGCTCGGTGATCGGGTGCTCGACCTGCAGGCGGGTGTTGACCTCGAGGAAGGCGAACAGCTGGTCACCGGGGTGGTAGAGGAACTCGACGGTCGCCGCGCCGCAGTACCCGACCGCGATCGCCAGGCGCTCGGCGGAGCCCTTGAGTTCAGCGGTCTGCTCGGCGCTCAGCACGGGAGAGGAGGATTCCTCGATCACCTTCTGATTGCGTCGCTGCACCGAGCAATCGCGCACGCCCAGCGCCCACGCGGTGCCCTGACCGTCGGCGATCACTTGGACCTCGACGTGCCGGGCGCCCGTGACCAGGCGCTCCAGGAAGACGACGCCGCTGCCGAAGGCGCGGGCGGCCTCCTGCTTGGTGCGCTCGTAGGCGTCGACGAGTTCGGCCTCGTTGGTGATCACGCGGATGCCGCGACCGCCACCACCGGCGGTGGCCTTCAGCATCAGCGGGTAGCCGATCGCGGTGGCCGCTTCGATGGCGTCTTCGACGGTGTCGACCGCGCCCCGGCTCCACGGCGCGACCGGCACGCCGACTTCCTCGGCGATCAGCTTGGCGCCGATCTTGTCACCGAGCTTGCGCATCGCCTCGGCGCTCGGCCCGACGAAGGTGACGCCGATGTGGTCGCACAGTTCGGCGAACGCGGGATCCTCGGCGACGAAGCCCCAGCCGACCCAGGCCGCGTCGGCTTTGGTGGCCACGAGGGCATTCTCGAGGGCTTTGAGGTCGAGATACGGGCGTGCCGAGGCCGGACCGAGGTCGTAGGCGATATCGGCTTCCCGGACGAAGGTGGCGTTCCGGTCCACGTCGGTGTGCAGGGCTACGGTTTCGATCGGTAGCCCGGTTGCCGCCGCCAGATCACGGACGGCATGGATGAGGCGCATAGCGGCCTCGCCCCGATTCACGATGGCGATACGGCTGAACACTCGCCGACTCCTTCCATTTACCCAGGACATCGTCCTGCGGGTGAGATTTGCAACTCCCGGTCCGTGCGCAGTCTGCACCCCCGTGCCCCATATACAAGCACCGTGCGCGGGTTACCGGCACGTAGCCAAGGCACGAGCGGCCGCCGAGCACCATACAACCTGACGAACGCGAGCGGCCGGAGGCGCTGAGATGACCGCTGGCAGGCGTCGCGATGCCCGCTGGTTGAACAAGTATCACCCCCGAGTGAGTGGACGGCCAAGGTCTGCGGTCCCGGACCATCCACTCACTGCGAAATCCTATCAATCATGTTGACCTACAACATATTCGAGGTGGCATCCCACCCGTCCCACCAGGTGCGGGACGTGGGCGGGCCTTCGGCTGTCATCCGTGCCATAACTACGCGCCCGAGATCGTGAGTTCTGCCAGTCGGCGCGCCGAATCAGTCGCGTCGGCACGCGGGCTTCTACCGTCGGGTCCGTGTCAGCAGACTCTCCCGGCAACGCCGCCGCCCCTTCCTATGACTACGACGTCTTGATCGTCGGATCCGGGTTCGGTGGCAGCGTCACTGCCCTGCGCCTGGTGGAAAAGGGATACACCGTGGGTGTCCTCGAAGCCGGTCGCCGGTTCGCGGACGCGGACTTCGCCGCGACCAACTGGGATCTGCGCCGGTATCTGTGGGCCCCACGGTTGGGTTGCTACGGCATCCAGCGCATTCACCGCCTGCGCGACTGCTTCATCCTGGCAGGCGCCGGGGTCGGCGGTGGTTCGCTCAACTACGCCAACACCCTGTACAAACCCGGATCGGCGTTCTTCGGCGACCGGCAGTGGGCCGATATCACCGACTGGGACGCCGAGCTCAGCCCCCATTACGACCAGGCCCGCCGCATGCTCGGCGTCGTGCGCAATCCGCACATGACTCCGGCCGACACGATCATCGAGTCGGTAGCCAACGAGATGGGAGTCGGTGACACCTTCGTGCCGACCCCGGTCGGGGTGTATTTCGGCGAACCCGGCCGGACCGCTGCCGACCCCTACTTCGGCGGCGTCGGTCCCGAGCGCACCGGCTGCATCGAGTGCGGGGAATGCATGACCGGCTGCCGTCACGGCGCCAAGAACACCCTCGTCAAGAACTACCTCGGGTTGGCGGAGCGGGCCGGCGCCGTGGTCTCGCCGATGACCACGGTGACCGCGATCCGGCCCCGACCCGACGGCAGCTGGCTGGTCGACACCGAACGCACCGGGAGCTGGATCCGCAAACACCGTGCCACCCGGTCGGCGCGACATGTCGTCCTGGCCGCGGGTACCTGGGGCACCCAGCATCTGCTGTTCCGCATGCGCGACACCGCGGTGCTTCCCGGGATCTCACCGCGACTGGGTGTGCTCACGCGCACCAACTCCGAAGCCATCCTCGGCGCCGGACGCACCGAGGTCGACCCCGCCGTCGACATCACCAAGGGCGTGGCGATCACGTCCTCGTTCCACCCCACGCCGAACACCCACGTCGAACCCGTGCGCTACGGCAAGGGGTCCAATGCCATGGGATTGCTCAACACCTATCTGGTCGACGGCGATCAGCGCCTGCCGCGATGGTCGCGGGTGCTGCTCATCGCCGGGCGACACCCGGTGCAGACCGTGCGACTGCTGCGCACCACCCGGTGGAGCGAGCGCACGCTGGTCCTGCTGGTGATGCAGAGCCTGGACAATTCGATCACCACCTACACCCGGCGCGGGGTGTTCGGCCGCCGGTTCACCAGCAAGCAGGGTTTCGGCGAACCCAACCCGTCGTGGATCCCGCCCGGGCACGAGGCGACCCGGCACGTCGCCGCGAAACTCGGTGCCACACCGGGCAGTACCTGGCCCGATGTGTTCAACGTCCCGATGACCGCGCACTTCATCGGCGGTTGCGTGATCGGTACCGATGCGAGCGACGGCGTCATCGACCCCTATCACCGGGTCCACGGCTACCCCGGTCTCAGCGTCGTCGACGGTTCGGCGATCTCGGCCAACCTCGGCGTCAATCCGTCACTGACGATCGCCGCCCAGGCCGAACGCGCGGCCGCGCTGTGGCCCAACAAGGGCGAACCGGATCCACGCCCCGCACCCGGCGATCCCTACCAGCGGATCGCCGCGGTGGCACCGAACGACCCCGTCGTGCCCGCCACCGCCACCGCCGCCCTTCGCCTGCCGATCTGGCCGGTCACCGCGTCCACCCACGAGGACCGCTGAGCTCGGTGTAGAGAATGCGATGAGATCGCCGGCCGAGACTTTGTGACCTCTCCCGCCTCCCCCGCTTATCGCGCTGCCACACCGTGATTCGACTACCGTCGCGCACAGCATTTGAGTTGGTTGGAAGGTGGCAGTAAGCGTGGTAAGTACCAAGGCGAAGCTCGACGGGCTGGCCGAGATTCTGGCGATCGCCGCGGAACCAGCAGGTGAGGCCGCCGTAGCGAAGCGAGCGAAGAAGGGCGTTCCGAGCGTTCGCGAGCGGATGAACATGCTGCTCGACCCTGGGACATTCATCGAAATCGGAGCGTTGGCACGTCAGCCCGGACAGCCCGATGCCCTCTACGGCGACGGACTGGTGACCGGTCGTGGGCTGATCCATGGCCGGACAGTGATCGTGATCGCTCATGATCCGACCGTGTACGGCGGGTCGGTCGGTATCACGGCGGCGCGCAAGTTCATGCAGGCGCTCAAACTCGCGTTCGACAACGGTTGCCCGGTGGTGACGATCAACGAATCCCCCGGCGCGCGGGTGCAGGACGCGGCCGGTTCACTCGCCTCGTTCGGCGATATGACCCGGGTTCTGGAGAAGCTGTCGGGCTATGTGCCGCAGGTGTCGATCATGCTCGGCAAATGCGCGGCGGGCTCGGTCTACGGACCGATCAATACCGACGTGCTCGTCGGCACGAAGGACACCTACATGTTCGTCACCGGGCCCGACGTAATCAAGGCCGTCAACGGTGAGGACATCAGCGCCGAGGCGCTCGGCGGCGCGGAGGTGCAGGCCAAACGTGGCACCCTGCATCACGTCGCGGACAACGAGCAGGAAGCCTTCGACTGGGCCCGCAACTATCTCAGCTATATGCCGTCGAGCTGCCTCGAACAGCCGCCGGTCGTCAATCCCGGCCTGGAACCCGACATCACCGCCTACGACCTGGAACTCGAGACGATCATCCCGGATTCCGATCGTGCGGGTTACGACATGCACGACGTCCTGTTGCGCCTGTTCGACGATGGTGAATTCCATGAGATCCGGGCGGCTTTCGCCCCGAACCTGATCACCGGGTTCGCCAGGGTCGACGGCTATCCGGTCGGCGTGATCGCCAATCAGCCACTGGTCCTCGGCGGGTCCGTCGACGCCGCGTGCTCCGACAAAGGCACCTACTTCATCCGGCTGTGCAACGCCTTCAACATCCCGCTGATCTTCGTCACCGATACTCCCGGCGTGCTGCCCGGCCTCGATCAGGAAGACGCGGGCGTGATCATCCGGGGCGGCCGGATGCCGCGCGCGATCATCGAGGCGACAGTACCGATCATCAGCCTGGTGGTGCGCAAGTCCTATGGCGGCGCCTACGGAATGATGGGCTGCCGTCAGGTCGGTGCCGACGTCAGCTTCGCCTGGCCGACCGCCCGGATCGCCGTGATCGGCGCCGAAAGTGCGGTCGACCTCGCCGCCAAACGCCAATTGGCCGCTGTCCCCGAGGAACACCGCGCCGCGGCGCGCGATTTCATGATCAACCAGTACAACGAGACCATCGCCACCCCGTGGGTCGCCGCCGAGCGCGGCTACATCGACGCGGTGATCGAGCCCTCACGCACCCGCCTCGAGATCCGGCACGCACTGCGCCTGCTGCGCGACAAGCCGCCGGTCAAGCCGGAGTTCAACCCGCGTAAGCACCCGCTCTACCCCATGTGATCAGCCCGCGCGCGAACTGGTTTCGCTCGGAGGCCGATAGAGCTCTGTTGATCCGGACCCGCGGTGGGCCCGGATCAACAGAGCGGCGCGCAGATGACACAGACCGGACACGTCGTTGAGGTCGAACCCGGTCATCTGGCCGATCCTTTTCAATCGGTAGTCGACGGTGTTCGTGTGGATGAACATCATGCGCGCGGTCCGTGACCGCTGCATATTCGTGGACATGTACACCTCGAGCGTGCGTAGTAGTTCCGGATGCGCTTCGAGGGAATCGACGATGGAACTCAGATAATCGCGCGCGGGGCCCGGCCGGGTCAGCTGATATTCGAAGGCCAATTCGTGCGGGCGATATACCTTGCTCGGACCACCGAACCGATGCACGATTTCGACGAGTTCATGGACTTGCTCGGCGGCGTGCGGGATTTCGGACGGCGTCGCCGACGTCGCCACCGCACGCACCGGCACCTGCGCCGCGGCGGACAGGTGCACGATCAGCTCATCCAATTCCACCTGGGTGAATTCGTGCGCGGGCAACAGTAGCGTGCCGCCGTCCACGCTCAACAGCGACAGCACCTTCCCGTCACAGCGGTCCGCCAGTTCTGCCTGCACGCGGCGCAATTTCCGTCGCGCGACGACTTTCGCGTCCAGAGTGGGATCGAATTCCTCTGCGTGCGGGGGGAGTTCGAGCGCCATCACGTGATAGCGATCGGCGACCTCGATGCCACATTCGCGCGCCATCGTCGACGTGTTCTGGCCGCCGAGCAGCGCCGATGTGAGGGTGTGCACCGCGGTGTGGTGCTCACTGTCCACCGATCGCAATTCGCGGACGTAGGCCACCGAGACCGCCGAGGTGATCATCTTCTGGGCGTCCATCAGCCGCCGAGCCACCCCGACCACGGTGTCGTAGTCATGATTGGTGACGTTGGTGATGACGAGATCGAAGCCCAGTTTGAAGCCCTCGTGCACGGCGTCGTGAATGGTGTCGATCGGGATTCCCTCGCGCGCCCAATCGGCGGCGGCGGCCTGTACTCGCTCGACCCGTCCCGGGATATCGCGGCCGTCGAGCATGCTCCTGGTCAGCTCGAGACAGACGCGGGTCACCGTGGTGACGTCTCCGTCGAGTGCTTCGCCGGGCAGCGTGCCGCACGGCACGACATTCTCGATGAAATGCACCACCATCTGGCGGGATATCGTCCGTACATCCTTCAAGGGGTTCGACACCGGCCGCCCCGAAACGGTCAGGAACGGCTCGATGGACGTTGCGCCAGCCATGATGAATCCTTCCCACCCAGATCACTGGGCAAGCCCCCAAACTACCGTGAACGACAATCCCCCGTCCAACCTTCACTTGTGACAAAGAGTAAGAGAAGGCTGGATCAATGATGCTTTCCGACAAAGAAACCCGCGGGCCTGCGGGTCCACAACGGTGCGGCGGTGGCGGATCCGAACCGGAGCCGCGCACATCTTCACTCCGTGAACGGTGTCGCCACCGCCGCATTTAGCCGTGTCAGTCGGTTACAGGCAGAAGCTGACCTCGAGCACCGGGAGCGGAAGGGGAACACACACTTCCACCGAACCCGAGACGGGCGCAGGCGCCGCGGCCGTGGCGGTGCCTGCGCCGATCGCACCGGCGGACAGCGCGATCGCGGCGACGGCGAGCGGACGGGAAATTCTGGAGTTCATACGGTCATCCTTATTTGCACTCTGTGAAGCATCCCAGCTTCGGGACATCTCGATCAGATCACGGCCACCACGCGGACCGCTATCACCGTGCACAGGTTTTGACGTTCCAATTCCCTTTCCGCGGAATTGTCATGGATTTCCACAACAATTTCCATCGCGAACTTCTCGCGTTTCGTAGCGCCTTCAGGTATTGCGCGGCCGCCGGTCCCGAGCGGGATTCGGGATCGGTTGCGGCACTTGACGCATGAGCCATCTGCGCGGGCCGCCACCCGGAAGGTCGAGCACCCCGGTCGTCTCGAATCCGAGGCGTTCGTAGAAGGACAGGTTGTGGGGATTCGTCGTTTCCAGGTGCACGGGGACGCCGTCCGCGGCAGCTCGGTACATTCCCGCCGCGATCAGATCCCGTCCGTGTCCGTGTCCACGCGCCGACGCGGAGACGCCCACGGCCAGCAAGTGCCAATGCTGCTCCTGCACACCTGCCGCGTAGGTCGCGCGCGCACCGGCACTGGCACGTCCGGCATGCGAACCGTAGGTGTGGATCGATCTCAGCTGTCGACCCAGCGTCGCTCGCGGCAGGATGTGAAAGGTGGCCAGCCATACCGCGACGCCGACGATCGCGCCGGTGCTGTCGAGCGCGAGGTCGACGCCGTCGCTGCAATCGCGGGCGTCATCGAGCGAGAATCGAAACGAGCGGACGAGCCGGGTTCTGCGGCTGGATTCCTTCGGGTGCAGCCACAGGCTCGCCGGATCATTCGCCAAGGAGGCCGCCAAGAGTTCGGCGGCGACACCGAAGTCCTTCCGGTTGCCGGGGCGAACCCGCCGAGCATCTTCCTGTACCGCATCTCCCACGGGCGGAATGATAATGGCGAGCCGTCCGTCCGGCTGCTCGAGCAGGGCGATCAGACCGGAACGGCTCGGCCGCGCAGGTAGGCGATGACGTCCTCGGCGCCCGACTCGTTCGGGTCGGCTACGGATAATCGGAACTGGGTCACCGCATCGTCTAGTCGCGGTCCCGGCCCGTGTTCGGCGAGCAGAACGATGATCGCCTCCAGCACGGCAGGCCGTGGATTCGGGTCCGCCAGTAGTTCGTCCAGATAGGCGTCCGGTTCGAGCAATCGCAGTGCCCGGCGCGCGTAGGCATGGACGCGCACCGGCAAGTCGGCGCGCACGGCGTCGACGTCGGCCTGGAGTGCGGGGCGCTCCCGGTGGGCCGGATCGACGCGCAGCCACCACAACTCGGTCAGCTCCGCGCTCAGGCCGTGGTTGTCGATCACGCCGGGACCGGTGGCTTGCTCGAGCGCCGCCGGCGGGAGGTCGCGCACAGCGTCACGCCACGCGCAGTATTCCCACCAGGCGGTCGGCGTCGCGCTGAGCTCGAGACCGAATCCGAGCGCCTGCTGACCGTCTGTCCAGGTCCGCTGGACGCGGGTGCGGCGGATCGAGGCGACCCCGCCCTCGGTGACCTGGGTCCAGGATGCTTCCGTTCCGTGAAAGCCATATGGCCGCAACAGCTTTCCCGCCTCGCGGGTCAAGCGGCGTAGCGCAGAGTCCGGTCCGTCCATGAGAGCAGACTAACTTCGCGCACCGACAAGTTCGGTTCACCGAGCAACAGCGCCCGCTCCGCCGCATGTCGCGGCGGAGCGGGATTCACGCCCGGCGGTGGTTCGTTCGTCCTAGGAATCGACGACGCGGGCGCCTGTCGTCGCGGTGCGCACCGCGGCGGTGACCTGATCGGGCGCCTCGACCATCACCAGGTGCCCCGCACCCTCCACGACGATCGCCCGAGACGGCGCCAACGTGCGGTTCAGCATGGCGCCGGCGCGAGCGCACAGCACTCGATTGCGGCTGCCCCAGACCGTGGTGATGGGCGGAAAGCCGGGGGGCGGCACGAACTCGTCCAGTTCGCCGAGCCGCGGGATCTCCCGGGAGATCGCGGCGGTGACCATCAGCCGGCGGGGTTCGGTCCAGCTCTCGCGTAGGTGCGCGACGATGTCCGCCGCGTGCGGCGCTTTCTCCGAGCCCAGCTGTTCTGCCACGATCAGTCCCGCCAGCGGGCCGGGAATGCGCACACGGGCAAGCAGTGCGTCGATGTGCACGCGCCGACCCAGTCGCGCCGCCCACGCGGTGCGGGTCGGCCGCAGAGTGGCCGGGGTCAGCGGGCTGCTCAGCACCAGTGACCGCACCCGGTCGGGATTGCGCTGTGTGTAGAGCAGCGACAGCGCACTGCCGAAACAGTGGCCGACCAGCGTCACATCACGCAGATCCTGCTCCTCGAAGAACGCGGTGACCATGGCCAGATAGTTCTCGACGGTGTATCCGTTGTCGGGAGCGTCGGAATCGCCGTAGCCGATGAGGTCGATCGCGAACACCCGATGCGTCTGCCGCAGGGCGTCGAATTGCGCACGCCAGATGTGACGATCGCCGCCGAGGTTGTGCAGGAAGACGATCGGGGGCCCCGCACCCGCCTCGTCATAGGCGATCGAAGTTCCGCGAAAGTCGAAATACCGCATCCCCGGGCTTCCTTCCGGTGGCAGCCACGTGACCACGCCGTCGTGGTCAACCCACGGTAGCCCCGACCCCCTCGTCCGCACGGCGAAACTCTCGCTTCTGCTCCTCGGCACGCCACACCACCAGGGCGATGATCAGCGCGAACGCGACCAGTGCTGTCCCGGTCCGCAGGAAGTGGAACAGATCCCACCGCGCGAGGATGTCGGCGTAATCGGCGGGCGCGCCGTCGACAGCCCAGGCGTTGATCTTGTGGTTGATCGGCACGTTGCCGAGCCGGGTGATGAGGAACGATCCGACGACGAGCAGCGCGGCCGCCGCGGCGAGCGCCCGGTCCCTGCCCGTCTGCACGACGGCCAGGACGAGGCAGCTCAGCGCGGCGGCGGCCATGGTGAGTTGCATGCTGATGCTGTTGTTCTGCATGAGCTCGGTGTGGAATTCCAGGCGCATCTGCAGCGGGACCCGATGAAAAGTCGGGACCAGATTCGCGGCACCGTAGCCGAACGCACCGGCGAGAAGACCGGTGGTGAGCAGGGCCAGTGCGCGTATCGGAGCGTGTTTCATGAGGTCGAAGTTAGCCGCCCGCCTCTAGCTCTGACAAGACTGTCAAATTTAATCGAGGCAGAACTCGTTGCCTTCGGGGTCGGTCATCACGATCCACCCGGCACTCATCGGCGGCTCGGGCTCGAAGCGCTCGACCCGCTGCGCACCCAGCGCGACCAGTCGCGCGCACTCGGTCTCCAACGCCGCCATCCGCTCGTCCCCCTGCAGCCCGGGCGCCGCCCGCACATCGAGGTGAACCCGGTTCTTCGCGACCTTGCCCTCGGGTACCCGCTGGAAGAACACCCGCGGACCGTGACCCTCTGGATCCTCGATCGCCGATTTCGAGTTCCGCTCCTGCGCCGGAACCCCGATCCGTGCGAGGAACTGATCCCACACCACGAGCGGGTCCACCCCGGCGGGCACCTCGACGCCCGGCGGCCCCGGATGCACGTATCCCAGCGCATCCCGCCAGAAGGTCGACAGCGCGGCCGGATCGTGCGCGTCGAAGGTGATCTGAATATGGCGGCTCATCAGTACTCCGTTCATGGCAACCGAACACACGGCGTGACAGATCTTCGGTCACCGTATGTCAGAGGTCCGACAATCTGCCGCTGTCGTTGCCGAGGACGGTGATTCGCCCAGTCCGAATCTGGCGTGGACGGCCTTCATCCAGGTGGGAGCCCACCAGCAGTCGTCGCCGAGCAGTTTCATCGTCGCGGGGACCAGGAGCATGCGCAGCACGGTGGCGTCGATGATGAGCGCGGCGATCATGCCGTAAGCGACGTATTGCATGAGGACGAGGTCGGAGAAGGCGAAGGCGCCGGTGACGACGAGCAGGATCAGGGCGGCGGCGGTGATGATGCGGCCGGTGTGGGCGGTGCCGATGCGAACAGCCTCCGTCGTGGAGGCACCCGCGGCCCGCGCTTCGACCATCCGCGAGAGCAGAAAGACCTCGTAGTCGGTGGACAGGCCGTAGATGATGGCGATGATCATCACCAGCATGTTGGCCTGGATGGGTTGCGGGGTGAAGTTCAGCAGACTCGCGCCGTGACCGTCGATGAAGATCACGGTGAGGATGCCCAGCGTCGAGCCGAGGCCGAGCGCGCTCATGAGGGCGGCCTTGATCGGCAGGACCAGCGAACCGAAGGTCAGGAACATCAGCAAGGTGGTGACGAACAGGACGAGGGCGATCATCCATGGGATGCGCTCGAGCAGCGCGTCGATGCTGTCCTTCTGGATGGTGGGGACACCGCCGACGAGCATCTGGACCCCGTCGGGAAGTTCGATGCCGCGCAGGTACTCGATGGTGTCACCGGCCGCATCGGAGTCTGTGAGCGTCGTTGTGGTGCGGTAGACATCGGACTGCACCGGCGAGCGCGACGGCAGTTCGAACTTCGCCGCCAGCCCGGGTGCCCGGTTGGCCAGTTTCAGGGCCGCACCGATCGCGACGCTGTCGTCGGAGACGAAGATCAGGTCGATCGGATCCGATCGGCGGCCGGGGAAGGTCGCGTCGATCTGCTCCTGCGCGACGCGAGTGCTGTTGTCCGGCGGTAGATATCGTTCGCTGAAGCCACCGAAGGCGAGGTTGCGGGCGGGCAGAATCAGCAGCACCAACACCACGCACAGCACACCCGCGACCTTCACCGGATGCCGCATCACCCACTGGGTGCTCCGACCCCAGAAACCGTTCTCCACCTCGTGCGCGGACTTCGTTCGCCGGAGCCGTCTGCTGCCCCACAGATCTACGCGCGCACCGAGGATCGCGAGCATCGCGGGCAGCAAGGTGATCGCGGTGAGCGCCGCCAGCGACACAGTCGCGATGGCGCCGTAGGCGATGGATTTCAGGAACCCCTGCGGGAACAAGAGCATGCCGCCCGCGCTGGCGATGATCATCGTCGCGGAGTACACCACGGTGCGCCCCGCCGTCGTCATCGTGCGCCGCACCGCCGACGCGGTGTCGTAGCCTTCGGCGAGTTCCTCACGGAAGCGACTCACGATGAACAGCCCGTAGTCGATGGCCAATCCGGCGCCGATCATCGACACCACCGGCGCGACGAAAGAGTTCACCTCGGTGACGTAGGTGAAGGTGCGCACGATCCCGCTCGCACCCGCCATCGTCAACCCACCCACGATCAACGGCAGCGCGGCCGCGACCACACCGCCGAAGATGAAGAACAGCAGCAGGGCGACCACCGGGAAGGCGAGGACTTCCATCCGCCGAATGTCGTCGGACAGGGTGTCGTTGAGTGTTCCCGCCACCGGCTGCAGGCCGCCCACCTGCACATCGACACCGGGAATCGTGAAGGCGTCCTTCACCTTTCTGGTGTTGCGCAGCATCTCGGTGTCGTTGTCGCCGACGATGGCCACGGCGGCGACCGCACGGGTGCGGTCAGGGGTCGCGAACAGCGAACCACTCGCCCGGCCCGTTTCCGTCGGCCAGTAGGCCCCGTTGACGCCGGAGATCGCGCCGGGATACGCACGAGGCAGGCTGTTGAGGTTGTCGACGATCTTGCGGCTGAACTCGGGATCGTCGACGGTCCGGCCGGGCGGCGCGGTGTAGAGCACCACCACATCGAGGTCGTGGTTGCGACCGAAGGCACTGTCCGCCAAGCGCCCTGCCAGCGCGGATTCCGAGCCGGGATCGTCCATGCCGCCCGAGCTCAGCTCATCGTGCAATCCCAGG
This sequence comes from Nocardia sp. NPDC056541, assembly GCF_042794235.1. NCBI lineage: Bacteria > Bacillati > Actinomycetota > Actinomycetes > Mycobacteriales > Nocardiaceae > Nocardia > Nocardia sp. NPDC056541. The sequence goes on from NZ_JBHTUD010000021.1 coordinate 60,011, forward strand.
CCGTACCCGCCGAGCGCCAGCAATGCGGCCACGACGACGCCGAGTACCGCGAAGCGGAATCGATGGACCAGATCGCCCCAGCGCGCGAACACTAGCTCGCCGTCCGTTCATCGGCTCCGAGCGCAATCTCCAAGAGGCCGCGTCCTTTCCCGTGGTTCGCCTGATCTGCCTCCCATCAAAAGTACCGCCACTTCGCGGTTTTCCACCGAACGACTACGCGAGCAGGCTCACCGCGAGATTTCCTGACCTACGACCGCGCGCGCTGATCGACGCCGACCTCCCGCAGCGCGGCGATCAGGAAGTCGTTGACCGCGTCGGTTCGCTCGAGGTGGACGAGGTGGCCCGCCCCCGGAAGTTCCACGACTGTGCGAAGGTCGGTGACATTGGCACGCAGCGTGGCGAGGGGGTCACGACCGCTGAAGCCCTCCATGTCGGGATCGTTCTCGCCGTAGAGGAAGTACGTCGGGACCTCGATCCGGGCGTCGGCGAAAGGCTCGGAGAGCTCCCAGTTGCGATCCAGGTTGCGGTACCAGTTCAAGCCTCCGGTGAAACCGGTCCGTTCGAATTCGGTGGCGAGGGTGTCGAATTCGTCCTCGGTGAGCCAGGCCCACGGCAGCGCGGGCGCCTGGGGCAGCACATCCAGGTAACCCAGACCCGGCGGGTTCTTCCAGGTGTCGAGATAGTGGTAGTCGCCGGAGAGGGAGAAGTAGACGCGGGACAGGAATTCCCGCGGCCGTGCGGCGAGTTCGACATCGGCGACGCCGGGTTGCTGGAAATAGGACAGGTGCAGGAAGTGACGCTGGGCGGCCTTGGTCCAGAACGCCGACGGCGGGCGCGGCGGGCGCGGCGAGTACGGATTGTTCAGCACCACAACGGCTTCGACCCGCTCGGGAGCGCGGAGCGACAGTTCCCACACCAGTTGGGCACCGAAATCGAGGCCGACGAACACGGCCTTCTCGGCGCCGATGTCGTCGAGGAGCGCCAGCAGGTCGCCGATCACGGCCGCATTGGTATAGGCGGCGACATCAGCGGGCGCCTCGGTTCGGCCGTACCCGCGCAGGTCGGGCGCGATGGCCCGGTATCCCGCCTCGGCCACGGCGTCGATCTGCCGGTGCCAGATGAACCCGGTGTGCGGAAAGCCGTGACAGAACACGACCGGGTAGCCCTGCCCCTGCTCGGTGACATGCATCCGGATTCCGCCCGTGTCGAGGAATCTCTGCTCCACTACCGCCTCCAATTTCTAGAACGTGTTCTGATTTGACGGTAGTGTCCGGAGGTCATGAGCGGAACACCCAAGATTCTGGCCGGGCGCGTCGCGGTCGTCACCGGGGCAAGTCGTGGCATCGGCAAAGGCATCGCCCTCGAACTGGGCGCGGCCGGCGCGACCGTGTACGTCACCGGGCGCACCACCGAGCCGGGCAGACTGCCCGGCACCGTGCAGGAGACCGCCGCGATGGTCACCGAGTTCGGCGGGCACGGTGTCGCGGCGGTCTGCGATCACCGCGACGACGATGCGGTCGAAAAGCTGTTCGCACGGGTCCGCGAGGAACAGGGCCGTCTCGACGTGCTGGTCAACAACGTCTACAACTCCCCCGCCGCCGCCCGCTGGCTGGGCCGCAAGTTCTGGGACGTGCCGCCCAAGGCTTGGGACGAGACCTTCGAAATCGGCGTGCGATCGCACTACGTGGCCAGCGTTTTCGCCGCGCCACTGCTGATCGAGTCGGCCGGGCTCATCGTCAATGTCTCCTCCCCCGGCGCGCGGCGGTACATGCACAATGCCGTCTACGGCGTCGGCAAGACCGCGCTGGATCGCCTCACCGCCGACCTCGCCCACGACCTGAACGGCACCGGTGCGACCGCCGTCTCGATCTGGCCGGGAATCGTGGATACCGAACTGCTGCAACTGGTCCCGGCAGACGAACACGGTCACCGCCGGGTGACCCTGCCCGGCGAGGGCTCCTTCGATCTCGACGCCGCCGAGACCCCGCGATTCCCCGGGCGCGCCGTGGTGGCACTGGCCGCCGACCCGGGCCGGTCGACTCGCTCCGGGAAGTCCTGGAAAGTCGCCGACCTCGCCGAGGACTACGGATTCACCGACGTCGACGGACGCATCCCGCGCGCCGACTGACTCCCCCTAGAATTACCTGCGACAGTGCGTTACATTTACATTGAGGATCAGCCGCTCGATGGCTGTCCAGGTGACAACGGAGAGAAACAATGACGTTCTCGAAAACCGCGGCTGCCGAGTACGCCGAAACCCTGCACACACTGTCGGAAGGGTCGGTCCATCGCCGGTTCGACCCCTACCTCGACATCGACTGGGACGCACCGGAACTCGCGATCGATCGCGACGATCCGCGCTGGGAGCTCTCCGGCGAGCTCGACCCGCTCGGCGCCACGAGTTGGTATCAGAACCTGCCGCTGGAGCGCCGGATCGAGATAGGGCGGTGGCGACAAGCCAACGCGGCCAAGGTCGGGCTGGCATTCGAATCCATCCTGATCCGCGGGATGATGCAGTACGCCATGACCTTGCCCAACGGCTCTCCCGAATTCCGGTACTGCCTCCACGAGATGACCGAGGAGTGCAACCACATCCAGATGTTCCAGGAGCTGGTCAATCGCATCGGCGACGATGTGCCGGGCATGCGGCCGATGTTCCGGGTGATGTCACCGTTCATCGGTGTCGCGGGCGGCTACTTCTGGGCCATTCTGTTCATCGGCATCCTCGGCGGTGAGGAGCCGATCGATCACTATCAGAAGGCGCTGATCCGCTCCGACAAAGAGACCCAGCCCGCCCTCCTGCGGATCATGCAGATCCATATCGCCGAGGAGGCGCGCCACATCTCGTTCGCCAACGAGTTCCTGCGCACCCACATCGCCCGCATGGGCCCGGTGCGCACCGCGGTCTGTGCGGTGGCGTTCCCGATCGCGATGCGCTGGCTGGCCGACGAACTGGTCAAGCCGTCGAAATCCTTCGCCACCAAGTTCGACATCCCCGACGAGGTATTCGACGACGCGTTCTGGCGCAGCCCCACCTCCCGTCAGATCCTCAGCGGATTCTTCGGCGACATCCGAACGCTGGTCGACGAACTCGGCATGATGAACCCGGTGACCCGACAGCTGTGGAAGCTACTGAAAGTCGACGGCGGCTACACCCGCTACCGCGGTGAGCCGCAACGCCGGGCGAGCTGATCGCCACTGATGCCGAGCGAATAACCCGCGTCGTCGTCAACTAAGATCAACGACGGTAATTCTCGGCACCCGAACGAACAGGACTCCCATGGCGCGCAAAGTCGTTGTCACACTTGTCGATGATTTCGATGGCACGTCCGCTGCCGATGCGACTGTCACATTCGGAATCGATGGGGCGGCCTACGAAATCGACCTGTCGGATGCCAACGCGGCACAGTTGCGTGAGGTGTTCGAACAGTGGGTTCCGTACGCGCGTCGCACCGGCCGCGCGAAGGCAGGCGCTGCACGTCGTCTCGGCGCGGCACCGGCGGCAGAATCCACCCGTCGCAACGATCTCACCGAGATCCGGGCGTGGGCTTCGCAGAACGGACACACGGTGTCCAGCCGCGGCAGGATCTCGGCGGACGTCATCTCGGCCTATGAGCAGGCCTCGGCGTAAAGTTTCGGTTCGTCGACAGCACGGCGCGCATTCCCTCCGCGCGCCGTGCTGTTTTCGTTTCAGTTGGGCAGCGGGATATCGGCTTTGAATCGCTCGCCCGGCGGGAGACCGCGCAGCACCGCACTGGTCCAGGCGACCGCGGGCGGCCAGCCCGCGACGGCATTGACGATGTGTTCCGGCAGCGGCATCGTGTAGAACCGCAGATCCGCGCCCCGGTTCCAGTAGTCGTGCACCGTCGGTAGTACCGCCGACGTCGGGATCAGTTCGTCCCAGATTCCGTGCCACCAGAAGATCGGGCTGTCCGGAATATGGTGTCCCAGACTCTGGTCCGCGAGAACCTCCATCACCCCCGGTGCCGTTTCGAGTGTCTTCCCCGGCTGGAAATAGGCACTGATCGGCCGGTACGCGCCGGCGGCGGCGATCGTGTAAACGCAACGACTGCGCATATCCGCCACGATCGCCTGCCCTTCCGGGGTCAGCAATTCCTTCGCGTCGAACTGATCGGGAAATTCCCGCGACAACGCGGCGAACCCGAGCCACATCGTGAAATTACCGGCGCCGGTAAGGCCCGGCCGCTGGGCGATCGCGTACTGGGCCTGGGCTCGCAGATCGGCGGGGAATCCACCCACCGCGGTGCCGAGCAACCGCACATCGGGGGCGTAGCTCTCGCGGAGTTCAGCCGCCCGGATCGAACCGGAGCCGCCGCCGGAGTACCCGTAGAGCGCGATCCCGGAGTCCGTCAGGCCCAATGCCGAGTTCTTCATGGCGCGCAGGCTGTCGAGCACCATTTTGCCTTCGTCGTAGGTGTTGAAGGTGTTGAACTTGCCGTCGAAGTCGGCGACATTGATCGCGAACCCTTGCGCGAGCCAATACACCGCCAGCGCAGCCTCTTTCATCGTGCCTGTCTGCAATGTGTAGGACGGGTTGCACGACGAATCGGTCGCGTCGATGGCTTCCTGGAAGGACACCACCGGCCGCGGACTGCCCGACCACGGGATACCGGGAACGATCACCGAGGTCGCGGTCGCGATCGGGTTGTCGTGCACGTCGTTGCTCCGGAACAGCAGCTGTTCGGTATGCACCGGGAAGGGTAGGCCGAGCAGGCGTGTCTGCACCGTTCGGGAACGGATGATCTGTCCGGGCGCATAGGAATCGAGGTCCGCCGGGTCGTCGTACCAGGGATCCTCGGCGGGCACCGGGATCGGCAGCATGTCGTAGAGCTGGGGTTCGGCGGGCAGCTGCGGGAGCTGGTTCTGATCCGGCGGGAAACTCGGATACGGGTCACCGGCGGCGGTGCCGACGCTCGATATCGCCAGGCACACCGCCGCCAAGGGCACCGCCGCCCACCTCGTTCCGAGCCTGCGTCCCCACCCCGGGCGAACGGTGGCTGCCGCGCTGCGCTGCATGGCGTCTCCTCTGTCTAGGTGACGCTGATTACAGCACGGTGACTTGTTTCTAACAAGATTTCTTGTTCACATGTTCACCACTCGCCGTTGACAAGCGATCAATCGTGCCAATACTCTCTTCCTATACGCAGATACTTCTTTCAGGCAGAGTTAATCGAGAGGCGCCCCCATGACCACCATCGCCCCCACCAAATCCCGACGGCGCACCATCGGGCGAGCACTCGGTGCCACCACCCTCGTGCTCGGCCTTGCCGGCGCCGCCGGCTACCTGTGGTTGGGCTACACCTCCGAGGTGCGCAACATCGGCGTCACCGAGTGCGCGAGCCTCGTCCCCGACGGCGGCACCGAATCCGATCTGCGTGCGGTGTGCGCCACGCTCAGCGCGATGACCGCCGCCTGGGACCGCAACGACGCCGATGCCTTCGGCGCCACGTTCACCGAAAATGCCACCTACACAACGTTTATCGGCACCCACTACCAGGGCCGCGCGGATCTGACCGAGGCGCATCGCGCACTGTTCAACGGCTTCCTGAAAGGCTCCAAGCTCGCGGATTCCTTCCTCGATGCCCGCTTCTACGGCGCCGACGTCGCCATCGTCACCAGCCGCGGCGACCGCTACGACGACGACAAGCCCGCCGAACTGTCCAAGACCCAGACCTACACCCTGGTGCGCGAACCCGACGACCAGTGGCGCATCGCGGCCTTCCACAACACCCAGCGTCAGCCCAGGATGGAGCGGATCTCGTTCCTCTTCGACCCGGCAACCAAGCCGACAGCCGAACGATGAACACCGATCACCTTGTGCGAGTGGACAACCGGCGCGGGGTAGAGTGCGCGTGAACGTTACAGGGGTGTCGGCGCTCGATTCGGGGGAATACGGTGGACGAAGTCTTGGCCTTGATCGGGGTGGGTGGTCTGATCCCCACGATGATCGCCGCGGTGTCTGCGTGGTTCTCCGCGACATTCAGTCGCCGCGTCAGCAAGCGGGCCATCGAAGTCACCATGACCGGCGACACCGCTGCCCCGGTCGTCTCGGAACCGGCGGATCCGGCCACCGGCGACACCGGGACGCCGCGTCGTCGAACAGAGGAATACCTTCGCCAGGTACGCAGCGCGATGGTGCAGAGCACGGCGTTCTTCTGGGCGTACATGATCAGCGGTTGCTGCGGCGTGGTGGTGGTTCTCGCCGCGGCGTCGATGGTGGCGTTCGGCAATCGCGACGCCGCCGCCGCGACCTCGATCATGGGCGCGGTGCCGGTCGGGATCACCGCGCTGTTCTACAAGCGTTCCACCGACCTCGACAAGATCGTGGGCGAGAACCTCACCCGCTTGAGCAAAGCCGACGAGATCGCCGAGGCCAACCGTGCCGCCCACGATGTGGTGTCGCGGATGGGCGTCGGTGCCGATCAGGATCGGCTCCTGGCGATGATCGGTGTGCGGCAGCTCTTTCCCTCCGCCACACCCACCGAGGTGGCCGAACTCCTTCGCACGGTGCCCGTCGAAGCCGGGACGGTGACCTCGCGGGTGTGACGTGCGGACGGCGTTCAGTTGCCGTATTGCGCGGTCTCCGGGCGCTCGATCAAGAGCACGTGCGCGACCTCGTCGGCGACCGGCCGGTGCCGAATTCCCCTGGGCACCACGAACAATTCGCCGGGTCGCAGGATCACGGGTGCGCGGTCTGCCAGTTCGACGCGGAACGTGCCGTCCCAGCAGAGGAAGAGTTCGTCTTCGTCGTGGTGGTGCCAGGGAAACTCACCCGCCAGCCGGGCGACGCGGACGACGGTGTCGTTGACCGTTGCCAGCTCGTGCTGCTGGAACGGGCCGGGCAGGGCTGCGATGGCCGCGGGGATCGAGACGGAACCGGTGGTGCTCGAGGCTGTCATGGTGATCATCGTCGGGCCGCGCGGGGCGACGATCCAGCGCCAATCGAGCATAATTGGTCTGCCTATGGAACCAATTGACGTGACAGATCGGCTCGGCCGCTGGTCGGCGGGGCGTGGGCCGCTGTATGCCCTGCTCGCGGCGGGGTTGCGCGCGCTGATCGAGGACGGCGAACTGGCGCCGGGGGTGCTGCTGCCGCCGGATCGGACACTCGCCGTCGCCTTGTCGGTCGGGCGGAGCACCGTGGTAGCGGCCTACGACCTGCTGCAGGACGAAGGCCGGATCGTGCGGCGGCAGGGCAGTGGCACCCGCGTCGCGGGGACGCCAAGGATCGATCCGCCGGCGACCACGAGTGAGCCGATGTTTCTCGACCTGCTCGAGCCGCGATCCGACGTGATCTCGCTGGCCTGCGCGGCACCGGACCGGCCGCCGGTCGAACTGGCCGAGTCCTACGCGGCGATGCTGCCCGCGTTGGCCGCGACGACCGACGACATCGGCTACTACCCGTCGGGCCATCCGACGCTTCGGGAGGCCGTCGCCGCGTATTACCGAGGGCGCGGGCTGCCGACCGAGGCCGGGCAGATCCTCGTCACCGCCGGTGGGCAACAAGCACTGTCGTTGCTCGCCCGGGCTTACCTTCGGCCCGGCGATCACGTCCTCGTGGAAGCCCCGACCTACCCGGGGGCGTTGGAAGCCTTTCGCGCGGAGGCAGCGGTCGTCTCCGGACTGCCGCCCGGACTGCACGGTTTCGCGGGCGCGATCCGAGACCGTCGGCCCGCACTCGCCTACGTGATCCCCACCTTTCAGAACCCGACAGGGTCGGTGCTTTCCACGCTCGTGCGCCGCGGTCTCGCGGAAAAATCAGCAGCAGAAGGGATTCCGCTGATCGATGACGAGGTGCTCGCCGAACTCGGTTTCCCGGGCCAGGAGACTCCGCCGCCCCTTGCCGTGTTCGCCGACACCGTGATCACCGTCGGTTCGCTGAGCAAGAGCGTCTGGGGCGGACTACGTATCGGCTGGATACGCGCGGCGACCCCCGTCGTGGCCAAGCTCGCCAGACTGCGCGCGGTGCACGATCTCGGCGGCAATCTTCCCGCCCAGCTGGCCGCGGCCGAGCTACTCCCCCGCCGCGACGCCATGCTGCACACCCAGGCCGCCGAACGCGAGCGCCGCCACGACCACCTGTGTGCCGAGCTCGCGCGCCGGATTCCCGAATGGGACGTGGCGCGGGTCCGGGGCGGACAGACGCTCTGGATCCGGCTACCGCACGGTGATGGCGCCTCCTTCGCACAAGCCGCACTGCGACACCGTATTTCGATCCTGGCCGGCGGCGGGCTCGATCCGACCGGCGGCAGCGACCGTTATCTGCGGATCCACTTCCTGCATCCGCTGGAGACCCTCACCACCGCAGCCGATCGCCTCGCGCAAGCGTGGCGTACCTACCGCCCGCCGACCACACTCACTGCCGCCGCGCCTCCGCTCGCGCTGTAGCCGACGCAGAGGTTGACCTTGACGCAGCGTCAGGGTTGCACCCTTGTCGCATGACGAACAACGACATCTCCTCGACGAAGCCCGCACCGCCGGTCGGCGGGTTCACCGAGATCGACGGCAATCGCCTTTTCGTCCATCGGTCGGGCAGTGGTGGACCGGCGGTGGTCTTCCTGCCCGGCGCGAGTGCGGTCGGCCTCGACTATTTCGGTGTGCAGCAGCAGGTTTCGCAGTTCACCAGCGCCGTGGTGTACGACCGCGGCGGCACCGGCTACAGCGATCCGCTGCCCCTGCCCCGTACCGCCACCGCGGTCGCCACAGAATTGCACCAGCTGCTGGGCACTCTCGACGAACTCTCGGGCCCTTATGTTCTCGCTGCCCACTCACTCGGATGCCTCTACGCGCACCGGTTCGCGCAGCTGTACCCGCAGCACGTGGCCGGACTGGTCTGGATGGACGGCTTGCACCGAGACTGGGACCAGTTCATGCCACCGGCGATGGGACTGGCCGCGGCCGCGACGCCCGCACCCGATGCCGAGCAGCTCGAACGCCTGCGTACAACCCTTCGCGAAATGGCCGCCGGGCTGCTCGTGGACTACCCGGAACCGGTGCGGCGAGCATTGACGGAGGCGAAGGCGAGCGACGAGTGGATCCGGGCGGGCTTCGCCGAGCGCAATGGGTTGCCGGAACTGGCCGCCGAATTGCACGCCGGGCCCAACATTCCCGATATTCCGCTGGTGGCGCTCAGCGTGCTGGGCCCGGACCCGCACCAGCCGCCCGAGGCGCTGGCCGAGATCCACGACGGCAGGCGGCGAATGGACGCGGCGATGGTACGCGGGGTTTCCCAGGGGCAACAGCGCATTCTCTCCGACACCGTGCACCACCGGCTCTGCTTCGATCGCCCCGATGCCGTGGTCGAGGCGATCCGCGATGTCATCGACCAGGTTCGTCGCCGCTAGGATCGGCGCGGTGCTCACCATCGGCCAACTCGCGGCGACCGCCGGCGTGACCGTACGCACGGTACGCCACTACCACCAGGTCGGCCTGTTGCCCGAGCCCGAGCGCGACGCCTCCGGCTATCGCCGCTACCCCGCGCAGGCGGCGGTCGATCTCATCCGGATCAGAACCCTCGCCGACGCGGGCGTTCCGCTGTCCCGGATCGACGCGCTGCTCCACGCCCAACCGGCCGAATTCGCCACGGCCATCAGCGAGATCGACACCGCGCTCGGGCGCAAGATCGATCAGCTCGCCGAGTACCGCCACCGGATCGCCGAACTGGCAAGCGGCGAAAGCCTTTTCCTCCCCGGCGAGGTGGTCACCCTGCTGAACCGGATGCGCGGTCTCGGCATCAGCGACCAACGGATGCGCCTCGAGCGTGACGCCTGGATCTTGTTGCACGCGTTGGACGCCGACGCGATCCCGCACCGGGTCCGGGAGAAGAACGCCGAATTCGACGACCCGGAAACCATCCGCCTGTACCGCGCGGTCGATGAATCGGTCGACTGGCACCCCCACGACCCACGCCTCGACCGCCTCATCGACGACCTCGACGCCTGGGAAATCGCCCACACCCGCGGCCCCACCCGCTCCACCGAACTGGTCGCTTCCCACATCGCGGAGTCCTCCCCCGCCTGGCAACGCATCGTCGACGCACTCACCCACCGCGCCGAACACCGAGCCTCCGGAACCTGACCCGATTGCGCGGTCGGTATCACGCTGGTCCGGACCGCGTCGGATCACTGCGCCGCGCTGCGACGCGGCACGTAGCGCGAGCTCAGCACGGCGATCGCGACGAAACACACGGCTGTCAGAATGATCCCGATGCGCGCACCGATGATCGGATCCGGAGCAGCCAGGCACCCACCCAACAGTGCGATCCCGATCGCCATTCCGACCTGACGCGAGGTGTTGAGGACTCCGGATGCCAGACCGGCACAGCGCGGCTCCGCGGAGGCCATCGCCGCACCGTTGCAGCTGGGCCCGAACAGTCCGCAGCCGAATCCGACGACCGCGGAGCCGAACAGCACGGCGGGCCACCTGTCCGGCTCTCCCACCGCCGAACACATGACAGCCCCGACCCCAGCGGTGAGGGACCCCGTGATCAGCAACCACCTCATCCCACGGTCCGCCCACCGGCGGTTGAGTACCAGGGTCGCGAACGTCCACAGAACAGCGAACGGCAGGAAGAACAATCCAGTGGTGCGGGCGTCGTAGCCCCACTGTGTCTGCAGGAACACAGCGAGCATGAATTGCAGCCCGTAGGCACCGAATTGGAAGGCGAACCCGTTCACGATCGAGGCGGAGAAGGGTGCGCTGCGGAACATCGTCAACGGCAGGACCGGCGACGCAACCCGCGATTCGGCCCCGACGAACCCCGACAGGAACAGGGCGGACGCGGCAAGGAGTACCAGCGTCAACGGCGACGACCAGCCCCGTTCACCACCTTCGATCAGACCGCCGACGAGTGCCCCCAGACCCGCGATCGCCAGGAGTTGGCCCGTCCAGTCGAAGGATCCGTCGTCACGGCGTGCGGTTTCGGCGATGTGCCGCCAGGTCAGCCACAGCGCCGTCGCTCCGATCGGCACGTTGAGCAAGAAGATGGATCGCCAGCCCAGTACCTCGGTGAGCAGTCCGCCACCGATCGGCCCGGCAACCAGTGCGACACCGCCGGTCGCGCCCCACACGGTGATCGCGCGTGCGCGCTGCGTCGCGTCCGGATACATCCGGGCGATGATCGCCAGCGTGGTGGGCAGGACTCCGGCGGCGAAGATCCCTTGAACGCACCGCGCGACGAGGAGCACCGGCAAGGTCGCACTCACAGCGCAGATCAGCGACGTGACGGTGAATCCGCCCAGCGCCCAGGCGAACACCCGGCGGGCGCCGAGCCGATCAGCCAGCGTTCCCGCGCTGAGCAGCAGCGCGGCCAGCGGAATTGTGTAGACGTTCACCAACCACTGCACGGCCACCATCGACCCGCCTGTCTCGGCCCGAATCGACGGCAACGCGATATTCAGCGCGCTGCCGTCCAGCAGAATCATGAAGAACCCCAGGCAGAGTGCGGCCAGGGCGGCGGTTGTGTTCGGCGACCGCTCGCGACTCCTGCCCGATTGCGCGGACTCGTCCGCTGTCACAGACGCCCGTTCCGAACCCGCTGCCCCCATCGCGCCGCCTTTCGTCGATCCTGTACCTATGAGTACAGATCGCCACTGTACCTACTGATAGGTACAGTTGGGCGATGACCGCGTCCGAGCGATTGATCGAGAGCATGCACACCCTGCTGTGGGAACGCGGCTACTCGGGCACGAGTCCGCGAGCGGTCCAAGAGCTCGCCGGTGCCGGACAAGGCAGCATGTACCACCATTTTCGCAGCAAGGCGGCCCTGGCCGTCGCTGCCGAGCTGCAGATGAGCGACGAGCTGAAACACCAGATCACCGCCCGGCTGGACAGCGGGTCCACCACCCGCGAGAAAGTCTCGGCATTCTTGACCCTCGACGAAAATGTGCTGCGCGGTTGCCGACTCGGGCGGCTCGTCCAAGACGCGGCGGTGGTGGACGACGATTCGCTACGAGAACCGATAGCCACGACGTTCGACTGGATCCAGGATCAGATCCGGCAAGTCCTCGCCGAGGGCAGACGAAACGGGGAACTCGACCCGAACCTCGATGTCGACGACCTCGCCGCCACGATTCTCGCTGTCCGACAGGGCGCCTATGTCCTTGCTCGCGGCGCACAGTCGAGCGAACCATTTCGCCGGGCCACCCGGGGCATCCTTCAACTTCTGCCGCGATAGCCGAGGCCACACGCCGTCCCGCACGGTGCCCTGGACGCCACGCCCGGCCAGTTCGGCGTTGATCACGCCCGGCGAACAGTTGATCATGGATCCGTCTACGAAATATGTTCAGAGAGGCCGGTTTCGACATGGCGGTAGTGACCGTCCCGCATATCAGGCACAGGGTCGTCGAGGTCGACGGGGTGCGGGTCTTCTATCGAGAGACCGGACCCGCGAACGCACCGACACTGCTTCTCCTGCACGGCTTTCCGTCGTCCTCACACCAGTTCCGACGGCTCATGGACGCCCTCGGTGGCCGATTCCGGCTGATCGCCCCCGACTATCCCGGTTTCGGGCACACCGAGGTCCCCGACGGTTTCGTCTACTCCTTCGAACGGCTGGCCGACATCGTCGAAGGCTTCGTCGACGCGATCGGCCTGGACCGATTCGTGCTGTACGTCTTCGACTTCGGCGGACCGGTCGGCCTGCGTCTGGCCACCCGCCGCCCCGCGCGGATCGCAGGTCTGATCGTGCAGAACGCGAACACCTACGACGAAGGCCTGTCCGACATGGCACGCGCGATGACCGCGAACAAGCCGGGCCAGCCGGGCGCACAGGACAACGTTCGCCAGATCCTCGAACTGCCCGTCACCCGCGGCCAATACGAGGGCGGCACCACCGATCTCGAACTCGTCGCACCCGACGGCTGGACCCTGGACCAGCATTTTCTCGACCTCCCCGGCCGCAAGGACGCGCAGGTACACCTGGCCCTCGACTACCACACCAATGTGGCGCTCTACCCGGTGTGGCAGCAGTGGTTGCGCGAGCACCGGCCGCCGACGCTGGTGCTGTGGGGTCGCAATGACGCCTTCTTCCCCGAGGCGGGCGCCAACGCCTACCTCCGCGATCTCCCCGACGCCACCATCCACCTCTTCGAGACCGGCCATTTCGCGCTCGAGGAGAACCTTCCCGAAATCGCCCCGCTCATCAGTGATTTCGTGGACGGTCTGCGCCGGCGCCAGCCGATGAGGATCGCTGTCATCGGCGCCACGGGCAATCTCGGCGGTGCGGTTGTCCGCGCGGCGACCGCTCGCGGTATGCAGGTCACCGCGCTCGGCCGGGACACGGTGGATGTCACCGACGCGGCCTCGGTCAAGAATGCCGTCGCGGGACACGACGCCGTCGTCGCGGCGGTCAAGGGCGATGACCGACTGGTGCCGCGTGGCGCCGAGACCCTCCTGGCTGCCCTGCCCCTCGCCGGGGTCGACCGCCTGGTGTTCCTCGGCGGTGGCGGCAGCCTCGAATACGCACCGGGACAGCGTTTCCTCGATTCTGCCGAGTTCCCCGCCCAGTACCTGGAGACGGCCCGTGACCAGAGCGAGGCGCTGGAAATTCTGCGTGCCGCCGACTCCCCGGTCCGGTGGTCCTACGTCAGCCCGCCGCCGGTGCACCTGGTCCCCGGCGAGGCGACCGGCGTCTATCGGGCCGAGGCTCGCGACACCCCGATCGTGGACGCCGCTGGTGAAAGCCGGATCAGCGTGGGCGATTACGCGAGCGCGATCGTCGACGCGCTGGAGGACAACACTTTCGTCGGCCTGCGCTTCACCGTCTCGTACTGAGCGGTGCCGCGCCGACCTCAGCGCCGGAGAAGCTCGCGCAGGGCGGCGGTGACGGTCCGGGGGTCCTCCTCGGCCATGAAATGACCCGCGTCGACGGTGCGGTGGTCGAGGTCGGGCGCCCAGCTCGACCACAGCGCCGCCGCTTCGTATCCCAGCGCGGCGCCCCAGTCCTGCTGCATGACCGTGACGGGCATGGACAGCCTGGCGCCTGCCGCGCGGTCGGCGCGGTCGTGGTCGATATCGATCGTTGCCGAGGCACGATAGTCGGCCACGATCGAGGGGACCGCGCCGCGACAGGCGTCGAGGTACGCGGCGCGCACGGGCGCGGGGATCGCGTCCGGAGTCTTCGCCCACTGGTCGAGGAAGTAGGCGAAGAACGCGTCGGCGCCGGCGGCGATCATCTGTTCTGGCAGTCCGGGCGGCTGCGCCATCAGGTACAGGTGGAATCCGACGGCGGCGGTCGAGCCGTGCAGCACGTCCCACATGTCGAGTGTAGGCAGCACGTCCAAGCAGGCGAGATGGGTGACCGTGGCGGGGTGGTCGAGCCCGGCGCGGAAGGCCACCAAGGCGCCGCGGTCGTGACCGGCGAGCGCAAAGCGGTCGTGACCGAAGACAGCGGCGGCGGCGACGATGTCGGCGGCCATACTCCGCTTGGAGTAGGTGCCGGTGCCGGATGCTGCGGGTTTGTCGCTGTCGCCGTAGCCGCGCAGGTCGGGGACTATCACTGTGTGGTCGGCCGCCAGGTCGGCGGCGACGTGACGCCACATCAGGTGAGTCTGTGGGAAGCCGTGCAGCAGCACGATCGGGGTTCCCGCACCGGCGACGGCGACGTTGAGGGCGACATCGTCGGCGACCGGGACGCGGTGGTAGTCGAAACCGGGAATGGTGCGGGTCATCGCGTGGGCTCTCGCTTCGTTCGAAGGGTGTTCCGCGGGGTCTGCGCGGATCGAGTTCGAGCGTGCGGTGTCGCGATGAGCAGCCGATGAACGCGCACTACATTGGCCTGATGCGGTTTCAGGTGCTCGGACCGGTCATCGCGCACGACGACCGCGGTGCGCCGGTCGCGCTGCGCGGTCCGCGCTACCGCGAGGTGCTGGCACGGCTGATCCTCGCGCACCGGCGGGTCGTTCCGGTCGGTCGCCTGGTCGAGGATCTGTGGGACGAGCCGCCCCCGAACGCGGTGGGTGCGGTCCGTACCTTCGTCGCCGGATTGCGGCGCGCACTGGAACCGGATCGTCCGCCCCGCACCCCGCCACGACTGCTCGTCACCGAGGGGCTCGGTTACGCGCTGCGACCCGAACCGGCGGATGTCGACGCGTGGCGATTCGACGATGCGGTGCGTTCGGCGGCAACCCTGCCGCCGCAAGCGTCGTTCTCGCTGCTCACCGCCGCACTGAGCTGGTGGCAGGGGCCTGCCTATACCGACTTCGCCGACGCTGGATGGGCACAGGCCGAACGGTCGCGACTCACCGAGCAGCGGTTGCTGGCCGTCGAACGTCGTGGTGCGGCGCAATTGGCACTGGGTGCCGCCGCCGCGGCGGTTCCCGACCTCGACGCGCACGTCGCCGAACATCCCTGGCGTGAAGACGCGTGGGGGCTGCTGGCCACGGCCCTCTACCGTTCGGGCCGCCAGGCCGACGCGCTCGCGGTCCTCGCCAGGGCGCGGCGGATGCTGGCCGAGGATCTGGGCATCGACCCCGGACCGGCGTTGCGCCGCCTCGAACACGACCTGCTCCGCCAGGCCGACTACCTCGACCCGGTCGCGACCGACCCCACGGTACGGGTGTGGGAACAGGCGCGTGCCGCCTACGACAGCGCGGTCCCACCGCGTACGAGGACGCGGCTGGAATCGACCGCGGGCTTGATGCGCGATCTCGCGGTCACGGGTGGCGGCGGTCTGGCGGCCGCACGCGCCCACCGGATTTCGGCGGTGGTCGCCGCCGACGACCTCGGTGACGCCGAGCTGACCGCGCGGGTGATCGGCATCTACGACGTCCCCGCGATCTGGACCCGCTCCGACGACCCGGCGCAGGATCGACGCCTCGTGGGTATCGCCGAGAAGACGCTCCTGCGCCTGCCCGCCCACGATGATGCCGATCGAGCCAGGCTGCTGGCGACCATCGCTGTCGAATCGCGCGGCGCTCTGCCGGTGGACGATCCGACCGAGGCGGGACTGCGCCCGCTGCGTGCCGCCCGTCAGGCCGAGGAGATCGCCCGGCGTCTGCACGACCCAGCCCTGCTGGCCTTCGCACTCAACGGTGTGTTCATGCAGAGCTTCCAGCGAGCGGGACTGGCGCACCGGCGCGACGCTGTCGGCACCGAGATCATCGCGGTGGCGGCCACCAGCAAACTCGCGACCTACGAGGTTCTCGGCCACCTCATCCTCATCCAAACACGATGCGCCTCAGCGGATTACACGGGCGCCGACCGACACGCCGATGCCGCGGACGCGCTCGCGCGGCGTTATGAATTGCCGCTGGTGGAGGTGTTCACCACCTGGTACCGCGCCTTACGGGCCAGTGCGACAACAGACCTCGCGGTTGCGGAAGCCGCGTACGCAACGGCGGCCGCCTCACTCACCGGAGCAGGCATGCCGGGACTCGACCGTGGCCTGTTGCCACTGGCGCGGCTGAGCCTGGCTCTGCGGCGGCGCGAGACCGGCAGGATCGCCACGATCGACCCCGAGACGGACTGGGGTCCCTATAAAACCTGGGTCGAACCCATCCTCCTCGTCACGCGGGGCGAGCTCTCCGGCGCGCGAGAGTCCTTGCGCACCATGACATCCCCGCCGCGCGACCTGCTGTTCGAAGCACTGTGGGCCATCGTGGCACACGCGGCCACCGCCGTCGGCGATCGCGAGACCATGCGCCGAGCCCGGACCCAGCTGGCCCCCGCGGCGGCCGAAACAACAGCGCAGAGTGGACTTCTCAGCGTAGGCCCGGTTCGCACCTACCTCGACGAGATCGATGCGGCGCTGCTGCGATCGCCGGCCGGATGAGGCCGAACTGCGCGCCGCCCGAGCCGGCCGATGCGATCAGGAGAAGACATAGTCGGTGAGTGGGAAATGACTGCTGCGCCAAGCAGATTCGATGGTGGAGGTGGGCCGTAGGGGGACGTCGCCGTGTTTGTCGAAATAGTAACTGTTGGCGGTGACGCAGCTTTCGTCCCAGAACACCTGGCCGCCGCGGCGGGCGAGCATCTCACGGAAGTAGCGGTCGTTGGCTTCCTCGGTGACCTCGATGCGGTCCGCGTCGTTGGCCCTGGCGTGGTGCAGGCAGCGCAAAATGTGGCGGGTCTGGTTCTCGATCAGGGTGAAATAGGAGGCCCCGTTGTAGCCGTAGGGGCCGATGATGGAGAAGAAGTTCGGGAAGCCGGGGACGCTCACACCCTCGTAGGCTTGCAGCCGGTTCTCGTCCCACCAGGTCTCCAGATCGCGGCCACCGACGCCGTGCAGGTCATAGGTCGGCATATTGCCCGATTCCATGACCTTGAAGCCGGTGGCGAGGATCAGCACGTCGGCGCGATGTTCGGCACCCGTGGCGGTGCGCACGCCGGTGGCGGTGATCTCGTTGATCGCCGCGGTTTCCAGGGTCACGTTCGCTCGGTTGAAGGTCGACAGATAGTCGTTGGAGAAGCTCGGCCGTTTGCACCCGAGGGCGTATCGCGGGGTCAGCGCGTCCCGGACGACGGGGTCTTTCACTTGACGCCGCAGGTGGGCCAGGCCCGCGCGTTCGCCGATGGCGGCGGTGGGCAGCGAGCGGTGATAGTGGGCGGCGAGCGGGAAGGTGACCTCCACGTAGGTCTGACTCACCAGGCGGGTCACGGTCCGTCCGCCGGGGACCTTCAGCGCCAGCCGGGCGGCGAGCGGCAGCGGCAGGTCCGGGCGCGGCAGGCACCAGATCGGCGTGCGCTGGAACACCGTCAGATGTTGCACCTGCGAGGCGATCTCCGGAATCACCTGGACCGCCGAGGCGCCGGTGCCGATGATCGCCACCCGCCTGCCCCGCAGGTCCTGGCGATGATCCCAGCGCGAGGTGTGCATGGTCGCGCCCGCGAAGCCTTCGATGCCGGGGATATCGGGCAGTTTGGGGCGGGTGAGCACACCGGTCGCGCTGATCACGAACCGTGCGGTCAGGTCGTCGCCATCGGTGGTGTGCAACACCCAGCGGTCGGCCCGCTCGTCGAAATCCGCGCCGACCACGGTGGTACCGAAGCGGATGCGCGGGCGGAGTTCGTACTTGTCCACACACGATTCGGCATAGGCCTTGAGTTCGCGACCCGGCGCGTAGACCCGTGACCAATCGGTGCGCTGTTCGAAGGAGAACTGGTAGCTGAACGACGGGATATCCACGGCGACACCGGGATAGGTGTTCCAGTGCCAGGTGCCGCCCACGCCGTCGGCCTCGTCGATGATCACGAAGTCGTCGAACCCGGCCTTGCGCAACTCGATCGCCACGCCGATGCCGGAGAAGCCGGCGCCCACGATGACGATCTCGTGGTCGATTCCCTTGGTGCTCATGCGATCTCCTTCACGAGTGCGGCCGACGGATGCAGGCGGCGGGGCCGGGCGACGGTGCGCACGACACAGCCCGCGTCCTCGGCGTAGACGATGCTGTCCACCTGATGCTCGATGCCGTCGACGGTGCGCACGCCCAGCGGCACCAACCGTGCGATCGGCCAGGTCACCAGGGTGCAGTGCGGTTGCCGCAGGGTGCGGTAGTAACTGTTGTGCACCGCGACGCCCGCGGCGTCGTCCGGTGTCAGGCGGTGGCGCAACCACGAATCACGCACCTGGACACGCAGATTGACACCGGCGATGAGTCGCAGGAGTCTTTGCGGCATCGCCGCGACAGGCAGCGGAACGCGCGGGAGCACCCACACCGCCTCGGTCTGGAACACCGTCACCCGTGCGGCCTCGGCGGCGATGCCGGGCAGCAGGCGCGCGGCGGCCGCCCCGCTACCGATGATCGCGACCCGCTGACCGGTGAACTCGTGCCGGGGCGCGAAGGCTGTGCGGTGCACCTGGGAACCGGTGAAGGTGTCGGCGAAACGCAGCGTCGTCATTTCGCCACCGGTTCGTAGGTGAGCTCGTCGGACCAGGACGGTCTGCGGCCGAGCACCCGGATCGGGAACCGATCGATGCAGGCGTTGGACACATCGGCCAGTAACTGGAACGGCTGACGACGGTGAATCGTGGCCTTCCCGTGCATCTTCACCACGTGGTAGAGCGGGAGCTTGCGGATGGCCGGGCTGCGCTGCCCCACGTTCTCGAAACGGCGCACCGCCTGCCACAGCTTCTCCTCGTCGAGGCCCAGCGCCATGATGTTGGTCGACATCCGTGACAGCAGTGGCGCGTACAGCAACGCGCCGAGCACGAACGAGGGGCGCACCGCGAAACCGGCTGTCTCGATGACGGTTTGGCGCAGCGGTCCCGCGCCGAGTTGTTCGAGAACCTGGAAACCTACTGCGAGGTGACGGGATTCGTCGCTGTTGATGTGCCGGAACACCTCGTGGCACACCGGGTCGTCGACCTCGTCGAGCAGGAACTTCACCAGCGCGCCGTCGAGGGCGGTCTCCAGTGACGGGATGACGGTGCCGAGCACGGGCAGCGTCAGCTGGTCGGCGTAGCGGTCGAGCCAGCTGATGACGAGGCGAATGTTCTTGTTGGGCACCGGCATCGCCTCGCCGTCGGGGAGCATGCCCCAGCGGCGCATCAGCGCCAGTTCCGCGTTGGCGTGCTTTTGTTCCTCGGCGTGGAAGTACCGGTAGATCTCCCGCAGTGGGCCGGGTGGCGCCTGGCGGGTCAGGGCGGCGAAGCCGCGCGCGCCGACGTGTTCGATCCACACCAGGTCGGCCATGAAGGTGGCCAATCGCGGGCGTTGCTCGTCGGTGATGGTGTCGGCGCCCGGTGCGTCCCAGTCGATATCGGCCAGCGCCCACTGCTTGGCGCGAATCGTGGCGAGCATGTCGGGGTAGGCGAACGTCATTGTTCGATCTCCTTCGGTGTGGATCAGCGCACGACCCGCTCCAGCAGGCCCGCCGAACGGGTGTAGGTCGCGGGTAGCCAGCGTTTGGCCTGCCACAGCACCTTGGCCTCGAGCTGCGGCACCACATACAGCTCGCCGCGGTCCACCGCGTCCAGCGTGGTGCGGGCGATGGCGGCGGGCGCGCGGCCGGTCCAGCGCAGCAGCAGCCCGCCGAGCCGCTCGGCGGTGTCGTCCATCGGCGAATCCGCGGTCATGATGTTGGTTTTCACGCCGGTCGGGCACAGCACCGTGACGCCGACGCCGGTGCCGGCCAGCTCGGCCGACATCGTCTCCGACAGCGCCAGCACACCCGCCTTGCTGACGTTGTAGGCGGCCATCCGCGGTGCCGCGCCGAACGCGGCCGCCGAGGCGACGTTCACCAGCGACCCGCGCCCAGCCGCACGCAGGATCGGCGCGAAGACATGGCAGCCGTGGATCACGCCCCAGAGATTCACCCCGAGCGTGCGGTGCCAGTCGTCGAGGGCGAACTCGCCGACCACCGGTCCGCCCGCGCCGATGCCCGCGTTGTTGACGACAACGGTGGGCGGGCCGCCGAACCAATCCTGCGCGGTGGCCGCCAGCTGTTCGACCTCGTCGATCACGGTGACATCGCAACGGGCACCGATCGCCTCGGCGCCCGCCGCCTCCACCAGTTCAGCGGTTTCGGCCGCACGGTCGGGGTCGATATCGGAGCACACGACGCGCCCGCCTCGACGACCAAGTTCGACGGCAAACGCACGTCCGATTCCGCTGCCCGCGCCGGTCACCACAGCATCGGCGGCAGCGGTTCGGCGGTGTCCGCTGAAGGGGAACAATCGCATGGCAACTCCCGGGTCGACCCAGCGAGGCTCTAATTGGTGGCATCTGCCACCATTGGCCGCACCTGACACCAATTAGGCGCGCGGAGGAGTACTTTGTCAACCATGGATGTGCGCGCACCGGCACGGACCTGGGGCGGGCGGACCGCCGAGGAGCGCAGGGCGCAGCGGCGGATCGGCCTGGTCGAGGCCGCCCTCGATATCTGGCTCGACCACGGCTGGGCCGCGGTGACCATGCGCGGTGTCTGCCAGCGGGCCTCGCTCAACGATCGCTACTTCTACGAGCACTTCGCCGACCGCGACGAACTACTGGCCGAGGTCTGGGACGAGGTGTGCGCCGGGGTGTTCGCCGAACTGGCGAGCGTCGTCGCCGAGAACGCCGACCGGACCCCCCTCGAGATCACCCGCGCGGCCATCGCCTGCGCCGTCGGATTGCAGACCGATCTGCGCGGTCGTGCCCGGATTCTGCTGGCCGATCACGCGGGCAGCGCCGTGCTCGAACAGCGCCGCAAGACCATGCTCACCGACGCGACCGATCTGCTCATCGCCGCCGCGTGGCCCTACCTGCGCCCCGACGTCGACGAAACCGCCATGCGGATGAGCACATTGGCCGGCATCGGCGGCTTCATCGAGCTACTGTCCGCATGGCGTTCCGGTGTGCTCGACGTGGACGCCGAGCGCATCGTCGATCACACCAGCGCGATCGCGGCGCAACTCGGCGCGATGTTCCTTCCCCCGGAGATCATCGGATGATTCGCGCGCCCGCCGGGCAGCGTTCGGCGCGGCGGTGCTACGCGGATCCTTTCAGCGCGCGCAAGCCGGCCGCCATGAACTCCGGGGTGGCCTCGGCGGCCCGGTCGGCGGCGGAACCGGTGTCGGAACCCTGATGGGCGCGATGGGTGATGCCCTCGCCGATGATGCCGAGTTTGAAGTTGGCCAGCGCGAGGTAGAAGCCCCAGTTGTCGAGCTCGTGCCCGGACGCGGTGGCGTAGGCCTGGGCGAGAGTGTCGGCGCTCGGCAGGCGCGGGCTGGTCCACGCCGCACGGGTCCCGAGGATCACGTCGAAGATCGGCGACCGGTAGACGCACATCAGGGCGACATCGGTGAGCGGGTCACCGAGGGTGGACAGCTCCCAATCGACCACGGCACGAACCTTTTCCGGGTCGGCGCTGTCGAGGATCGTATTGTCGATGCGGAAGTCCCCGTGCACGATCGAGGCCGATGTCTCCGGCGGGATCGCGGCGGCCAGTGCGGCATGCAGGGCTGCCACATCCGCGAGCTCGCGGGTTTTGACCCGCTCCCACTGGGATGCCCAGAGCTTGACCTGCCGGGCCACGAAACCGGTCGGCCTGCCGAATGATTCGAGACCGACAGCGCCCGGGTCCACCGCGTGCAAATCGGCGAGGACGCGGACCAGCGCGCGCACACTCGAATCCACCTGTTCATCGGTGAGCGCGGCCAGGTCGTCCTGGTCGCGAAACACCGTCCCGTCGACGAACTCGACGACGGTCATCGGTGCGCCCAGCGCGGATCCGGTCGCGTCGAAGGCGATCGTTCTCGCCACGGGCACAGCCGATGTCTGCAACGCGCTGGTGACGGTGTACTCGCGGGCCATATCGTGCGCGGACGGGGTGAGCCCGGCGACCGGCGGGCGGCGCACCACCCAGCGCGAGACGTCATCGGCGGCGGCGAAGGTCAGATTCGACCGGCCCCCACTGATCAGTTCGACGCGCAGCTCGCCTTCCACCTCGACGCCGTTGGCGCGCAGGAACTGTTCCAGTGCGGCGATGTCCATGCCCGGCAGTGTCATTCGGAGTCCCGCTTCGTCCGCTTGGCGGCGCTCACCGCGCGTTTGGCGATGGCCCAGCGATGCACCTCGGAAGGACCGTCGTAGATCCGGAACGGGCGAACCTCGCGCGAGAGTCGCGCCAGCGGCAGATCGGCGGAGACGCCGAGCCCGCCACACATCTGCATACTCCGGTCGACGATGCGGAAGATCGCCTCGGCGGCATAGGTTTTCGCGATCGAGGTGGCATTCGCGGCGGGCTCGCCACGGTCGAGTTCCCAGCAGGCACGGGTCAGCAGTGCGCGGGTGGCGGCGATGTCGATCTCGTTGTCGGCGATCATCTTCTGGACCATGCCGAGGTCGCCGAGGCGCGAACCGAAGCCCTCGCGGTGCGCCACGTGCGCGACCGCGACGTCATGACCGCGACGCGCGGCGCCGAGCCAGCGCATCACATGGGTCATGCGGGCGGGGCCGAGCCGCACCTGGGCGTATTCGAAGCCTCGGTCCACTTCGCCCAGTACCGCGGACTCCGGGACGAGAAGGTCGTCGAAGAAGACCTCGCAGTGGCCACCGATCATCGACTTGTCGAGGGTGTCCAGATGGCGGCCGACGCGAATGCCCGGGCTGTCGGCGGGTGCCAGGAACATCGTGGCGCCGCCGCGCCGGCCCGGCTCGCCCGAAGTGCGGGCCATGATGATGAAGAACCCCGCCCCGTCGGCGCCGGTGATGAACCATTTGTGGCCGGTGATGCGCCAACCGCCGTCGGCACGGACCGCGCGGGTGCTCAGCGCGGAGGGGTCCGAGCCCGCACCCGGCGCCGGTTCGGTCATGGCGAAGGCCGAGCGCACCTCGCCGCGAGCGAGCGGGGCGAGGAACTGCTGTTTCTGCTCCGGGTCGGCGATATGGGCGAGCATGTGCACATTGCCCTCGTCGGGGGCGGCGATATTGAGGGCCGTCGGGCCGAACAGCGAGTAGCCCGCCTCCTCGAACACCGGGGCACGGTTCGACATGTCCAGACCGTGGCCACCGTATTCGAGCGGCGCGTGCGGGGCGAAGACACCGGCGTCACGGGCGGCCTGCTGGAGTTCGAGGCGCAGCTTCTCGCCACCGGCCGCGGCGATGTCGCCGTCGTGCGCGTCTTCGACCGGGAGCACGTGGTCGCGGACGAAGGTGCGGGTGCGGTCGGCCAGCCGCTGCACCTCGGACGGATAGGACAGGTCGATCGGCACGGGTCCGCTCCTCGGCTCGGTTGCCGAACGATCGCTCGGCAAATATCTGTTACGACAGTCGCACGCGCGTATTCATGCTGTCAACAAGCCCGGTAAAGCCAAGATGCATGTTCAGCTATTCTGAACATCATGGATTCGACGGCAGCCGAACAGCAGGCGGTGGGAGCGCGGGTGCGTCAGGCGAGGACCGCGGCGGGGTTGTCACTACGGGCGACCGCCCAGCGAATCGGGGTCAGCGCGGCCACGCTGAGCGCCATCGAGACAGGCAAGACCGGCGCGTCGGTTCCGCGCCTGCGATCCCTCGCCGCCGAACTGGGCACGACGGTGGCCTGGCTGATCGGCGACCGGCGCACCACCGGCGCTGCTCCCCCCGAACCGCGCGCGACCGATTCGCGCCCCACCCACCTCGCCGGGAGCCCCGCCCCCGGCGAAACCGGATCGCCCGACTCCGGCGCACCGGACTCCTGGCGTGAGTTCCCGCCCCTGGATCTCGACCCGGTGCTCGCCGCCGCCATCGATTCCTTCGTCGAGACCGGGTATCACGGCGCCACGATGCGCTCGATCGCCGCGCGGGCGGGCATGAGCGTGCCCGGTGTCTACCACCACTACCGCGACAAACAAGACCTGCTGGTCCGCGCACTCGACCTGACCATGGACGAATTGCACCGGCGGGTGCGCGCGGCACGCCTCGACGGCACGAACGGCCGCGAACGAGTGAGCCGTGTCGTCGAAGCGCTCGCCCTGTTCCACACGCACCACCGCGAACTCGCCTTCATCGGTGCCAGCGAGATGCGCAGCCTGAACTCCGCCGATCGCGATCGGATCACCGCCTCCCGCAACGAGATCCAATACCTTCTCGATGCCGACATCGACGCCGCGCTGACCGAGGCGAACCGATCGACCGCCCAGGCCCGCCACGCGGGACGTGCCATCGCGACGATGTGTACCGCACTGCCCCAGTGGTTCCGGCTCGACGGCCCGTCCTCTCCCGAACAGATCGCCGCCGCCTACGCGGACTTCGCCCTCGGACTGCTCGGCGTGGACGGCCGGCACCGATAGCGAAACGGCGCGACAGGCTTCAGCTCTCCGCCTTGCTGGTGATGTCGTCGAGGGACTCGCCCATGGTCTCGGGCACCCGGCGATAGCAGAACACCAGCGACAGCGCGGAAACGACTGCGAAGAGGAAGAACATCGTCGACGCCCCCCAGAGTTCGCCCAGCGGCGGGAACACCAGGGAGACAGTGAAATTGCCCATCCAGATGAGGAAGGTGCAGATACTCATCGCGGTGGCGCGGATCGGGGCGGGAAAGATCTCCGAGATCAGCAACCAGGTGGGCACCCCGACGCCGAGCTGGAAGGCACAGACGTACACGATCATCAATGTCACCAGCACATAGCCGGTGGCAGTGCTCTGCGTGAGACGTTCCATCAGACCCATACCGACCAACGCGACGACCATGATCGCCAGACCGAGGAACATCGGTGGGCGCCTGCCGATCTTGTCGACCAGGCTCATGCCGAGCATCACGCCGATCACCGCGCCGACACCGATGCCGATCGACGAGGTGATCGCCGCATTGTCACCCATCCCCGCCTGAGCGAGAGTGGACGGTGCGTAGTAGATGACGGTATTGACGCCGACGAATTGCTGAATCAACGCCAATCCGATTCCGGTGTAGAACAGCGCACGCACCTTCGGTTTCCGCAACTGGTCGCTCAAACTGTCCTTGACCGCCGCATCGGCGGCCTCGGACTGTTCGATCTCGGCGATCGTCGGCTCGACATTCTCCGGGTAATAAGACCGTTCGAGCACTTTCTTCGCATCGGCGGTACGACCCTGTTTCAGATACCACCGTGGTGAATCGGGCATGAAATACATGCCGATCACGAGCGCCGCCGCCGGAATCGCCGCCATCGCGAGCATGAGCCGCCAGTTCCCGGTCGGGGCGAGCAGCGCGTTGACGATGTAGGCGAGCAACTGCCCGCTGGCGATCATCAGCGAGTTCATCGACACCAGGCGCCCGCGATAGGTCGGCGGGGAGATCTCGGAAACGTACATGGGGACCACCAGCGAGGCGGTACCGACAGCGACGCCGAGGACAAGGCGGGTGATGATCATGACCGTGGCATCGGGCGCCAGCGCCTGGGCGAGCGCGCCGAGGAAGAACAGGGCGCCCGCGAACAGCAGCGTCGTCCGCCTGCCCCACCGGTCGGCCATCCAGCCGCCGGTGATCGAGCCGATCGCGGCGCCGATGAGCAGCGAACTCGTGATGACGCCGACCTGGGTCTGGCTCAGTGCGAAATCAGGCGTGAGGTAGACGAGCACGCCGGAGATGACGCCGGTGTCGTAGCCGAACAGCGCGCCGCCGAGCGCGGCGATGACGACGACAGTGAGCACGAACTTCTTGATCCTGGCCCGCATCGCCGCCCGCTCCGGCGAATCGGGTGGCGTCTCGACCGCTGATTCGGTGGCAGGGGACACCATCACCGTCTCCGGTCCGTCCTGGACGGTGTGCGGTACCCGGACCGAGGTATCGATATCCGGCCCGATCAGGCGTCCGCCGGAAACCTGCGCTACAGGAACGGTGGAGTTCAAGACGGTGCCGCGCCGCTCCGGCTCCTTATCGGTGGATCCACGAGGGGAATCGGGCATGTCCACACCTCCGCCGGATGGAGTAGGTCGATTCCTGCACCTTAATCGAGCGCGGAAGACTCGCGATAGCTCGAAATCCATGGATATTTTCGTCCGCCGATCAGCGGTAAGGGGCGATCGGGGAATGTATCCCACCCCCTGCGTGGGATACATTCCCCGATCAACACACTCTTATCGGAATCGCCGCCGACCGGAATACTCACCGTTTGCCCGGATCGGAGAAAGTGTCGCGTAGCTATCCGACACCATCCATCCGTCAAACCGCAATCACCGGATGCCGCTTTTGCCGGGTTGTCACGAATCTCGTCGACGCTCGGTTATCGACGATGTAGCGACCGGACGGTGGCCGCACCCCAGAGCATCAGGCTCGCGGCCGCGGCCATATAGAGGAAGTAGGCCAGCACAACCAGGACGGACCCGTAATTGCCTACCCAGTCACTCAGTCGCAGCAGGCCGATTACACCGAGGCCGAGCAGGATCAGCCCGAGGATCAGCCCCGGCATCGCCAGCGGCGCGATGGGCGATTCCATGGCGGAGGTCGCGGCGACGCGGCGGCGTCGCTCGGTAACTGACAGATTGCTGTTCGATTCGAAGTAGATGCTGCTCACGACAACACGTCCCCTTCCGGACAGCCGCCCCGACACGGCCGATAAGTGATCCGTACCGGATCTTTCGATGACCGTCACGCCGCAGCGGAAGTGCGGGTAATTCGCGACCTCGGATCCACGTCGACCCGGTCCATGATCACGAACGGTTAACGTTCAGCAATTACAAGCTTGCCAGCCAGGCCGAGCGGACAACAGACGATGTGATCTGCATCACATCGAACTCTTGTGCGACACGGTCCGATAACGTGCGTTACATTTCGTCGAAATACGGGCCGGAACTGGTGAAAACCCCACGCACCTGGGCATCTGTTCAACAAGCCGACACTGCTGTCATTTATCGAACCGTTACGGCCCTGACGTGGGAAAACACACACTTCCGCCCCCCGCGATCCAGTTGGTACCTCCACGAGCCACCGACACGGCACCGTGACGGAAACCGCTTAGCGAACGCCCTCCTCCACCCGAAACCACCACGCCCCGAACAACTTCGGTGTCGACGCCACACAGAAACCGTGCCGAGACGCGGAAGTTCTCCTACCATGGGCCACGTCCCGCACCGCAGCACCGTACGAGGGGTCGTCGAGGATGAGCGACAACGCGCATGTGATCGACCAATCCAAGCCGAGCATCGCCCGTGTCTACGACTATCTACTCGGCGGCAAGGACAACTACGAGGTCGACCGCGCCGTCGGTGACCACTTCAAGGTGAACCTGCCCGGCTCGGTCGACATCGCGTCCACCAACCGCCGAGCCCTCACCCGTGCGGTGCGGGCCATGGCCGAGGCCGGGCTGACCCAGTTCCTCGACTTCGGCAGCGGGCTGCCCACCGCCGACAACGTGCACCAGGTCGCCCAGTCGATCGACCCCGACACCCGCGTGGTCTACATCGACAACGACCCGATCGTGCTCGCCCATGGTCGCGCACTGCTGGCGACCAACGACCACACCACCGTGATCCACGCCGACGTCCGCGATTCCGCGGCGATCAGGGCCGATCCCGAGGTCGCCCGGCTGATCGACTTCGACAAGCCGGTCGGGCTCATCTTCAGCGCGATCCTGCACCACCTCAACGACGAGGAGGACCCGCAGTCGGTGGTCGCGTACTGGGCGCAACAGATTCCCGTCGGCTCGCGCGTATTCATCTCCCACTTCCGCTCCGGCGACAACGCCGAGACCATCCAGGCCGAGTCCAAGCTGCAGTCGACCTTCGGGCGCGGCCGGTGGCGCACCGACGCGGAGATCACCGCACTGTTCGGTGATCTGCGCGTGCAGGCCCCCGGCGTGGTCGCCGCGGCCCGCTGGCATCAGGTGAACGAGAATTCCGCACACATCGGCGCACCCGATCGGGACCTGTCGGTCTGGGAGGAACTGATCGTCTCGGCGATCGCCGAGAAGCGGTAGGACCGATCGCCGAGGCTCGAAACTTTCCGGCCGCGACTTCTGCGTGGGTTCGAACGAGGGAACGCGTCACGTCGGCTATCTTGATCTAGTTTTTCGATGCTGCTGGATCGTTCGTGTCGCTTCGCCGAAATCGCGTGCCGCGTGAGATCCACGCCTCGCGCTGTCGGCGACCCTCTCAGACGAAGGGACGCCGGTCACCATGCCCGCACCCGTTATCCTCCACGGCCGCATCGCACGGCTGGAGCCGCTCGCACCTCACCACGTTCCCGGACTGAGCGCCGCGGCCGCGGCGCTCGACGGACCGGCCGGGTTCACCGTCGTCCCGCACGGTGACCAGGAGGCGCGCACCTATGTCTTCCAGGCCGAAGCGGCGCAGCTGGCAGGCACAACGCTGGCCTTCGCGATCGTCACCGTCGCCGACGAGTGTGTGGTCGGGGCGACTCGATTCGCCCGGCTCGACTACTGGCAGGGACCACTGACCTGGCCGTTGTCCGCCGAACCGGTCACCTCGGTGCCCGGCGGGGCGATCCCCGACGCCGTCGAGATCGGCAATACCTGGCTCACCCCCGCGGTGCGGGGCGGTCAGGTGAATCTCGACTCCAAGCTGCTGCTGCTCACCCACGCCTTCGACAGCTGGGGCGTGCGGCGGGTGACCCTGCGCGCCGACGCCCGCAACCTGCGCTCCCGGGCGGCGATCGAACGACTCGGCGCGGTGAGTGACGGTGTGCGCCGGGCACATTCGCGTGGGCTCGACGGCGCGGTGCGCGACACCGCGTTCTATTCGATCCTGCACGACGAATGGCCGGGGGTGCGCGGACGGATCATCGAACAACTGGCCGCCCGCGCTGCCCTGCGGGGCGCGCCGTTGATCCCGGCGACCGCGGCGGCGTTGCGGCCGTTGGCTTCTTCGCCGATCGGTTGAGGTCTCAGCCCGGCAGCGACTCGATGCGGTCGACGATCAGGTCGGCGAGTTCGTCCGGACGCTCCTCGGGCAGCCAGTGCGAGCCGTCGAGCACGGCAAAGCGATAGTCACCGGTGACGAATCCGCGGGTCAGCTCGGCACCACGACGGGTCAGCGCCGCGTCGCCGGTGCTCCACACGTGCGTCACCGGCACGGTGACGCGTGCCGTCACCGCGCGCGGGGTGATCAGCGCCAACGCGCGATACCAGTTCAACGCGGTGGTGAGAGCTCCGGTGTCGATGATCTCGGTGTGCACGCGGTCGATCGCGTCGGCGGACATGCCCGATGTGGCCAGGATCTGGTCGAAGACGCCGGGCCGCGCGCGAATCAGGCGCTCCGGGAGCGCCGGCAGCTGGAACAGCGCCATGTAGGACGAGCGAAGGAGCTGATCGCTGCTGATCATCGAGCGGGCGAAGGCGCCGGGATGCGGCACCGACACGGTCACCAGCGTGCGGACGAGTTCGGGGCGGGCCGCGGCCACCGACCAGGCGACCATCGCGCCCCAGTCGTGCCCGACCAGATGCACCGGACCGCGGTCGATGTCTTCGATCAACGCGACCACGTCGTCGACGAGTTCGGGCACGCGGTAGGCGAGGCGGCCGGACGGCCGAGCACCGGGTGAGTAGCCGCGCTGGTTCGGAGCGACGGTGCGGTAGCCGCGCGCGTTGAGCAACGCGGTGAGTGGCTGCAACGAGGTCGCGGTCTGCGGGAAGCCGTGCAGCGCAACGACGACGGGGCCATCGGGCGGTCCGGAGTCGACGACGTCGAACTCGAGTCCAGCCCTGGTGAAAGTGGTCAACTGGGTGCTCAACGAACCCTCCGATCCAGTAACTTACTTATCGGTAAATTACTCGGGGCCCGTGCCTGGCGTCAACAGCGCTCACCGTCCTGTTCCCCCGTGCACGACGGCGACTTCCGCACCACCGAGGTCGAAGGCCCGGTGCAGGATGCGCACGGCTTCGTCGAGGTCGGTGTCGCGGACGAGCACGGAGATGCGGATCTCCGAGGTGGCGATCAGGTCGAGGTTGATGTTCGCCGCGGCCAGCGCCTCACAGAAGCTCGCGGTGACGCCCGGATTGTTGCGCATGCCCGCGCCGATCAACGAGACCTTGCCGACGCGATCGTCGTAGCGAACATCGGCGAAGCCGATCTCGGCACGGCGGTCGCGCAGCAAGGCGACCGCCCGCGCGCCGTCGGCGGCGGGCAGGGTGAAGGTGATGTCGGTGCGGCCGGTCCCGGTGTTCTGCACGACCATGTCGATGCCGATCTCGGCGTCGGCGACCGCGCGGAACACCTCGGCCGCGTAACCGGGCTCGTCGGGCAGGCCGACAACGGTCACCTTGGCCTCGTTGCGGTCGTGCGCGACGCCGGTGAGCACGGCCTGGTCGGCGGGGATATCGGCCATCGAGCCGAAGACGGTGGTGCCGATCGCGTCGGTGTAGGACGAGCGCACATGCACCGGCACCTGGTAGCGGCGCGCGTATTCGACGCAGCGCAGCATGAGGACCTTCGACCCGCAGGCAGCCATTTCCAGCATCTCCTCGTAGGAGATCTGGTCGAGTTTCTGAGCGTCGGCCACGATGCGCGGGTCGGCGGTGAAGACTCCGTCGACGTCGGTGTAGATCTCGCAGACATCGGCTTTCAACGCCGCGGCCAGCGCGACCGCGGTGGTGTCGGAGCCGCCACGGCCCAGCGTGGTGACATCGTCGCTGTCCTGGCTCACACCTTGGAACCCGGCCACGAGCACCACCTCGCCGTCGTCGAGTGCGCGGCGCACCCGGCCCGGGTCGACTTCGATGATCTTGGCGCGGCCGTGGGCGCCGGTGGTGATCACGCCGGCCTGCGAGCCCGTCAACGATCGCGCTTCCGCACCGAGTGCATGAATCGCCATGGCCACCAAGGCATTCGAAATCCTCTCACCGGCGGTGAGCAACATGTCCAACTCGCGCGGTTCCGGCGCGGAGGCGATCCGGCCCGCCAATTCGAGGAGCTCATCGGTGGTATCGCCCATTGCCGAGCAGACCACCACCACATCGTGCCCCTGCTTCTTCGTCTCCACGATCCGCTCGGCGACCCGCCGGATCCGCTCCGCGGTGGCTACCGACGAACCGCCGAATTTCTGCACAACCAGGGCCATCCCGAGTCCTCTCCCCTGCTCCCCCGCACGCGATCCGCGGGTGACCCCTTCGAGTATCCAGGCAATCCGGGCACGGCCGTACCAATTCGGCAACGAAAACGACTGCCGCCGAATGGTTTCGGCGGCAGCCCTCGATCACGTGAGCGCCGGGACCGTCCTGGCCGCCGGCGAAAAGGACGCGCTGCTCGTCTCGCTCTACGACAACTGGATCACCGCGGTGGCGGCGGCGATCACGTACGTGGTGTGAGCCGCGGCGCTGTTCGGTACCCGACTGGTCCGCCGCCCGGTGGCAGCGGCGGCGGACCGCTGCCACCGGGCATTTTCAGGTTTCTGGCGTATTCGGGTCGCCCTCGGAGTGGCGGACCGTTGGCCATCCTCGGAGCAGCAATCCCGGGCTGCGGATCAGACCGTGCGCGGATTCCAAGTCGTGACGGCCCAGATGACCACCACATCGAGCACGATGATCAGGATCGACCACGCCGGATAGTAGGGCAGCCACAGGAAATTCGCGATGATCGACAGTGACGCGATGACGACCGCCACAATCCGCGCCCAGGTCGCGCCGCCCATCAGCCCCAGCGCGCTCAGCGCGAGTATTATCCCGCCGATGATGTGGATCCAGCCCCATGTCGTGGTGTCGAATTCATAGACGTAGTCGATGCCGACGACGAACAGGTCGTCCTTGGCCACCGCGGCGATGCCCTGCAGAACGGACAACACGGCGACGACCAGGAGCAGGATCGCGGCGCCGATGGAAGTGCCTGCGGCGAAACCCTGCTGGACCGGATGCTCGGTTTCCGATAAGTGAGCCATCATGAATCCTTCCGTAGAAGACCGACGACCAACGTTTCCCGATGGCAGCCGCGAGGGCCTCACCCGAAACGGATGAACCGGATCGCCACACGGGCCTGCCCGTCGACGCCGCGCCCGCGAGCTCGCCGGCGCGCTGACCCCTCGGCAGCGCCACCTCGACTACAGGCTGAAGGCGATCGCTCGCAGGATCAGGACGGCGATGAACACGGCGGTGAAGGCCAGGTCCAGGGAGAAGTCACCGATCCGGATCGGCTTGAGCACCTTGCGTACCGGGGCGATCACCGGTTCGGTCGCGGCGTGGGTCACCTCCCTGGCTTTGCGGGCCCACTGGGGACCGTTGCCCAGCGCATCGATCCAGTCCACCACCATCCGGGCGATCAGCAGCACCAGAAAGACTGTCAGCGCGTAGCCGACCAGGGTTCCCACAAGACTCATGACGCACTCCCTCGCGGAGGCCTCAGAGGACCTCTTACCGCTCTCAACGTGCCCGACATTGCCAAGGTGTCCACCACCCGGTTGTTCTCAGTCGATTATCAGGCCCGCGGACACGTTCTTCGTGGTGATCGCGGGCGCGGCGTGGTGCGTCCGAGCGGTAATGGCGAGCGGCGACGCCTATTCTCCGTGGCGGGCGTCCGTCGGCTCGTAGCGACTGGTGAAGTCGAGAATGCGGGCAGTCACCGGCTTCGGGATCTCGTGGAACAGGCCGTGCCCGGCCCCGCGGAAGATCTCGACTTCACAGGTGGGCACGTTGTCGCGCAGGCGTTGTTCGGCAAGTTGCGAGTCGACCACCAACGACTCCGACCCGAGCAGTACCAGCGTCGGCATGGTGATCGTGGCCAGCCGCTCGTCGGTGAACATCTTCGGGTAGCCGATCGAGGGTGCGTATCCCAGCGCTGCCTTCACCCCGTCGAATTCCGCGTCGGTCAGGGTGACGCCAGGGTTGAGCCGCGCGTTCATCGCACGCAGGTTCTTGTCCGTGGGCCGGGCACCGACTCGGATCATCGTCCACAGCAGGCTCCACTTGATCTTCGTCAGCGTGCCGCCCGGCTCGAGCACGGTCAGGCTCGCCAGGCGGCGCTGCGTAGTGGTGGCGATCGCCATCGCCTGCCAGCCGCCCTGCGAGTAACCGACCAGGTGGACCTGGTCGACGCCGAGCCCGTCGAGAACCTCGCCGAACCAGGTACCGAAGCCGTTTTCGTCGATCGGTGCGGTCTGCACGCTCAGGCCGGGAGCGCCGATCATTTCGGGCATGTAGACGACGCGGTCACGAGCGAAATCCTCGATGACGTGGTTCCAGGACAGGCTGTTGGCGCCGAGTGAGTGCATGAGCACGATCGGGACACCCTCTCCCGCACCAGATTTACGGACACGAGTGGAACCGAAAGAAGTGGAGACCTCGAGCAGGGTCGACGGCACCGTCCACTGCTTTTCCAGTTCCCGATAGGTCCGCAGGTACTCCTCGCGTGCCTTGTCGTTCTTGAATCGCCCGATCTTGGCCATGACCACCCCTGTTTCTCGTTGGTGATATCACCGTACCACATAGATGGTATGGGCGTACCATGAAAATCCGCCAGGACAGTAGGAGGAGCGATGCCACGTTTGGCCGACCACGAAGAACGGCGCAGATCGATCACCGGTGCTGCTCGACGGGTCATCGCCCGGGGCGGACTGGAAGCCGCGACCTTCCAGTCCGTGGCCGCCGAAGCCGGGGTCTCGGTGCGGTCGGTGCAGTACTACTTCGGCACCAAACGGGAGTTCCTGCTCGCCACGCACCGTGCTGTCGTCGAGGATTCCGGCGCCCGGATGGCACAGGGATTCGCGGCTCTCGGGCCGGACGCCGGTCCCCGCGATATCGTGCGCACGATCCTGATCTCGGTCCTGCCCCTCGACGAGGCAAGTCGGCGCGACGCCGTCATTCTCGGCATCTTCCACGCCGCGACACTCACCGGCCCCGACGTCGAATCCGCCGATACCGCGGGCGCCCCGAACTACATCATCGACGCGGTCGCGGGACAACTACGGCAGCTGCGCGGTCCTGACGCCGACGAGAAGACGCTCATCGCCGATGCCGAGGTGATCCTGCTCGCCGTCGGCGGGCTGACGCAAGGAATGCTCACCGACGACCACTATGCCGCGCGCGCGACACACTTGGTCGACCATCTGCTCGACCGCGTACTCGACGCCTGAAAAACGAAGAGCCCCGGCGATATTCGCCGGGGCTCACTCGTCTGACACTCGAACTACTTCTTACGTTCCTTCTTCTCGCGCACACGCACCGAAATGCGCACCGGCGAACCGTCGAATCCGAACTCCTCACGCAGGCGGCGCTCCAGGAAGCGGCGGTAGCCTGCCTCGAGGAACCCGGTGGTGAACAGCACGAACGTCGGCGGGCGGGTGCTCGCCTGGGTGGCGAACATGACGCGGGGCTGACGACCGCCACGCATCGGCGGCGGGGTGGCCGCGATGACTTCCTTGAGCCAGGTGTTGAGGCGGCCGGTGGAGATGCGCTTGTCCCAGGACTCGAGCGCGGTCTCCATCTGCGGTACCAGCTTCGCCACGGCGCGGCCGGTGTGAGCCGAGATGTTGACCCGCTGCGCCCACGGCACGCGCACCAGATCGCGATCGATCTCGCGCTCGAGCATGTAGCGGCGGTCCTCGTCGACCAGGTCCCACTTGTTGAACGCCAGCACCAGCGCACGACCGGACTCGGCGACCAGGCTGATCACGCGCAGGTCCTGTTCGGTGATCGGCACCGAGGCGTCGATCAGCATGATCGCGACCTCGGAGGCTTCCAGCGCCGACTTCGTCCGCAGCGAGGCGTAGAACTCGGTGCCGGTGGCGTTGGAGACCTTGCGGCGCAGACCGGCGGTGTCGACGAACTTCCACGTCTTGCCGCCCAGCTCGACCAGCGAGTCGACCGGGTCGACGGTGGTGCCCGCGACATCGTGGACCACCGAACGCTCGTCGCCTGCCAGCTTGTTGAGCAGGCTGGACTTGCCGACGTTCGGCTTGCCGACCAGTGCCACGCGACGCGGTCCCGCGACGGCGGTACCTTCGCGCGGGGTCTCGGGCAGCGCGCCGAGCACGTCGTCGAGCAGGTCACCGGTGCCACGGCCGTGCGCGGCCGAGACCATGCGCGGTTCGCCCAGGCCCAGCGACCACAGCGAGGCCGCCTCGATTTCGACCTTCTGATCGTCGACCTTGTTGGCCACCAGGATCACCGGGATCTTGGAGCGGCGCAGCTTGCGCACCGCGGCCTCGTCGGTCGTGGTAGCTCCGACGGTGGCGTCGACGACGAGCAGGATGGCGTCGGCGGTTTCCATCGCCACCTCGGCCTGGCGCGCGACGTGCTGCTGCAGCCCCTTGGCGTCGGGTTCCCAACCGCCGGTGTCCTGCACCATGAAGCGGCGCCCGGCCCAGTTGGCCTCGTACGAAATGCGGTCACGGGTGACACCGGGAACGTCTTCGACCACTGCTTCGCGGCGGCCGAGAATGCGGTTGACCAGGGTCGACTTGCCCACATTCGGGCGTCCGACCACGGCCAGCGTGGGCATGGCGACGTGCTGTTCGCCTTCGCCGTCCCCGTCGATGTCGAGGACTTCCCATTCGGACTCGTCGGTCCAGGTTCCGTCGCCTACGAGAATCTCTTCGATCATCGCGGACCTCCTGTCGTGGCCGAAAGCTGCTGAGCCACCACGCGATACAGCTCCTCGATGGTCTGTGCCATCGTCAGGTCGCTGGTGTCGACGAGCACCGCGTCGGCGGCGGGGCGCAACGGCGACACTGTGCGGGTGGAGTCGAGGGTGTCGCGGCGCTGCACGTCGGCCAGCACGGCC
Source organism: Nocardia sp. NPDC056541 (assembly GCF_042794235.1). Lineage (NCBI taxonomy): Bacteria > Bacillati > Actinomycetota > Actinomycetes > Mycobacteriales > Nocardiaceae > Nocardia > Nocardia sp. NPDC056541. Next base: position 96,073 of record NZ_JBHTUD010000021.1, read on the forward strand.
GCGTAATCGTCGCCGCGGCCCTCGCGGATGTTCTGTGCGTTGCGCCGCTCGGCGCGTGCCTCCGCGGAGGCGGTGAGATAGATCTTGGCGTCGGCGCCGGTGAGTACGACGGTGCCGATATCGCGGCCTTCGACCACGATGCGTCCGGCCATCGCCGTGATCTCGCGTTGCAGGGCGACGAGCTGCTCGCGCACCTGCGCCACCGCGGAAACAGCGGAGACGGCCTTGGTGACAGCGTCGCCGCGGATCTCCGCCGAGACGTCCTCACCGTCGAGTTCGATCACCTCGTGGCTGGGGTCGGTACCGATCGAAAGCGGCAGTGCCGCTACGGTTTCCGCGATCGCAGCCGAATCGGTCAGCTCGACACCCGCACGCAGCACACGCAGGGTCGCGACCCGGTACATGGCACCGGTGTCGAGGTAGCGGGCGCCGAGCCGCGCGGCGAGCCGACGCGACACGCTGGACTTACCGGTGCCGGAAGGACCGTCCATCGCGACGACGAGCGTCGCGTCACCGGTCATCCGGTCGCCGGTGAATTCCAGGGGAAAGTCCACACCGTTCACAGCTGCACCGCCTCGTAGAGTTTGCCGATCTCGTCGCGGCCGAGCACCCGCAGCGTGCCGGGACGCTGGTCGCCCAGTGCCACCGGGCCGAGGTGGGTGCGCACCAGCCGGATCACCGGGTGGCCGACCTCGTCGAGCAGCCTACGCACGATGTGCTTGCGGCCCTCGTGCAGCACGAGCTTCACCAGCGACCGGCCCTGGTAGGCCTCGAGCACCATGAACTTGTCGACCTTGGCGGGTCCGTCCTCGAGCTCGACGCCTTCGCGCAAGCGCTTGCCGACCAGGCGGTAGTTCACCTCGCCGTCGACGGTGGCCAAGTAGGTCTTGGGAACTTCGAACGAGGGGTGCATCAGTCGATGCGCCATCTCGCCGTCATTGGTGACCAGCAGCAGGCCCTCGGTGTCGGCATCGAGACGGCCGACGTGGAACAGGCGCTGACCAGCGGCGATCCGCTCGGCGATGATATCGCCGACGCAGGGGCGCCCCAGGTCGTCGGACATGGTGGACTGCCAGCCCCTCGGCTTGTTCAGCACCAGGTGCACCAGCTCGTCGCGGACCACGACACGGGTGCCGTCGACGCGCACGACCGCGTTCTCGGCGTCGATGCGCAGACCCTGCTCACGCACGATCTTGCCGTCGACCTCGACGCGACCGGCCGCGATCATCTCCTCGGCGGCGCGACGCGAGGCCACACCCGCCTTGGCGAGAACCTTCTGCAACCGTTCGCCTTCGCCCCAGGGAAGCTTCTTGGGCCCCTCGGTGACATCGGCGTGCTGGTGCCGCGCGGGCTTGGCGTTGTTCAGGATCGTCGGAGCGACGACCTTCTTCTGCGGCTTCGTGGTCTTCTTGCGAGCCGCGAAGGCTTGAGTGCCGGCCGAAGCGCCGCTGCGCTGACCAGCTGTGCCTCCACGCTGGCCGCGGTCGGCGTCACCACGCGGGTAGCCGCCACCGCTGGAGGCACCGGTGCTGCGACGGTCATCACGCTGACCTGCGCCTGCGGGGCCACCTCGACGGTCGTCACGCTGGTACCCACCGGCGGACGCGCCGCGACCGGCCGGGGCGCCGCGTCGATCGTCACGCTGGAAGCCACCGCTCGAACTGCCGCGACGGTCACCACCGGTGGACGCGCCACGACGGTCATCACGCTGGTACCCACCGCCGGTGGATCCACGACGACCGCCGGACTCGGCGTCACGCTGGAAACTGCCTGCGGACCGGGCTGCTGTCTGATTGCCGCGCTGGAAGCCACCCGCGCCGGTGCCGCGCCGGCCCGGAGCCGCTGCGCGGGAGCCACCCTGCCCGGTGCGCGCACTGTCGCCGCGGTTGCCCGCGGTTCGATTCGCGCCACTGCGGGGCTGGTCGCTGCGATTTCTTCGATCCGGTGTGCCATCTCGGCGAGCGGAATTATTCATCTGTCCTGTCAATCGTCGGTGCCGAGGTCCATGTCGGACTCGGCGGGTTTTTTCAGCCTGGTGAACCGGGGATCGGTTTCCAGGCTCTCGCTGATCTCGTCGATCAGATCGACGCCGGGAAGCAGCGGCGCCAGCAGTGGCAGGTCGCCGAGAGAGGCGAGCCCGATCCGTTCGAGGAACAACTCGGTGGTGCGGTACAGCGTGCCGTTGGTTTCGGGGTCCTGACCCGCTTCCGCGATCAAGCCTCTGGCCAGCAGTGTGCGCATCACTCCGTCGACGTTCACCCCTCGGACCGCGCTGACCCGCATGCGGGTCACCGGCTGGCGATAGGCCACTACCGCCAAGGTTTCCAAGGCGGCCCGGGTCAGTTTCGTCCGGGCCCCGTCGAGCAGTACCCGCTCGACATAGGGCGCGTACTCCTGTCGAGTATAGAAGCGCCATCCGTCACCGACGAAACGCAGGTCGATGCCGCTGCCGCGCGCGCTCAGTTCCGCCGACATCGCGCGCAGGACGGTTTCGACCCGCTCGCTGGTGTCGTCCAAGGCCGCTGCCAGCTGTTCTGTGGGTGCCGGGGCGTCGACGACGAGCAGCATCGCCTCCAGTGCCGACCGCAATTCGAGGTCGTCGAGTGGCTCGGAGGTGAATTCCGCCACTGCCTCTGTCATCCGTAATCCTCCTCGAACGTCAACGCCGCTGCTTCCGCGTCAGGGTCGAGCTCGCCGAGCCAGCTGACAGCCAACGGCCCGAGCGGATCGGGTTGGTCGAAGGCGATGGTCTTACCGCGGTACAGCTCCAGCAACGCCAGGAACCGCGCCACGATTTCCACCGGGACTGTGCAGTCGACCACCAATTCGGCGAAGGTGGTCCAGCCGCCCGGCCCGCGTTCCTTCAACAGGGCCAGCACCAGCTCGGCCTGCTCGGCGACCGAGATGGTGTGCATGTGCAGATGCCCGAGCCCGACCTCGGCGACCGGACGTGGCCGGAAGGCCGCCGCCGCGATCTCGGCGAACGCGGCGATATCCACCCCGAGGGTGACCTCTGGCAGCAGTCCTTCGAACTGTTCCTCGAGCGCCACCGAGCGCGGATACCGGCGCAGGGCCGCGGCTTCCAGCTCGGCGAGCAGTTCGGCCACCTGCTTGAACGCGCGATATTGCAGCAATCGCGCGAACAGCAGGTCGCGCGCGTCGAGGAGTTCGAGATCGTCGGCGTCGGTCATCTCACCCGAGGGCAGCAGCCGGGCGGCCTTGAGGTCGAGCAAAGTGGCGGCGACGACGAGGAATTCGGTGGTCTGATCGAGAATCTTGTCCGCGCGCAGCTTGGTGTTCTCGGCCAGCTCGGCGGTCAGGGCCTTGGTGTAGGCGATGAATTCGTCGGTGACCTGGTGCAGCGCGACTTCGGTGACATCGAGTTTGCGCGAGCTGATCAACGTCAGCAGCAGATCGAACGGCCCCTCGAAATTGGTGAGCCGCAGATGAAAACCGGATTTGTCCGCGGCCGGCACCGCGTCTTCGGGTACTGCTTGCACCGCAGGTGTAGCTCCGATCACCGGCCAGACCGGTGGATGACTTCACGGGCCATCGCTCGATACGACTCGGCGCCGCCCGATTTCGGCGACCAGGTGGTGATCGGCTCCCCGGCGACGCTGGCGTCGGGAAAGCGCACGGTGCGTGAGATGGCGGTGTCGTAGACCAGGTCACCGAACACCTCGACCACCCGCGACATCACCTGACGCGAATGCAGCAGGCGCGCATCGAACATGGTGACCACGATGCCGTAGAGGCTCAGTCGCGGATTCAGACGGTCGCGCACCTTCTCGACGGTGTCGTTGAGCAATGCGAGCCCGCGCAGCGAGAAGTACTCGCATTCCATCGGAATGATCACGCCGTCGGAGCAGGCCAGCGCGTTGACCGTGAGCAGACCGAGCGAGGGCTGGCAGTCGATGAGGATGTAGTCGTAGCGATCGCGCACGCTGTGCAGGGCGCGGCCGAGCGACTGTTCGCGGCCGACCTCGTTCACCAGCTGGATCTCGGCGGCGGAGAGGTCGATGTTGCTGGGTAACAGATCCATGCCGTCGACCTTGGTGGTCTGCAGCACGTCGTCGACCTTGGCCTTGCCGCCGATCAGCAGGTCGTGCACGGTGAGTTCGAGGTCGTGGTGTGCCACCCCCAGCCCAGCCGAGAGCGCACCCTGGGGGTCGAGATCTACGAGCAGCACCCGGCGACCGTACTCGGCCAGTGCCGCACCGAGATTGATGGTCGAGGTGGTCTTTCCGACCCCGCCCTTCTGGTTGCACATGGCGACGACGAGTGCGTCGCCGTGTCGCTGGACCTGGGGTGGATCGGGCACCAGTCGCAGCGGGCGCCCTGTCGGGCCCATCTCGACGGCCTCGGCGACCTCTTCCGGTCCACCGTCCCACGGTGTTTCCGCTGTCGTCACGATCCGCTGCTCCTTATACGTTTTCCTTGCCGGTAACCCCTGTCGAGGGTAGCGAGGCCGATCCGGGACCGGCTCGCTTTCGTACGGTCCAACTCTGGGTAGACGCTACCGCTCGGACCGGTGAGGTACAGCATGGCAACGCCGGGCGTGTTCGCACGATACCTGCTCAGCGGGTATCGGAGGTGCCGGTTCACGTCGCACGGGGATGGGCAGTGGCCCACACTTCACGCAGGGTGCTCACCGTCACGAGCGTGTAGATCTGGGTCGTGGTCACCGAGGCGTGGCCGAGCAGTTCCTGCACCACCCGCACATCGGCGCCGCCGTCGAGCAGATGGGTCGCGAAGGAGTGACGCAGGGTGTGCGGCGAGACCGTCGCCCCGATTCCGGCGCGTTCGGCGGCAGTCTGCAAGACCTGCCACGCGCTCTGCCGCGACAGTCTGCCGCCGCGGGCGTTGAGGAAAAGAGCTCCGCCGGAACCCTTTCCGCTCGCGGCGAGAGCGGGTCGACCGCGCACCAGGTACGCGTCGACAGCCGCGAGCGCCGGGCGGCCGATCGGGACGAGGCGCTGCTTTCCACCCTTGCCGTGCAGCACCACACAGCGTTGCTCGGCGTCGATGTCGTCGACGTCGAGTCCCACCATCTCCGAGATACGCGCGCCCGTGGAGTAGAGCAACTCCAGCAGCGCCCGGTCACGCAGTCCGCGCGGGCCACCGTCGGAACCGTCCGGTTCGCCACCCGCCGATTCGAGAAGTCGCAGAACCTGGTCGTAGGGCAGTGCTTTGGGCAGCCGGCGACCCGGCGCGGGTGGTTTCACCGCATGCGCCACATCGGTATCGGTGAGTCCCTCGGCGGCGGCGAACCGGTGCAGTCCGCGGACCGCGATCAACGCCCTCGCCACCGAACCCGCTGCCAGCGCGGGATAGTCCGCGCCGCCGGCGCGCAACGCCATGGTGAATTCGGCGACATCGCCCTGGGCCACCGCGCCCAACGATTCGACACCGCGCCCGGTCAAGAAAGCCCGATAGCGGGCGAGGTCACGACGGTAGGCACCGAGGGTGTTGCGCGCGGCTCCTCGCTCGACCGCGAGATGGTCGAGATAGGCGGCTATCTCCCGCTCGAGCACGCCCTCGCCTGTCTAGTCCCCGCCGACCGCTGCGGTGTTCACGCGTGATTGCCGTGCGTCGATGCCGCCTCGGCGGCCTTGCGCCGCAGGAACGTGGTCGGCTGACCGGGCCACGGTGCGTCGGGTGCGCGCAACGGAACCCCGCTCGCCTCGGCCGCGGCATAGGCGAGCACTCCCGCGACCGCGGTCGCGTTGACGATCTCCCCCGCCAGCGCGGCCCGCACCGCCTCGGCGAGTGGCATCCGCACCAGCTCGAGATCAGCTTCCTCGTGCTCGGGATCGGGCCGGTCGGTGGCGCTGAGACCGGTCGCGAAGAACACCCGCAGCGCCTCGTCGGTGAAGCCCGGCGACAACGCCACATCCACCAGCACCGACCACTGCGCGGCGGCGAGGCCCGTCTCCTCGGCCAGCTCACGCTTGGCCGCGGTGAGCGGGTCCTCACCGTCGATATCGAGCAGCCCGGCGGGCAGTTCCAGCAGCCTGGTGCCGATCGGATGCCGGTACTGACGGATCAGCACCACGTTGCCGTCGTCGTCGAGCGCGAGCACCGCGACAGCACCGTGATGCTCGATCACCTCACGCTCGGCGACCCGCCCGTCCGGCATCCTGACCTGATCCTGGCGCAGAGCCAGGATCGCGCCGCTGTAGAGCACCCGGCTCGACACCGTCTCGAAGTCGTGACTACCGGGCTCGCTCATGCGTTCCTATCGCCGATCTTCCTAGGCTTCCGCGGTGGCCTGCTCCGCGAGCTCTTCCTCCGGGAAGTCTACGGGAAGCCGTTCGGCCAGTTTGTATTTCAACGCGGCGTTGATCAGCGCCGCGAACAGCGGATGCGGCCGGGTCGGACGGCTCTTGAGCTCGGGATGCGCCTGGGTGGCGACGAAGAACGGATGCACCGAAGCCGGGTACTCGACGAACTCCACCAGGTGCCCGTCGGGCGAGGTGCCGGAGAAGACCAGCCCGCTCTTGGCGATGGCATCGCGGTAGGAGTTGTTCACCTCGAACCGGTGCCGGTGCCGCTCGGACACATTCTCGGTGCCGTACGCCTGCGCGACGACCGAGCCCTTCTTCAACGTGGCGGGGTAGGCGCCCAGTCGCATGGTGCCGCCCAGATCGGCTTCGCCGGCGACAACGTCTTCCTGGTCGGCCATGGTCGAGATGACCGGGTTCTTGGTGTCGGGCTCGAATTCGGCCGAGTTCGCGTCGGCGATACCGACCGAACGCGCCGCCTCGATGACCACGCACTGCAAACCGAGGCACAGGCCGAGCAGCGGGATACCGCGACGGCGGGCGTAGCCGATCGCGCCGAGTTTGCCCTCGATACCGCGGATGCCGAACCCACCGGGGATCAGCACCGCGTCGACGTCACGCAGCGCCGCCTGCGCGCCGACCTCGGTCTCGCACTCGTCGGACGGCACCCAACGGATGTTCACCTTGGCGCGATGGGCGAAACCACCCGCACGCAACGCCTCGGTCACCGACAGGTAGGCATCGGGCAGATCGACGTACTTGCCGACCAGCGCCACCTCGACGGTCTCACGCGGCGAATGCACGCGATCGAGCAGATCGCCCCACACCGCCCAGTCCACATCGCGGAACGGCAGCCCCAGCTTGCGCACCACATAGGCATCGAGGCCCTCGCTGTGCAGCACCTTGGGGATGTCGTAGATCGACGGCGCGTCCGGCGTGGAGATGCACGCCTCCACATCGACGTCGCACATCAGCGCGATCTTGTTCTTGAGACCCTGCGGGACCTCGCGGTCGCAACGCAGGATCAGCGCGTCGGGCTGGATACCGATATTGCGCAGCGCGGCCACCGAGTGCTGCGTCGGCTTGGTCTTGAGCTCACCCGAGGGCGCCAGATACGGCACCAGCGACACATGCAGGAAGAACACATTGTCGCGACCCACATCGTGACGGATCTGGCGGGCCGCCTCCAGGAACGGCTGCGACTCGATGTCACCGACGGTGCCACCGATCTCGGTGATCACCACGTCCGGCACATGCCCCTCGAGATCGGGACCCTGCATCGCCAGGATGCGGCTCTTGATCTCGTCGGTGATATGCGGAATGACCTGCACCGTATCGCCCAGATACTCACCGCGGCGTTCCTTGGCGATCACCGTCGAATAGATCTGGCCGGTGGTCACGTTCGCGTCCATCGTGAGATCGCGATCGAGGAAACGCTCGTAGTGCCCCACGTCCAGGTCGGTCTCGGCGCCGTCTTCGGTGACGAACACCTCGCCGTGCTGGAACGGGTTCATGGTGCCCGGATCGACATTGAGATACGGGTCGAGCTTCTGCATCGTCACCCGCATGCCGCGCGCGGTCAGGAGCTGACCGAGGCTGGAGGCGGTGAGACCCTTACCCAATGAGGAGGCGACGCCACCGCTCACGAAGATGTGCTTGGTGGCACTTTTAGCCTGATTCCGTTGATGACCCACGGACCACCACTGTACCGCTAGTCCGCCTCTCCGCGTATTTTGCCGGTCGTTAGCGGGCGGCGTGTTGGGTTCGCGGTGGTGAGGTTCTCACTCAGCGGGGCATGGCTACCAGTGTCAGCGATGTCGCTGTCGGGCCTGTTCCGTAGCGGCCCGCGCCGCCGGTCAGTTGTTCTGTCAGGGCGAGTGTTGTTGTCACCCGGCCGATTTCGCGGTCGATGTTGTCGACGGTGGTAACCGTGGTCGCGAGGGGGGCCTGGGCTCGGACGGTGGCTATCGGGGCGTTGCCCTCGGCGGCCCCTTGGCGACCTGCGAGGACAGTGCCCGCGGCTCTTGCTCGGAGGGCGGCGGTGAAGCGGGCGATAGTCGCGCCCTGGCCGGTGTCGGGTTCGACACCGTTGCCGGTGATGACCACGGCCAGTTGCGCGGGTCTCGTCGGCGGGTCGGTGTAGGTGAGGAAGTCGCCGCCCCGGAGGGTTTCGAGGATCAGAGACAGTTCCTCGGGGGTGCTGCGGGGGTGGTTGGACACGGGGTCTTGGAGCAGGGCAAGGCCGAGGAGGTCGCCCGCGAGGCTGCCCTGGTCTACGGCGCCGGTGTTCAGTTGGGCCCCCGCGGGGACGATATTGGTCAGGGTGGAGCGCATGCGGTCGCCCTCCCCCGCGTCGACGAAGGACTCCGTCAAGGCGATGCGGCCGGTCACTGTGGCGCCCGCGGTGCGCAGGGAGTTGCTCACGCCGTCGATGTCGGCGGGGTCGGCGTCGGGGGTGGTGAGGACGACGACGGTGCGATCGGCCAGGGTGCCGTTCAGGATGCGCGCCGCTGAGCCCGCGATGAACTGGTCGGCGGACTCGAGGCGGGCGGTGAGCTGGGCGTTCTGCGCGGTCAGTTCGTCTACCTGGGTGTTCAGGTCGGTTTTGTCCGACCGGAGGCCCGAGATCATGGTGCCCGCGAGGGTGTGTGACCCGAGCACCACACCGACCGCGAGCGCGAGGAAGATCGCCGCGATCGAGATGGCGTGTTGACGCAGCGAGATCACAGCAGACCACGCACCCACAGGACGAAGCTGTTCCAGTACTCGATCGCCCAGTCCAGCACCTCGGAACCGTTGTGCGAAGCCAAGATCACCACCACGATCGCCACCAGGGCGGCCAGCACCACCAGCGCCACCGCGGCGCCCGCGGAACGATGCCGGTACAGGGTGGACACCGCGTTCGCGTCGACCAGCTTCGCGCCGACCTTCAATCGGGTCAGGAAGGTAGCCGGATTGCTGTCACGACGGCCACGGTCGAAGAAGTCCTCGAGCGAAGCGGGCGCGCCCGCCAGCACGATCAGCGACGCGCCGTGATGGTCGGCCAGCATCAACGCGAGATCGGTCGGCGAACCCGACGACGGGAACGTCGTGGCGCCGATCCCCAGGTCCTGGATGCGCTCGAGGCCCTTGGCATGGCCGTCGGTATCGGCGGGCAAAATCATCTCGGCGCCGGATTTCAACGTCTCCGTGCTGATTTCGTCGGGGTCACCGACGATCAGGTCGGGCGTGTACTTGAGCTTGCGCAAGGTATCGGCGCCACTGCCCACACCGATCAGAATCGGCGCGTACTCCTTGATGAACGGCTTGAGCCGCTGTAGTTCCGCGAGATGGCCCGAACCGTCGGCGATGACGACCACGTGCCGGTTACGCATGTCCAGCTCGATATCGGGCACGCCCACACCATCGATCAGCAGCGCGCTCTCGGTACGCACGAATTCGGTGGTGTTGCCCGCGAACGCGTCGAGGTGATCGGCGAGTCCGTTGCGCGCCTCGATCATCCGGTCCGCGATGGCCGTCTCGTCGAACTCGATGCCCTCGACCAGGACCTCGGGTTCCTTCTTGGTGAGCCTGTCGGCGTAGACGATGCCGCCGTCGATGCGGACCTTCGACCCGTCCTTGATCCTGCCGAACGCGTCGGAGGACACCGTGTCCATCAGCACGATCCCGTTGGCCACCAACACCTCTGGCCCCAGGTTGGGATACCGCCCGGAAATCGAGGGCGAGGTGTTGATCACCGCGAGCACCCCCGCCTCGACCAGCCGATCGGCGGTGTGGCGGTCCAGGTCGGTCGCGTCGAGGACGACCACGTCCCCGGGACCGACCCGCCGCAGCAGTCGTCCGGTATCGCGATCCACCCGGGCGATCCCGGCGACACCGGGCAGCGTTTCCGTGTTCCGTGACAACAGCGCCGGCATCTTCATGAGGCCGATGATGAAGCCAAACCCTCAACCTTTGGTGGAGGCGCGCCGGTCGGAGCACGGGTGCCGACTACCCGTATGCTCCGGGTCACAGACATTTCGGACAGGAGACACATCCATGCCACGTAGCACCGTCGAAACGGTCTTCGACGCACCTCGCGACATCGTCTACCGCCTCTTCACCGAGCGTGAGGCCGTCAGCCCGTACCTGCCGATCCAGGTCAAGCTCATCAAAGCGGGCGATCCGGCCACCGGCGTCGGCGCCCAGCACCTGCTGGGTTTCGGCAAGGTCGGCGTCACCGAGGAGATCACCGCCCTCACCCCCGGTGAGCGGATGGAATACAAGATCGTCAAGGGCGCCCCGGTCAAGCGCCACATCGGCACGATCACCTTCGCCGATACGAGTGAGGGCGGTACTCGGGTGGTCTACACGATGGAGTCGGAGCCGTCGCTGCCGGTGCCTGCGCCGGCGCTGGAGTTCGGATTGCGTCAGCTGACCAATCAGCTGATCGGCGGGGTGCGTAAAGCACTGCGCTGAGGTTGGTGGGGCTCGGGACTCGGTGATCGGTAGTCCTGGAGGCACTGGCTGTATTTTTGGCGCGCTGGCGCGCGCGTGTCCGCGGCCCTGATTGGCCCGCCGGTCAGGCACCGGGGCTTGCTCCTTTGAGGACCAAGCCCCCCCCCCCGACCCGCCCGGCCGCCCCCGGCCCTCCCCACAGACGACAAGAATAAAA
>NZ_JBHTUD010000022.1:0-14951 GCF_042794235.1 Nocardia sp. NPDC056541
GCCTTTAATCTCGGCGGGTTTTCGGGTGTGGGGGGGGCCGCCACCCCCGGGCATTTTTCCCCCGCGTTTTTTTTGCCGGGGGGGTGGGGGGGCGGGCACGGCGTGGCCGGCCCCGCTTCCGCCCCGAGAAGTCAGCAGGCTCGCAACACCATGAAGAACGAAATGCTCCGCGCGATCATGTCGGCCGTCTGCGTCCTGGCGCTGGCCTCGACGCCCCTGTTCGTCGACCGCGCGCAGGCTTCGGCCGCGCCCGGCGCGCGCCTGATGAGCCAGACGCAGTCCGGCCAGGTCGCCGATATCAGCGTCTACTCCCCCGCCATGGATCGCACGATCGCCCTGCGGGTGCTCCGGCCGGTCGACACCTCGACCCCGGCACCGACGCTGTATCTGCTGAACGGCGCGGGCGGCGGCGAGGATTCGGCCAACTGGCCCGGTCAGACCGATGCCGGTGGGTTCTTCGCGGACAAACACGTCAACGTCGTCATCCCGATGGAAGGCGCGTTCAGCTACTACACCGACTGGCAGCGACCCGACGCCGGCCTGGCGAAGAACCTCGAGAACAACGGCAACAACATGTGGACGACGTTCCTCACCCGGGAGCTGCCGCCCGTGATCGACGCCGCCTTCGGCACCGACGGCGTCAACTCCCTCGCCGGTATCTCGATGGCGGGAACCTCGGTCCTCGATCTCGCGATCCAGGCGCCCGACCTGTACCGCAGTGTCTCCGCGTACAGCGGGTGCGCGATGACCAGCGATCCGATCGGCCGGGCCTTCGTCTCCCTCGTCGTGCGGATGGGCGGCGGCAACACCGAGAACATGTGGGGTCCCGAGACCGACGCCGCCTGGCGCGAGCACGATCCCTACGTGCAAGCCCATCGTTTGCCGAATATCCCGATCTATATTTCCGCGGGCACCGGGTTGCCGGGACCACACGACACGTTGTCGAATCCGCGCGTACATATCAACGGAAAGAATCCGACTTCGATTCTCACGAATCAAATGCTCGTCGGCGGCGGTATCGAAGCCGCGACGGCGTATTGCACCGCGAATCTGGCCCAGCGCACCCGAGAGCTCGGCCGCACGAATATCACCTACAACATCCGACCGACCGGTACCCACTCGTGGGGCTATTGGGAGGACGACCTCCACGCCTCCTGGCCGATGATGGCGACAGCCCTGGGCCTATGAGCGCCGAACTCCGGGTGGGCTCCCGGCGACTGAGTCCGCGCGACGCCGTGTTCGTCTACGACGAGACCGACCGGCATCTGTCGAACATCGTCGCGGTCTACTTCGCCGACGCGTCGGGCCACGCCCCGCTGACGATCGCCCAGGTACTGGACTGGGCGCGCGCGAGCATCGGCCACGCGGAACTGTTCCACCGGCGCTTGCGGCGCGTCCCGATGGATCTCGATCTGCCGTACTGGGAGCCCGACCCGACCCTGTCGGTGCGCGACCACGTCACCCTGGACCTCCCCGGTTCGTGGGACGACGCCCGTGCCCGGATCGCCGAGATCACCTCCGCCCGGATGGATCTGACACGACCACCATGGGAGGTCCATGTGCTGGACCGCGTCGAGGGCGTACCGGCGATGCCGGGCACGACCACGGTCGTGGCGCTGAAGTTCCACCACAGCGTCGGCGACGGCGTGGCGACCCGGGCACTCGAGCGGCGGCTGTTCGGCACCGAACCCGCCCCCGCGATCCGGCTCGACGAGGCACGGCCGCTGACCACCGCGGCGCGCACCGCGGGCGCGCTCGCGGCGGCGCCGGTACGCTTCGTCGCCGGTCTGCGCCGTGCGCGGAAGGCGCAGGACGAGCTGCGGGCCCTGATCGATGCGGGTACCGTCCACGATCCGGTCGCCGAGCGCCCGGCCACCCGATTCAACCGGGACATCGGTGCGGAGCTGACCTTTCACCTGTTGCCGATCCCGATCCCGATGCCGGAGGTGCTCGCCGCGAAAACCGCGGCGCCCCACCGGGTCACGATCAACGACCTGATGCTCACGACGATCTCCGGCGCACTGGCCACCTACCTCGCCGAGCACGACGAAACACCCGACGGCGCGCTGGCCGCCATGGTGCCGATGTCGATGCGCGGTGTCGCCGAATGGGATTCGGCGAATCAGCTCAGCCAGATGATCGTCGACCTGCACACCGATATCGCCGACCCGATCGAGCGGCTGACCGCGATTCAGCAGTCGGCGGGCCGCGCCAAACAGCGCACCGCCGACCCGGTGGTACAACGCACCGACCGGCGGGTGCAGACCGCGCCCGCGCTGCTGCTGCGCGCCGCCGGATGGGCAAGGGCGCAACGGCGTTTCGACGACGCGGCGACAGTGCCGTTCTGCAACACCACGATCAGCAACGTGCCGCCGGTGACCGACACCCTGGTCTTCTGTGACCGGCCGGTTCGTCGAGCGGTCGGGTCACTGCCCATCCTCGACGGCGACGGCCTGCGTCACCTGATCACCTCGCAGGGTGAGGAGATCGTCATCGCGGTCACGACGAACGCCGCGATGATGCCGGACCCGGAGCACTACGGCGAGTTGATCCTCGCCTCGTTCCGCGCACTGGCCGCCGCCCTGCACGCCCTCGGAAAAGCGGCGCCGACCAGCGCCTGAGCGGCGGCCGCCCGTATCCGCGATCACCGGATTCGCGCGGCGGATACCGACGTGAGATCCTGATGATCAACCGTCCAGATATGACTAGCGCTGCAGGCAGCTGCTGCGGCGCACCGGGAGACCGCGTTCCTCGAAGGCACCGAGCAGCAGCTGGCCACGGCGCGCGCCCGCGGAGACATCGGCGCGTGCCAGATCGGGGACATAGGTCGCCGCGCCGATGATGGATTCGCCCACGAGGGTCCAGAACCGGCGAGCGGGCAGACCGGAGCAGCGAGTGAGGACCGATTGCAGCGGGATCAGCGACGACGCGCAGCGTTGGGCGAGCCAAACCGCCATGGCGGCTTCACAGGGGAAGGCGACCGCACCCGGCTCGGGATCGCAGTCGACGACGCGAATCGTGGTGTCGGACAAGCCCGCCCAGTCGATGCCGCCGTCGTTGTCGTGGTGGATCCACAGGTTGTCGCGGCCCGGATCCCAGGCGTGCGCGTCCATCACGAACAGTGCCGTGACGCGGCCCGCCACGGCGTGGATGAGCGCGGTGGCCACCACTTCGGCGGCGATCTCGTCGTTGATCATCTCCGCGGCGTGCCGGCGGTACATCAGCTCGACACGGCCCTCGGACAGCCCGTTGGGCACATGCCACCATCGCCGTTTGCCCTGCCCGCTCATCGCCGCGACGGCATACACGCGTGGATGCTCGGGTTGCAGCGCTTGCAACCTGGCACAGGCGCGGTCGAACGCGGCGGTGGTGCGGGACGTAGCGGTGGTGACGGGCTCGGACATCGAACCTCCTCGAACGTTGGTTCCCGTGACGATGATGTCTCGGAACATAGGTTAGGCTTACCAGACTTCACAAGTCGTGTCCGGTTTCGAGGCAGGAGAAGTTCGTCGCCGTGATCCACCCTGGCACCGTCAGACGTCGTCGTCTGACCGGGCTTCTGCTGCTCGTTGTCTTGCTCACCGTGGCGGTGGTGGCGAGCATTGCCATCGGCACCCGCTCGCTCGCACCCACCACGGTGTTCGACGCCGTCACGCACGCCCTCGGCTGCGTCGGCGGCCCGTTCCATTGCCCGGCCCGCTCCACCGCCGAGGAAATCGTGCGTGAGCTGCGTCTGCCGCGCACCGCATTGGCCCTGTTCGCCGGAGTGGCGTTGGGCGTCGCGGGCGCGCTCATCCAGGGGTATACCCGGAATCCGCTCGCTGATGCCGGATTGTTAGGACTGAATGCGGGCGCGGGCTTTCTGGCCGCGCTGAGCATCTTCCTGTTCGGGTTCACCGCACCCGCGCAATACATCTGGTTCGCCTTCGCCGGGTCGGCGATCGCGGGGGTGATCGTGTTCGGGGTCTCCTCGATCGGCGGGGGCAAGGCGAGTCCACTGAGCCTGATCCTGGCCGGCGCGGCGGTGACCGCCTTCCTCCAGGCGATGACGAACGCGATCATCGTGCTCGACAACGCGGCGCTCGACACCTATCGGTTCTGGGTGGTCGGCAACGTGGCCGGGCGCGAAGCGGAAGTGTTCTGGGAGGTCCTGCCGTTTCTGGTGATCGGCCTCGGCATGGCCATGGCCGCGGCACCCAGCCTGAATCTGCTGAGCCTCGGTGACGATGTCGCCCGCGGACTCGGCGTCGACGTCACCCGGGCGCGGGCCTTCGGCCTGCTCGCGGTGGTGCTGCTCAGCGGCGGGGCGACCGCGGCGATCGGACCGATCGCGTTTCTGGGGCTGGTGGTTCCACACATGGCCCGGACCATCACCGGACCCGACAACAAGTGGCTGATCCCCTATTCCGGGCTGCTCGGCGGGTTGCTGCTGCTCGTCGCCGACGTCGCCGGGCGGGTGATCGCCCGGCCCGGCGAACTCCAGGTCGGGGTGATGCTGGCCGCCATCGGCGCGCCGTTCTTCATCGCGTTGGTGCGTCGCAAGAAGTTGGTGGCGCTGTGAGTGGGGTCGAGATGGGCAAGGCCGCCGACCGGGTCGCCGCCGAACCCGCGAACGCCGACCGGGCAGTGACCGAGCTACGCCGGGTGCGACCCGCGCTGCGGGTCGGGCCGGTGTCGTTGGTGCTGCGGCCGGTCGTGTTCGGCGTCGTCGTGGCACTGGCGGTCGCGGTGTTCGCACTGTTCTGCCTGGACATCGCCGTCGGTGATACCCAAATCCCCCTGGGACGCGTCCTCGACGTGCTCGGCGGCGGCGGCACCCGATCCCAGCGCTTCATCATCATCGAATCACGATTGCCACGGGCGCTGACAGCCGTGGTCGTCGGAGCCGCGCTCGGATTGTCGGGCGCGCTGATGCAGTCGATCCTGCACAACCCACTCGCCGGGCCGGACGTCCTCGGCATCACCACCGGCGCCAGCGTCGGCGCCGTCGCGGTGCTGGTCGGCAGCGGTGGTGCGACAACCGGACTGGTCGCGACCGTGGGAGCCCCGATCGCCGCGCTGACCGGCGGCCTGATGACCGCGGTCGTCATCTATCTACTGGCCTGGGGCCGCGGAGGCGGCGGCGAACGCGGGGTCACCGGGTTCCGGCTCGTCCTGATCGGCATCGGCGTGAACGCGGTCCTGATGTCGGTGATCAGCTGGCTGCTCACCCGCGCCAGCCTGACCGATGCCGCCCGTGCCCAGCTGTGGCTCACCGGGTCGCTCAACGGAGCCGACATGTCGAGGGTCGTGCCCGCCGTCATCGCCCTGTCGGTCGTGACCGTGGTGTCGCTGGTGTCGGCGCGCACACTGGCCGCGCTGCGCCTCGGCGAGGATTCGACGAGGGTGCTCGGTGTGCGGATCCAGTCGCAACAGGCACTGCTCATCGGCGCGTCGGTCGTGGCGGCTTCGGTGGCGACCGCCGCCGTCGGGCCGGTCGGATTCGTCGCCCTCGCCGCACCGCAGATCGCGAGAATGGCGCTGCGGACCGCGGGTGAGCCCCTGATCGCCTCGGCGCTGACCGGTGCCGCACTGGTCGCGGGGGCCGATGTCGTCTCGCGCGCACTCCTGCCCGTCGACCTGCCGGTCGGTATCGTCACCGCCGCGCTCGGCGGACCGTTCCTGCTCTACCTGCTCGTCCGCATGAATCGGAAGGCCACGCTCTCATGACCAGCCCCGCTCATCGCCTCGCCGCCGACGCCGTGTCCCTCGGCTACGGCGAGCGGGTGATCGTCGACGAGCTCAGCCTCGACATCGCGCCCGGCGTGGTCACCACGGTCATCGGCCCCAACGGCTGCGGCAAGTCGACACTGCTGAAATCGCTGGGCAGGCTGCTGCGCCCCAGCGCGGGACAGGTCGTCCTCGACGGCAAGGCCATCTCGTCGATGAAGACCAAGGACGTGGCCAGGGTGATCGGCATGCTGCCGCAGACTCCGGTCGCGCCCGAAGGGCTCACCGTCGCCGATCTGGTCGCGCGGGGACGTCATCCGCATCAGTCCTGGTTGCGGCAGTGGTCGGCCGACGACGAGACCGAGGTCGCGGCCGCGCTGGCCCAGACCGGTATCGCCGACCTGGCCGACCGGACCCTCGACGAACTCTCCGGCGGCCAGCGCCAGCGCGCCTGGATCTCCATGGCGCTGGCCCAGGGCACCGACATCCTGCTCCTCGACGAGCCGACGACCTACCTCGATCTCGCGCACTCGCTGGAAGTCCTCGACCTCGTCGACCGCCTGCACGCCGAGTTCGGGCGCACGGTGGTGATGGTGCTGCACGATCTCAACCTCGCCATCCGCTACAGCGACGAGCTCGTGGTGATGCGCGCGGGCGCGATCGTGGCGCGAGGCAAACCGGCCGACATCGTCAGTGCCGAACTGCTCGCCGAGGTCTTCGGGCTCGAGGCCACCGTCCTGACAGATCCGGTCTCGGGGCGGCCGATGATCGTCCCGATCGGCACCCGGCACGTGCACGGCGCGGTCGGGTATGACGAATGACACACAGCAAACACCCCGTTACGAC
Organism: Nocardia sp. NPDC056541; assembly: GCF_042794235.1. Taxonomy (NCBI): domain Bacteria; kingdom Bacillati; phylum Actinomycetota; class Actinomycetes; order Mycobacteriales; family Nocardiaceae; genus Nocardia; species Nocardia sp. NPDC056541. Next base: position 6,556 of record NZ_JBHTUD010000022.1, read on the forward strand.
AATCTGTAGTACGCATGTTTGTCGTTGAGGCCGTAAAATCGGTGGGATGGCAGGTCTCGGCGAACTCGAAAAAGCGGTCATGGACCAGTTGTGGTCGGCCGATGAGCCACTGACGGTGCGGCAGGTCCACGAAGCGCTGGCCGCGCGGCGCGAGCTCGCGTACACCACGGTGATGACGGTGCTCCAACGACTGGCGAAGAAGGACCTGGTGGTTCAGCGACGCGACGATCGCGCGCATCGATACGCACCGGTTCACAGCCGCGACGAACTGGTCGCGAGCCTGATGGTCGACGCCTTGCAACAGGCCGACGCCGCAGGTAGTCGCGCCGCGGCGCTGGTGCACTTCGTGGAGCAAGTAGGCAAAGACGAAGCGGATGCGCTGCGCGAGGCACTCGCCAAGCTCGAATCCGACGAAAACAGCGGCTAGACTCCCTGGCGGCTCTCACAATGGAGTGAGCGCCACTGGCCCCACAACGCAGTGAGCAGAGTCGATGAACGCAACCGCGGCAGTCTTTGCTGGTCTCGCCTTGCTTCTCGCAGGGCCGGTACCAGCGCTGCTCAGTCGCGCTACCTGGGTGCACCGCAGCCCGCGCGCGGCGCTGGTGTTGTGGCAGGCGATCGCGCTGGCCGCCGTGCTCAGCGCCTTCGGATCGGGGCTGGCCATCGCCAGCCTGCTGCTCGTGCCCGGCCCTGACGGTCGGCCCACCACCTCGCCCACCCAGGAGATCGACGCGCTCGGTCTGCCGCTGTGGACGCTGTATGTGCTGGTCTTCGCTCTGACCCTGATGGTCGGCGCCCGGCTGATGTTCTCGATCGTGCGCGTCGGCGTGCACACCCGGCGCCGCCGCTCCCGTCATCGCATGCTGGTCGACCTGCTCGATCAGAGCGGTCCGGTGCGCCGCGCCGCCGACATCCGCGTGCTGGCCGCCACCGAACCCATCGCCTACTGCCTGCCGGGCCTTCGCCAGCGGGTGGTGATCAGCGAAGGCACGCTGACCAGCCTCGACGACTCCGAGGTCACCGCCATCGTGAGCCACGAACGCTCACACCTGCGCGCACGCCACGATCTGGTGCTCGAGGCGTTCACCGCCGTGCACGAGGCTTTTCCCCGGGTTGTCCGCAGCAAGGCCGCGCTCGGCCAGGTGAAACTGCTGATCGAACTACTCGCCGACGACTCCGCGGTGAAGGTCACCGGGCCCAAGCCGCTGGCTCGCGCCCTGATCGCCTGCGCCAAATCCACCGCACCGCAGGGTGCGCTCGCCGCGGGCGGACCGAGCACCCTGATCCGCATCCAGCGGCTCGCGAGCACCACTGGAGACGTGAGAGTCGCCACCGCCGCCTACCTCGGCTCGGCCGCGATTCTGGTCGTGCCGACACTGGCCGTCGCGGTGCCGTGGCTGCAGGAGCTCAACCGGCTCTTCTACGGCTGACCTGGCGATCCGCCGCTGGTTCTCCCCCGTGCGGCCTACGCGCCGACCGCACCACCGCTCCCTGCTGCGCAGCGGCACAGACCTTGCCACAACCACTTCGTTGACCAGCCTGTTTACCCAACCGAGCCCGAACACGCCTATCCTGGGAGACCGGTCCTTCCTGCTGGGCCGCACCCCGCTCACGCCGAGGCGCGTATTCGGGTAATCGGCGCCGATCATCGTTCGGCGCGATTCGCAGCCCAACGAAAGGCCACCTTGACCAACTCTGCCGTGCCCAACGAACCGACCTTCGCCGAACTCGGCCTGCCCGTCGAACTGGTGCAGACCCTGCGCAACGCGGGCATCGACAAGCCCTTCCCCATCCAGGCCGCCACGATCGGCGACGCCCTGTCCGGGCGTGACGTGCTGGGTCGCGGCCCGACCGGCTCGGGCAAGACCCTCGCCTTCGGCCTGCCGATGCTGACCCGCCTGGCCGAGGGCTCGCAGTCCAAGCCCGGTCGCCCGCGCGGCCTGGTACTGGTACCGACTCGCGAACTGGCCACTCAGATCGAGAAGGCCCTGGAAGACGCCGCCCGCTCGCTGGGCCTGCGCGTGGCCTCCGTCGTCGGTGGCGCACCGATCAAGCGTCAGGCCGACCGCCTCGCCCGCGGTGTCGACCTGCTCATCGCGACCCCCGGTCGCCTCGACGACCTGATCAAGCAGCGCGCCGCCGACCTGTCGGACGTGACGATCACCGCGCTCGACGAGGCCGACCACATGGCCGACATGGGCTTTTTGCCCCAGGTCACCCGCCTGCTCGACCGCACCCCGAAACAGGGTCAGCGCCTGCTGTTCTCGGCCACCCTCGACGGTGACGTGGACAAGCTGGTCAAGCGCTACATGCACAACCCGGTGACCCACTCGACCGCGCCCGCCGAGGCCTCGGTGAGCACCATGACCCACCACCTGCTCTACGTGCGCGACAAGAACATCAAGCGCACCGTGGCCACCGAGATCGCCGCGCGTGAGGGCCTGACCATCATGTTCGTGCGTACCAAGCACGGCGCCGACCGCCTGGCCAAGCAGCTGCGCGGCGCCGGCGTCGACGCGGGCTCGCTGCACGGCGGCAAGGCACAGAACAACCGTGTGCGCACCCTGGCGGCCTTCGCCGACGGGTCGGTGCCGGTGCTGGTCACCACCGACGTCGCCGCGCGCGGTATCCACATCGACGGTGTCTCGCTGGTCGTGCACTTCGACCCGCCCGCCGAGCACAAGGCCTACCTGCACCGTGCCGGGCGCACCGCGCGCGCCGGGGAGGACGGTGTCGTGGTCACCCTCGTCACCGACGAGGAACGCAAGGACGTCGCCGCGATGACCCGCAAGGCGGGCGTGCGCACCGACGGTGTCGACGTGCGCCCCGGCGACCGGAACCTGGTGGAGATCACCGGCGCTCGCAAGCCCAGTGGGATCGCACTGGCCGCGCCGGTCGCCCCCGCCCAGCCGACCCGCTCGGCGAACGGGAGCGGGCGTACTCGTCGTCCGCGCACCGGTGGCGCTCCGGCCGCCGAACCGGGCCGTGGCGGCGCGCCGCGCCGTGAACGTCCGGCGCACGAACCGCGCACGCGCTCCGGTGGACACGCCCGCACGGGCGACACGCCGACGAATTCTCGTCGTCGCGCCGCGCGTCCGGCAGCTCCCGCCGCGCACCGCAACCGCACGGCAAACTGAATCAACGCGTGGCCGAACCGATTACGGTTCGGCCACGCGTCTGTTTCCGGGTACCCGAACCCCGCGACTCTCGTTCGTAGATCAGCGCCGACGAGCGCCGGAGCGCGCACACTGAGCCCGTGACGAACCACGAGATCGCCACCATCGTGTGCGCGCTGATCGCGGCCATGTTGATCGCACTGGGCGCCGTAGCGCAGCAGCGGGCGGCCGCGGCAGTGCCCGAAGGCACGCCCCTGCTCGGCGGCCTGCTCCGCAGCCCACGCTGGTGGTCCGGAATCGTCGGCGACACCGGTGGTTACGCGATGCAGGTTCTCGCGCTGGCATTCGGCGCGGTGCTGGTGGTGCAACCGATTCTGGTGAGCGCCTTGGTCTTCGCGCTGCCGCTGTCCGCGCGGCTGAACGGGCAGCGGATCACCGCGCGTGCCGCCACGACCGCGCTGATCCTCGTCGCGGCGCTCGCGCTGTTCCTGATCGTGGGCGATCCGACAGCGGGCGAGGACACGGCCCCTTCCGGGAATGGTTGGTGCCCTTGGCGATTCTGCTCGGCGTCGTCGGAGGCGCGGCCGTCGCCGGGCTGACGATCAGCAGCCGATCGGGACAGGCGCTCGCTCTCGGCCTCGCCGGCGGCGCGCTGTTCGGGATGGCGGCCGCACTCACCGATCGCGTGGTCACCCTGTTCGGTGACGGGATCGGCGCGGTGCTCGGCGGCTGGCAGACCTGGACGCTGGTGGCCGCGGGACTGCTCGGCGTGTACCTGCAGCAGCGCGCATTCCAGGCCGGACCGCTGTCGGCCTCACTCCCCGCGGCGACGATCGCCGAACCACTGGCCGCCGCGTTCCTCGGCCTCACCGCTCTCGACGAGCACCTGCGTACCAGCGGTCTCGGACTGGTCGTCGTCGGAGTCTGTGTCGTCGTGATGTGCGCGGCGACCGTGGCGCTGTGTCACACCAGAGCGGTCACCGCCGAGCCCACGCGCTGACACCTCGCGGGATTTGCCCGCCGCTGGGCTCACAGGGCTACTATCAATCAAGTGCGATTTCTTCCGGGACCCCAGCCGCCGTATGACCTGACCTACGACGACCTCTTCCTGGTCCCGAACCGGACCGATGTCGCGTCCCGGTTCGATGTGGACCTGGCCAGCGTCGACGGGACCGGTACCACCATCCCCCTCGTGGTCGCGAACATGACCGCGGTCGCGGGCAAGCGGATGGCCGAGACCGTCGCCCGCCGCGGTGGCATCGTGGTACTTCCCCAGGATCTGCCGATCCCCGCGGCCGCCGACACCATCGCGTTCGTCAAGAGCCGCTCGCTCACCGCCGACACCCCCGTCACTCTCGACCCCGATCGTTCGGTGTCCGACGCGGTGGCGCTGATGCACAAGCGCGCCCACGGCGCCGTCGTGGTCGTCGAGGACGGCAAGCCGGTCGGCGTCGTCACCGAGGCCGCCTGCGCCGATGTGGACCGGTTCGCGCGCCTGCGCGAGGTCGCGTTCACCGACTTCGTCCAGGTGGCCGTCGAGGCGTCCCCGCGCGACATCTTCGACCGCCTCGCCGAGGCCCACGCCCAGCTCGCGGTGCTCACCCACCCCGACGGCACCCTCGCGGGCGTGATGACCCGCACCGGCACCGTCCGCGCCGGCATCTACACCCCCGCGGTCGACGCGAACGGCAAGCTGCGCGTCGCCGCCGCCGTCGGCATCAACGGCGACGTGGCCGCCAAGGCGAAGGCCCTGGCCGAGGCGGGCGCCGATGTGCTCGTCCTCGACACCGCGCACGGCCACCAGACCAAAATGCTCGAATCTTTGCGCACCGTCGCCGATCTCGGTCTCGGCCTGCCCCTGGTCGCGGGCAATGTGGTCTCCGCCGAGGGCACCCGCGATCTGGCCGAGGCCGGCGCGACCATCATCAAGGTCGGTGTCGGCCCCGGCGCCATGTGCACCACCCGCATGATGACCGGCGTCGGTCGCCCACAGTTCTCCGCCGTGGCCGAATGTGCCGCCGCGGCAAAGGAACTCGGCGTGCACGTGTGGGCCGACGGTGGCGTCCGGCACCCCCGCGACGTGGCGCTGGCGCTGGCCGCGGGCGCGTCGAACGTGATGATCGGTTCCTGGTTCGCCGGTACCTACGAGTCCCCCGGCGACCTGCGCATCGACCGCGACGGCAACAAGTACAAGGAGAGCTTCGGCATGGCGTCCAAGCGTGCTGTCGCCGCTCGTACCGCCGCCGACAGCAGCTTCGACCGCGCCCGCAAGGCACTGTTCGAAGAGGGCATCTCCAGCTCGCGGATGCGTCTGGATCCCGAGCGTCCCGGCGTCGAGGATCTCATCGACCACATCTGTTCGGGTGTGCGCAGCTCGTGCACCTACGCCGGTGCTCGCTCGCTGCCGGAATTCCACGACAAGGCCGTGCTCGGCGTGCAGTCCGCCGCCGGCTTCGCCGAAGGCCGGCCGCTACCCAGCGGCTGGTGAACCGCGCCCGCGGCGGCCGATCGAACCCTTCGATCGGCCGCCGTCGGCGTGCCGGGGCCGCGCCGCTGACGCATCATGGGTGGGCACGGATTACTATGGAGTTGCCGATCACGGCACATGCTCGACTCCCGCCTCGAAAGGATCCAGTTGTCACCCGCGTCCAAGGGCGCCACACAGGAGGGCTCCTCTACGGAGCCGGGTGACAAACCCGGCGTCCTCCTTTCCGCAGCGTCCGTTCGATCCCCCGGTTTCCCTACCGCGCCCCCACTCGGGTGGTGCTGAGGATGTCCATCGTTCTGACTGTGCTCAGCCTGCTCGGCTTCGTCGCACTCACTCTCGGAACGGCACTGTTCGTCGCCGCCGAGTTCTCCCTCACCGCACTGGAACGCAGCACCGTCGAAGCGGCCGCTCGGGAAGGTGACACCCGGTCACGCCTGGTGAAACAGGCCCATCACACCCTGTCGTTCCAGCTCTCCGGCGCTCAGCTCGGCATCACCATCACGACGCTGATCACCGGCTACATCGCCGAACCCGTTCTGGCCCGGCTGCTCGATCCGCTGCTGGACGGCATCGGGTTGAGCGAAAACGCCTCGCACGGCGTCGCCTTGGCGCTGGCCCTGATCATCGCGACCTCGCTGTCGATGATCTACGGCGAACTGGTGCCCAAGAACATCGCGATCGCCGAGCCGATGATGGTCGCCCGGCTCACCGCGGGTCCGATGATCGGCTTCTCCGCCCTGTTCAAGTGGCTCATCCGTTTTCTCAACGGCGCCGCCAACTGGGTGGTCCGCAGGCTCGGCATCGAACCCGCCGAGGAACTGCGCTCGGCCCGCTCGCCTCAGGAACTCGGTTCGCTGGTGCGCACCTCCGCGATGCGTGGCGCGATGGATCAGCGCACCGCGCAGGTGATGGACCGCTCGCTGGAATTCGGTGAGCGCAGCGCCGAGGACCTGATGACACCGCGCGTGAAGGTCGAATCGCTGGACCGCCACGACACCATCGCCGATCTCATCGCCGCCGCCGCGCGCACCGGCTACTCCCGGTTCCCGGTGGTCGACGGCGACCTCGACAACACCCTCGGCGTGGTGCACGTCAAGCAGGCGTTCACCCACCCGGGTGAGCTGCGCAAGCAGATCCAGCTCAGCGACCTCGCCGTCGCGGTGCCGATCGTGCCCGCCAGCCTGGACGGCGACGAAGTCCTCGAGCGCGTCCGCGCCGACGGCATGCAGGTGGCTCTGGTCGTCGACGAATACGGCGGCACCGCGGGCATGGTGACCATGGAGGACCTGATCGAGGAGATCCTCGGCGACGTGCGCGACGAGCACGACGAGGAGGAGCGCGATGTGCGCCGGGTCTCCGACGGCTGGGACTGCTCGGGTCTGATGCGCATCGACGAGGTGTCGCGCGCGACCGGCTACGACGCACCCGAGGGCGAATACGAAACCCTCGGCGGGCTGGTACTGGCCCAGCTCGGCCGCATACCGGTGACCGGCGACGAAGCGGTGCTGCCCGAATCCCGCGGTTCCGGGGGCGGCTGGATCGCCCGGGTGGAACGGATGGACGGACGGCGCATCGACCGGGTGCGGTTGATCCCCGTCGACGAGGCCGCCCTCTCGGCACGGGAGAACGCTCATGGGTGACCTGTTCGGAATCTTGCTGACCGTCGTCCTCCTGGCGGGCAACGCGTTCTTCGTGGCCGCCGAGTTCGCCCTCATCTCCGCCCGCCGTGATCGGCTGGAAGCCCTTGTCGCCCAAGGCAAGAAGAAGGCCCAGACGGTGATCGAGGCGGGTGAGAACCTGTCGATCATGCTCGCCGCGGCTCAGCTCGGCATCACCATCTGCTCGATCCTGCTCGGCCGCGTCGGCGAGCCCGCGATCGCGCACCTGATCGAGCGCCCGTTCGAACTGCTCGGCCTGCCCGATGAGTTGCTGCACCCGGTGGGCTTCGCGCTCGCGCTCACCGTGGTGGTGATCCTGCACATCCTGCTCGGCGAGATGGTGCCGAAGAACATCGCCCTGGCCGGTCCGGAACGCTCGGCGCTGCTGCTGGTGCCGGTTCACCTGGTGTGGTTGCGGATCGCCCGACCGCTGATCGCGCTGTACAACCTGGCCGCGAACATGACGCTGCGGATGATGCGCATCGAGCCGAAGGACGAACTGGACGCGACCGTCTCGACGGTGGAATTGGCCGAGATGATCGGCGAATCCCGCTCCGAGGGGCTGCTCGACGAGGAGGAACACCGTAGGCTCACGCAGGCCCTCGGCACCTCCGACCAGGTCGTCGGCGATGTGATGGTGCCGCTGGCCCAAGCCAGATCGGTGCCGCTGATCGGCAACGGCACCACCCTCGGTGAGGTCGAGGCAGCGGTGTCCGAAACCGGTTTCTCGCGCTACCCGGTCGCCGCCTCCGACGGCTCCCTGGTGGGTTACCTGCACATCAAGGACGTCCTCGACGAGGTCGCCGACGACAACGCGGGCCCGGACACCGTCATCCCCCGCACCGACATCCGCCCGCTGCCCACGGTGAGCACTGGAACTCCGCTCTACGAGGCGCTGGCCCGGTTGCGCCGTACCAGCAGCCATCTGGGACGGGTGGTCGACAGCCGCGGCAACACCGTCGGCGTGGTCGCCCTGGAGGACCTGATCGAAGAGTTCGTGGGCACCGTGCGCGACGGAACCCACCGCCTCGCCGAATAACCCGGATCGCGAAAACGGCCCGACCAACCGGTCGGGCCGTTTTCGTGTGCCGAGGGGCCTGGCGGGGGGGGCACCCCGCGTAACCAGGTGGGCGC
>NZ_JBHTUD010000022.1:14961-95088 GCF_042794235.1 Nocardia sp. NPDC056541
GGGGCCTGGCGGATCGCCGACCGGGCTACACCTGGTCGCCGGGTCGGCGATCCAGGGTCCCGAGGCCGTGGATCAGAATGCTCACGGCGACGTCGATCAGTTCGTCGAGCGGCAAGGGTGCGTCGGCCAGCGTCCAGTCAACCATCAGCTCGGTCATCCCGCCGGCGAACAGCATTGCCGCGATCGCCAAGCGATCGGTGGCGGGAACATGGAAGTAGGCGTCGGCGAAACCGGCGATCAGCTGGGCGAATTCGTGCATGACCGCGCGCCGGTGCACCTCGAGCTCCGCGCTGACTCCCACGACCTCGATGAAGATGACCCGGGCGCGGCGCGGGTCCGCGGCCACGGTCCGAACGAAGGCGTCGACACTGGCGTGTGCCTGGGGAGCCAGATCGGGTTCGGCACCCGCGAGCGCCGCCAAGGTCGCGGCGCGGACCTGGTCGATCTGACCGTCGTAGACCGCGCGCAGCAGTGCCTCACGATGAGTGAAGGACTCGTAGAAGTACCGCTCGGTCAAACCCGCGCGGTCGCAGATCTTCTTCACCGAGGACGCCGGATAACCGATGGTGCCGAACAGTTCCAGGCCGGCCGCGAGGAGCGCGTCTCGACGCTCAGCGCTTCGACTCTCCTTGTCCCGCCCACCGTAGCGGCGCGACGGAGCTCGGTTCCCGGACGGAGCGTCGGTCTCGGTCACTGTCCTCCCGCATCCGGCTACCTGATCTAGAAGGTCTCCATCCTAGTCATCGGCCCGCGGTGGGATCACGATCGTCCCGTAGTCGAGTCCGCCGTGGGTGAAAGTCGGCACGACCGGCCACTGCCGCTTCCAGTTCGCGCATTCCGAGGAGGCGATGACTTGCAGCCAGCGCGGATCGCGCGGTGACCGGGAAGCCATGGTCTTCTCCTTGACCATGGAATCGTATTGATCCAGCGAGTCTTCGAGAGTGTTCGCGTTGAGGACGACTTCGCGGCCGTAGAACTGCGCCTGCTGCCGGACCCCGGGAATCCTGGACAGTTCCGGTTGCCAGCTGTCGGCGGCCATCCCGTTCTCCGAGGACACCCACACACCGTCGGGCGTGTTCACGCACAGCGAGTGGTTCCCGTCGGTGTGGCCGGGTGTCCACAGCAGGCTCACCCCGACACCCAACTCGACGTCACCGTCGAGGATTTGCAGCCGCTCGGCGGGGACGCCGTCCATACCGCCGTCGACGTACCACGCCCACTGCATCGGGTGCACCGATTCCAGCGTGCCGAGTTCGGTGCGCTGCACGAGCATCCGCGCGTTCGGGAACAGCGGGTCACGCGGGCCGGACTCTCCGTCGATCGGCACGTCGCTGCCCATGATCATGCGGATGTCCTGCACGTGCAGATGGTCGAAGCTGACGTAGTCGACACCCTCGTTGCGCAGGCCCAGCCGGGGCAGCACCGCCTCGGGATCGTTGTAGTACTTGACGAACAGCGACTCCGCGCGCAGCGTGCGCGAGAGCTTCTGCAGTTTCGCGTAGAACGGGGCCTTGCCCGATCCGGCCGCGACGGTGGGCTCCCAGACCAGCGTTCGGAGCGTGCCGTCGAATCCCTCGAACTGGACCACGAACATCCGGTTGATGATCGAGATCATCGGGTTGGGGCCGATCGAATAGCCCTGGAACGCGAATCGCTGCGGATACGGGGCGGCGGCGATGTCGAAGCTCTTGACCGCACGCACCTGCCCCTGCCGGAGGAACCGCTCGCGGTAGCGGCGCGCGCCTTCGCGCACCGCCTCGAGCCGGTCGCCGCGCGGCCACACGTCGTGGACACCGGCGAACTCCGGTATCGGCCGGATGTCGCCGAGAGCGTCGGTTGTGGTCATGTCCGGTTTCCTGTCGTCGGCGTGGGTGGAGGTTCGGTGGGGCCACAGACCTTGTGTTCATAGTCGGCCCGGCTCGATGAATCATGAACGGCGGCAACCTGATCCGGGACCATGCCGAGCAGGACACGGTCGCGCAGGGCGGCCGGGAGCACGTTCACCGCGCGCAGCAGCGCTCCGATGTAGCGGGGGACTGTCACCTCGAATCGCGGGCGTTCGATCGTCCGGAGGACGGCGCGGGCAACGTCGGCGGGCTGGAGCAGTGCCACCGCGCCGGTGGCGGTGCCGGTCGCCAATTCGGTGTCCACGACGGTCGGCATGATCACCGAGAGTTCGACCCCGCTGCCGCGCAGTTCCGCGCGGACCCCGCTCAGGTAGCCGAAGACGGCGTGCTTGGTCGCGGCGTAGGAGGACTCACCGGGCGGGGCGAGCTTCGACGCGGCGGAGGCCACGGTGACGATGTGCCCGGCGCCTCGCGCACGCATGGCCGGTGCGGCGAGGGTCACCCCGTTGATGACGCCGTGCACGTTCACGTCGAACTGTCGTCGCCGCGCCGCCTCGGGTTCCCGATCGAACGGGCCGACCCACATCACCCCGGCGTTGTTGACGAGCACATCGAGCGGTCCCCACACCTGCTCGACGGCGGCGAGGAACGCCGCGAACGAATCCCGGTCGGCGACATCGACACCGAAGCCCCGCACCTGCGCACCCAGTTCCGTCGCGGTGGCGCGGGCCGCCGATTCGTCGATGTCGCCGATCGCGACGCGCTCGCCCGCGCGGGCGAGCTGCGCGGCGATCTCCCTCCCGATCCCACGCGCACCGCCGGTCACCGCGATGACCTGCCCTTTCATTGCCTGTCCCAATTTTGACATGAAGTCATGTCAACAAAGTACAGGACAATCGCGCGTTTTGACATGAGTTCTTGTCAGTTGACCTGTTTCCCGAGATGATGCACGGCATGGATCGAAATCTCAGCGCGACACCGTCGCGCGCCAGCCGAATCGTGGCGGCGGTCATGCTGCTGACAGTGCGCCGACTGGGCTCGCGGCTTCCCGCCACTCGCGCCGGCGTCCGTATCGGACGCGCGGCAATGCACGGATTGCGCCTGGTCATGCCGTCCTGGACGGTGGCGCGTTTTCCCGTCCACGAACACGCGGACACCGAATTCGCGGTCCGCGGCGAATGGGTGAACGCAGTACCCGAGCCACACGAGCCGGTCGTCTACTACCTGCACGGCAGTGCGTACTTCTCCTGTTCGCCGGGCACCCACCGCGGCTTGGTCGGGCGGGTGGGTCGCGCGAGCGGACGCCCCGTGTTCGCCGCGCGGTACCGGCTCGCGCCCGAGGACCCGTTTCCCGCGGCACACGAGGACGCGCTGCGTGGGTACCTCTGGTTACTCGCCCGCGGGCATCGACCCGCCGACATCGTCGTCGCCGGAGACTCCGCGGGCGGGCACCTGGCACTGGCCCTCGCCGGTGAGCTGGCCCGGCGCGGACTTCCACAACCGTCCGGGCTGGTGTTGTTCTCGCCGGTGGCCGACCCCACCTTCGGGCTGGCCGCGACGAAGGAACCGGGCATACGCGACCCGTACGCCTCGGCCACCACCGGCAACCGGCTGGTCGGCATGTACGTGGCGGGGTCAGACCTCGCCGATCCTCGCCTGGACGTCGCGGCGGGGATCGCCCCCGGCTTTGCGCCGATGCTCATCCAGGTCGGCGGGCTCGAGGTCTTGCAGGCCGACGCCGAACACCTCGCGGCGACCGCCCGCCGCGTCGGCGTGCGCTGTGACCTGCAGATCTGGCCCGGCCAAGTCCACGTCTTCCAGGCCGGCTATCTGGCCGTCCCCGAAGCAGTCGCCGCCTTGGCCGAGGTCAGCGCGTTCGTCACCGGGATCGAGCGAGCGAGCGGCCCGCCGGATCGGATGCCCGCCTGATCAGCCGGCGTCGGCGGGTGCTCATCGAGGGAGCAGCGACCGGGCGCTGTGGGTGCCCGCCCGCCGCCCCGAGAAGATGCAGTCGGCCAGCGAGAGGCCACTGATGTAGGAGTTCGAACAGACCCCGACCGCGGCGCGCCCCGCGGCGAACAGTCCCGGCACTACTCCCCCGCTCTCGCGGCGCACAGCGCCGGTGTCCTCGTCCACCAGCAGGCCGCCGAGGGTGAGCATCGGCATCGGATAGGTGAGCCGCGCCTTGAACGAGATATCCAGCAGGGCGAACGGTCCGGTGCGCAGCGGGCGGCGGATGTCGTCGGGCTTGCCCAGCGGATCGGGGCGGTCGTCCTCGATGGCACGGTTGTGCGCGTCGAGGGTCGCACGCAGGGCGGACCGGTCGATACCGGCGCGGGCGGCCACCTCCTCGACGGTGTTCCCCGAGACGCGCCCGATCCGCAGCAAACGCTCGGTCTGCATTCGCTGGAACCACACCGACTGGGTACCGATCTGACCGCGAGCCTCGGCCTCCAGCTCCGCGTCGACGAGCAGCCACGCGCGATGACCCGGACTGGCGGCGATGGCCGCGCCCAGGGCCGCGCCGTAGCGAGACTCGTCGATCATGCGCTCGCCCAGGGCATTCACCGCGATCGCTCCGAAGAAGGCGCTGGGCGGCGCGATGAACCGCCAGGTCGACAGCGCGTCCATCTTGCCGCTCGCCGCACCGATGTCGAGCGCCATGGTGATGCCGCTGCCGTCGTCGCCGGCGCTCCCCAGCGGCAGTCCCTGCGACCACGGATACGCGGGGGCGTGCCGTGCGACCATCTCCCCGTTCGCGATGAACCCACCCGTGGTGAGTACCACGCCGGATCTCGCCTGGATCCGGACCGGCACACCGTATCTGCGCTCGATCCGGGCCAGCAGCTTTTCCACCGCCCGGCGCAAACCCTGGTGATACACACCGGGTTTCGCCGAGATCCGGGCGAGCGCGGCGAATCGGCGCCGTACCGCCGCGGGCGCGTCGGCGATCGTGAGCGCCTCGATGCCCGTCACGCGCCCGTCCTCGACAACGAGCCGAGTCGCCCTGGTTCCGGTCCGGACGCGAACGCCGTGCTCGGCCGCCGACGCCGCCAGCGGCCCGAACAGCGCCTTGCCCGAGACGCCGGGACCGTGCGTACGGTGACCGCGTTGACGCGGTTTCGCGAGATCGCGGTAACCGCCGGAGTTCTCGCTGCCCGAGTAGTACAGGTAGTAGTCATCGGTCGGATAGGACGTCTTGTACGGGCACACCGAGGGCTGGAAGGGCACGCCGTGCCCGGTCAGCCAGTCGATCATCGCCGGGGATTCTTCGCAGAATCGGCGCAGCGTCGCGGCGCTCACGGCGTCACCGACCTCGGCCTGCAGGTACGCGAGCATGGTGTCGACGTCGTCGTCGATGCCCGCGTCGCGTTGCACCCAGGTGCCGCCACCCGCGTACACGATGCCACCCGACAGTGCCGTAGCGCCGCCACCCAGATACCGGTCGACGGCCAGCACTTCGGCGCCGGATTCCCGCGCGGCCAGCGCCGCGGCCGCTCCCGCTCCGCCGTATCCGACGACCACGACATCGGCTGCGTCATCCCAGGCCCGCACTTGTCCACCCTTCCGAGCACGGGCCGACCGCATCGTCGCCCGATCAGCCGAACTATAACGTGTTCTAGATTTTCGGCACCAGTCGAGTCGCGGGACAGCGGGCCGTCAGGACATCAGTCCACGGCCGGTGGTGAGGGGCAGATCGGTGGCGGTGAGCAGACCGGGGCGGGCCTCGACCACGGCCGAGACGGCACTGACCAGGCGGGCAGCGGTGCCGACCACACCGGCGAGAGCGTGGTCACCGTCGCTGGTGAGCTGCAGGTCCAGCCGGTAGTCCGGTTCGCCCTGGATTTCGACGCGGTAGCCACCCTTTCCGGTCGGCTGTGGCCAATCGGGAGCCAGGTCGGGGTGCAGACGGGTGACGTGCTCGAGAGTCAGCACCTCGCGGTCGGCGCGGATGCCGTGGACTTGGAAGCGCAGCGCGGCGGCCGTACCCGCGGCGATGGTGCGGTCGCCGACGGTGAGATCACCGGTGGCCGGCAACCGTTCGAAATGTTGTGTGACCGAATCGAGTTCGATGTCGAGCGCGGCGGCGAGCTGCCGGATGACGCTGCCCCAGGCAAGGGTGAGGACGCCGGGTTGCAGCAGCATGGGCAGGGCATCGAGGTCACTGCCGAATCCCATGATGTCGAAGACGACCTTGGGATTGTCATAGGTGGAGTAGTCCATGATCTCCGAGCAGATGATGCGGTCGATCCGTTCGGAGCCACTGGAGAGCAGCAGCGGCAGCCAGTCGTTGGCCCAGCCCGGGTCGATGCCGTTGACCCACAGGGACGCACCGCCCTCCTCGGCGGCCGCGACGATCGGGGCGATCGCCTCGTCGGGCAGGGTGCCGTACGGGTATTGCAGGAAGACAGGGCTGCTGGAGACCACATTGATGCCGGCGCGCAGGAACCGTTTCAGGTCCTCGACCGATTCCATCAGCCGGTCGTCGGCCATAGCGGTGTGCACGATGCAGTCGGGTTTCAGGGCCAGCAGGGCGTCGGCATCGGTAGTGGCGGTGATGCCGGTGTCGACGGACAGCCCGGCGAGCTCGCCCGCGTCCTTCCCGGCTTTGGCCGAGCTCGACACCCACACGCCGACGAGCTCCAGTTCGGGCCGGGCGATGATGGAACGCAGCGCTCGCGCACCGACGTTTCCGGTGCTCCATTGGATTACACGGTAGGTCATGTCAGATCCTTTGCGCGGGAGTGGATCACAGGTCGGGCAGGCCGAGTTCGAAATTGGGGCTTTCGATGCCGCCGTCGACCTCGAGAATCTTGCCGGTGACATAGCCGCCCGCGCGTGAACTGAGGTAGACGATGGCCGCCGCGATTTCCCAGGGCTCGCCGAGCCGACCCAGCGGGGTCGCGGCTTCCATCGTGGCCTTGATCTCGGGTTGACTCGCAACGACATCCAACGCGGAGGTGAGTACCGACCCCACCGCGATGGCATTGACGCGAATACGTGGAGACAGATCGGTGGCGGCCAGCCTGGTCCAGTGCGCGAGAGCGGCTTTGGCGGTGCCGTAGGCGAGGAAGCCACGGCCCGCGGTGCGGCCCATCATCGAGGAGATGCTGACCACCGAGGCGTTGTCCGACTCCAGCAGGTGCGGTACCGCGGCCTGGGTGAGCGCGTGCGCGGTGGACACATTGAAGCGGAAAGCCTCCTCCAGGAACTTCGGGGAGGTGGTCATGAAGGTATTGGGCATGGTGCCGCCGACATTGTTGACCACGATGTCGATACGGCCCAGTTCGGCGGCGGCGGTGTCGGCGAAGGCCTTCACCGCGGCCAGGTCGGCGAGATCCGCCGTCACGGTCACAGCACGGCGGCCCAGGGCCCGGATCTTCCCGGCGACCTCGTCGAGCTGTTCGGTGGTGCGGGCGGCGATGGCGACGTCGGCACCGGCTTCGGCGAGCGCGAGCGCGGTGGCCGCGCCTATACCGCGGCCCGCTCCGGTGACGATGGCAACGCGACCGTCGAGCCGGAAGGCATCCAGGATCATGGTGCAAGCTCCTCTCTGAGATGGCCGCATGTGGCTGCGGTCACACTGCATCTTTAAGAGATTTCACTTAACTGTCAATGAGTACTTCTCAATCCTGTTGATGAACGGCTACTGTTCGATCTGTGGCAGCAACAGCAGCGCGGGAGCGCCTCATCGTCGCGGCGGAGCGTCTGATCGCCGAGCACGGACGGTCGGTACCGCTGCGCGATATCGCCGCTGCCGCAGGTCAGCGAAACAATTCAGTGATCCAATATCACTTCGGGTCCCGCGACGGGCTCATCGCGGCGGTGGTCGAGTTCCGGCTGGCGACATTGGAAGTGCGGCGGCTGGAATTGCTCGCCGAACAAGCGGGCTCGGGTCGGCCACCAGGCTTGCACGGATTGCTCGAAGCCTTGGTGGTGCCGATGTTCGAGCTCGGCGAGCGGCACGGAATTCGCCACTACGCGCGTTTTCTCGAACAGATCCAACCCCACCCGTCGATCTCGGATGCGACCAATCTCGACAGCGCGGAGCGCACGTCGGTGCGCGTCATCATGCAGGGCCTCGACCGCGAGCTCAGCGCCTTGCCACCACGATTGCGGGTTCGGCGGCTACGGGCGCTGACCACCATGCTTTTCGCGCTCCTGGCCGATCACGAACGGGCGGCCGAAGCAGGGGATGCACGGGCCACGGATACACAGGTGTGGGCAGAGATCATCGACATGCTCGCCGGATCACTCGCCGCCCCCGTCAGCACCGGTGGTGTGCTGACGCACGACGCCCGGGTGAGCTGACGTCACCCGCTCGACTCGCCGGACAAACACCGGCGGGCGTTCCACACCGGCACCTGACAGCGTCGGCCCAGCAGTTGTGCTGTTCACCGGTGGCTACCGCTGCCGTCGGGTGGCGACCGCGGCACCTCGGCGCGATCCCGAACGCATCGCCGGTCAGCGCGACGGCGGAGGCGAGTCCGGATCGCGGTGCAGGAGCCACCAGGCGACGATGAGGTCGTCGGTCCGGCCCAGATCGAGGCCGGTGAGGTCGGCGAAGCGCGTGAGCCGATTGCGGACGGTATTGCGGTGCAGGTACAGCCTGGCCGCCGTGTCGTCGACGCGTTGATCGCAGTCGAGGTAGGTCTCGACCGTGCCGAGTATCTCCTCGGCCCCAGCATGGCGTCGCAGCGGCGCGAGATGCTTGTCCGCGAGCAGTCGCGCGGTGCCCTCGGCCTCCCCGAGCAGCGGCAGCGGGCCCAGCGATCCGAGATCGACCAGGCCGCTCCTGCCGTGCCGCACCGCGAGATCGAACGCGCGCCGCGCTTGCCGGTACGACGCCGTGGCATCACCGAGCAATACCGCGGAGCCGACCGCGACCACGCTGCCCTCCGGCAACGCGTCCGGAGTCCGCGGCAGCAGGGCGACCAGATGCTGATCCACGACCGTGTCGACGACCGGGAGCTTCGCCGTCGAACCCCGCGCTCGCAACGCGGCGAGCAGGTCCGTCGCCGCGGCGGTACCGTTCCACGCGGCGCAGGCGATCCGGTACCGATGCTCGGGATCGAGCCGGTGATCGCGCGCCTCGGCGCGCAGCACCGCGGGCGCTACCGTGCCGTCGACAAGGCTGCGCAGAAAGTCGGCGCGCCGCGCGGCCCCGGCCACTGCCCGCTCCCGCAGCACCCGGTGCACGGCGGTGGCGGACGCGGTCGCCCATTCCCAGGTGAGGTCTTGCATCTCGTCGATCTCGGCGGCAGGCACCCCGTGCGTGGCGGCGCGGCGACGGATCAGCTCGAAGATCCGGCGCGCGCCGATCTGCAGGCTGTGCGCCACCAGATCCAGGGGGATCTGCTGGTCTGCCCAGGTTCTCGCCAGGGTGGTGAGCTCGTCGAACCCCGCGTGCGCGGCTCCTTCGTCGCCCAGTTGCGCCACGACGATGCGCAACACGGCACGGGTGTTGGTCTCGATCGAGGCCGCGTCGACCTGGTCGTAGACCGGGATGTTGTCGCGGTACAGCCGCGTCAGGTCCGCGGCCATCTCGTTGAGTGCCGGATCGACCTCCGCGATCATCGCGGCGATGCGCGCCGCGATCTTGCGCCGGTGCGGTCCCAGCGCCAGCGCGGGCACCGGCTCGCTGGTGTGCATATGCACAGTCAACTCGGTTTCCTCGCCTATTTCAACGCCGCTGACTGGACCCAAGAATGGCATGTGCACAGAGAGCGCGGCAGCGGGCGGCGCTCGATCGCTGGGAGGCACGCATGGTCGTCGGTGTTCGGTCCGCACCTGGGATGGCGCCCGTTCGGTGGTCACCACCGACGGCGACTCCCCGCGCCGGGCAGCGCCGAAGTACGCCACCGATGCCCCCGGTCCGGCGGATCGAGCTCCCCGGCGCCGGCCCCGAGGATGTGGTTCTCGGCGCCGACGGCCTCGTCTACACCGGCATCGCCGACGGCCGGATCCTGCGGGTCGACATCGCCACCGAGAGTGTGGAGGTGGTCGCGAACACCGGTGGCCGCCCGCTGGGGCTCTGCGCGGTCGGCGATGGGTCCCTGCTCATCTGCGACGCGCACCGCGGCCTGCTGCGCTGGACCGGTACCGAGATCGAGGTCCTGGTGGGTGCCGTCGACGACGGCCCGCTGAACATGGCCAGCAATGTCGTCGGGGATCCGCGCGACGGCACCGTCTATTTCACCGCGTCTTCGCGCCGTTGGCCGCTGGAGCTGTGGATGGGCGACCTGCTCGAGCATTCCGGTACCGGCCGCCTGTTCCGGCATTCCCCCGACGGGACGACCGCGACCCTGCTGGACAACCTCCAGTACGCCAACGGCATCGCCTTCGCACCCGATCGGGCGTCGCTGATCGTCGCCGAGACGGCGGCCTACCGACTCAACCGCTACTGGGTGCGCGGCCCGAAAGCCGGTACTCGCGAGGTGCTGATCGAGAACCTGCCCGGCTTCCCCGACAACATCGCCCTCGGCTCCGACGGACTGATCTGGGTCACGCTGGCCGCACCGCGCAATCCCCTGCTCGATCGCCTGCTGCCCGCACCGGCGATCGCGCGAAAACTGTTGTGGCGGGTACCCGATCGGCTCAGGCCACGCCCCGCCCGTACTGCCTGGGTGATCGCGGTCGATCACGCCGGGACCATCGTCCACGACCTGCAGCGCGACGGCGCGGACTACGCGATGGTCACCGGCGTGGCCGAGGCGAACGGCACGCTCGTGCTGGGCAGCCTGGACGAATCCGCCCTCGGTCTCACCCACCTACCCTCCTGAATTCCAGCGGGATCCCCCGCCGCCGTTCCCCTTTCACCGAAAGCAGAGACATGGACTTCGCTCCCAGTACCCGCGCCACCGACCTGGTCGGCCGAGTACGCGGCTTCATCGCCGAGGAGATCACCCCGATCGAGGCGGACTATCACCGCAGCGTGGCCGCGCTGCGCGAGACCGGCGCCGACCCGTGGGATCCCCTGCCCGTGCTCGGCGAGCTGCGCGCCAAGGCCCGCGCGGCGGGTCTGTGGAATCTGTTCCTGCCCGCCGCCCATGCCGGCCGGTACGCCGCGCGCTTCGGGACCGACGGCGGCACCGGCCTCACCAATGTCGACTACGCGCCGATCGCCGAGGAGACCGGGCGCTCGTTCCTGGCGCCGCACGTCTTCAACTGCAACGCACCGGATTCCGGGAACATGGAGGTGCTGCTCCACTACGGCGACGCCGCGCAGCGGGAGCGGTGGCTCGAACCGCTGCTCGACGGCAGCATTCGGTCTGCCTTCGGGATGACCGAACCCGGCGTCGCCTCCTCGGACGCCACCACGATGGCGGCCACCGCCGTCCTCGACGGCGACGACGTCGTCGTGAACGGCCGCAAATGGTGGACCACCGGTATCGGCCATCGTGACTGCGCGGTCGTCCTCTTCATGGGCCTGACCTATCCCGAGGCCGAGAAACACCGTCGGCACACGATGGTGCTCGTACCTGTCCGCACTCCGGGCGTGAAGATCGAACGGATGCTGCCCGCGATGGGCCGCTACGACGAGCCGTTCGGGCACGGTGAGGTGTCGTTCACCGACGTGCGTGTGCCCGCCGCGAACATCGTCCTCGGTCCCGGCCGAGCGTTCGAGATCGCCCAGGGCCGTTTGGGTCCCGGCCGCGTCCATCACTGCATGCGGCTGATCGGCCTGGCCGAGGCCGCGCTCGCCGCGGCCTGCGAACGCGCGACGACGCGGACCGCGTTCGGCAAGCCACTGGCCCGGCTCGGCGGCAACCGGGAACGCATCGCCCGGGCACGGATCGCGATCGATGCCGCGCGCCTGCTCGTCCTGCACGCGGCATGGAAGCTCGATACCGTCGGTGCGTTCGGCGCGCTCAGCGAGATCAGCCAGATCAAGGCGCACGTGCCGTCGATGGCGCAGGACGTCATCGACTTCGCCATGCAGATCCACGGTGGTGCGGGACTTTCCGACGATGTGCCGCTGTCGGCGGCCTGGACGACCGCCCGGGCGATCCGCCTGGCCGACGGTCCCGACGAGGTGCATCTGGACATGGTCGGACGGCTCGAGCTCGCCGAGTACGGGCAGGGGCGGTAACCATGTCCAGAGTGCTCATCACCGGTGGCGCCTCCGGTCTCGGAGCCGCGCTGGCGCGGCGCTTCGCCGCCCGCGGTGACCGCGTCGTGGTCACCGATCTCGCCGACGACGCCGTGGTCCCGCCGGGTGCCTCGTATCTGCGCGCGGACATCACGTCCGAGCAGGACTGGGACCGGGCCCGCGACACCGTGCAGGCCACCATGGGCGGGCTCGACATCCTGGTCAACAACGCGGGTATCGCCGCGGGCGGGCGCATCGACCGGGTGCCCGCCGAGGAATGGGCCCGGGTCATGACCGTCAACGTCCTCGGCGTGGCGACCGGGTGCCGGACCTTCACCCCGATGTTCGAAGCGCAGGGCGGCGGTCACCTGGTCAATATCGCCTCGATGGCGGGACTCGTCCACCCACCGGCCATGGCGCCCTACACCGCCGCCAAAGCGGCCGTCGTCGCACTCAGCGAGAGCCTGCGCTACGAACTCGCGCCGCACGGCATCGACGTCTCGGTGGTGTGCCCGTCGTTCTTCCGCACCGATCTGGCGTCTTCGCTCGGCAACGCCGATCCCCTGATGACCGAGGTCGCCCGTCGCCTGATCGACGGCGCCGAGGCCGACGCCGACGACATCGCCGAAGCCGCGCTGGCCGGTATCGACGCGCGCCGCTTCCTCGTTCTCACCGACCGATCCGGGCGCGTGGCCTTCTGGACGAAACGACTGCTGCGCCCGCTCTACGACCGGCAACTGACCGCCATGGGCCGTCGCATCGCGACCGCCGACGACAAGGAGACCTCCCGATGAGCACCGGCACCATCGTCATCACCGGCGCCAGCTCCGGCCTCGGCGCCGAGATGGCCCGCCAATTCGCCGAGCGCGGTTACGATCTCGGGCTCTGCGCCCGCCGGGCCGACCGACTCGACACGCTGCGCGACGAACTCCTCGCCGCCCACCCCGGCATCGTCGTGCGCACCGCCGCGCTCGACGTCACCGACGATGCCGCCGTGCAGACCGTGTTCGAGAAGTTCCGGGCCGAATTCGGCGGCCTCGACCGGGTCGTGGTCAACGCGGGCCTCGGCCACGGGGCCCCATTGGGCACCGGTGGGCACGCGGCCAACCGGCGCACCGCCCTCACCAATTTCGTCGGCGCGCTCTCGCAGAGCGAACACGCCCTGGCGGTGTTCCGCGCGCAGGGCCGTGGCCACCTGGTCCTCATCTCCTCGTTCTCCGCGTTGCGCGGCATGCGCCGGTCGATGACCACCTATGCCGCGAGCAAGGCGGGGGTCGCCTCGCTCGCCGAAGGGTTGCGCGCGGAACGCATTCCCGGCGTGGATATCTCCCTGATCTGCCCCGGCTACATCCGGTCGGAGATGACCGACGGCAAGGAAGGTCGCACCACCTTCCTGGTCGACACCGAGCCCGGCGTCGCCGCGATGGTCCGCGCGATCCAAGCACGCAAACCCGTCGCCTACGTCCCGGCCTGGCCATGGGTTCCGCTGTCGGTCGTGGTGAAGCTGCTCCCCGTGTCCCTGCTGCGGCGGCTGACGTGACCGAGTCCTCCTCCCCCGCCGATGCCCGTGCCGTCCGCACCGAGGACGCTTTCGATGTCGCCGCCCTGACGGAATGGCTACGCGCCGAAACAGGCGAATCACTGACCGGCATCGCACAGGTGCGCCAATTCTGCGGCGGCGCTTCCAATCTCACCTACCTCGTGCAGTACCCCGAGTGTGATCTGATCCTGCGCAGACCGCCCGGCGGACACCGCGCCGAGGGCGCACACGACATGGCTCGCGAGTACCGCGTGCAAACCGCCCTCGGCCCGGTGTTCGACTACGCGCCGCCGACAGTGGCGTTGTGCGAGGACGACAGTGTGCTCGGCTCGCCGTTCTACCTGATGGAACGTCTCGACGGACTCATCCCCCGGAAGGAACTCCCGCCCGACCCCTCCTGGACAGCATCGCGGGTGCACGCACTGTGCACCAATGTGCTCGACGTGCTCGTCGACCTGCACACCATCGACCCCACCGCCGCAGGGCTGAACTGGATGTCCAAGGGCCCCGGATACATCACCCGGCAGGTGTCGGGCTGGTCCGACCGCTATCGCCGCGCCCGCACCCGCACTGTCGGCTCGTTCGAATCCGTGATGGCGTGGCTGGCCGCCAACCAACCGCCCGATCGCGCATCGGTGCTGATCCACAACGACTTCCGCTTCGACAACATCGTGCTCGATCCCGCCGATCCCACCCGTCCGATCGGGTTGCTCGACTGGGAGATGGCCACCATCGGCGACCCGCTGATGGATCTCGGCGGCGCCCTGGCCTATTGGGTCCAGGCCGACGACAACCTCGCCTTCAAGTTCTTCCGGCGCCAGCCCACCCACGTTCGGGGCATGCTGACCCGCGACGAAGTGGTCGAATACTATTGTCGCCGTACCGGCATCGGTCTCACCGACCGCGAGTGGGCCTTCTACGAAGTCTTCGGCCTGTTCCGTCTGGCGGTGATCTGCCAGCAGATCTACTACCGCTACTATCACCGCCAGACCACCAATCCGGCCTTCCGCTCCTTCGGCCTGGCCGTCCTGCTCCTGGAACGGCGCTGCCGCGCCGTCATCCGGCGCGACAAATAGGCGCGTCGGGACCACAGATCTCGTCGGATGCGGAAGTCCCCGGATCGTTCGAGCAACCCAGAAGATGCGTAGTCCGGCCGGGGTCGCGCCCCGAGATCTGATTCAGGGCGAATTCGCCGGGGAAAGCCGGTGCGGGAGAATGTCCAGGTGAGCACGGACGGCGACCTCGACCACGCTCTCGACTTGCGGGTATTACCGGCGGTCGAGTGGCGGGCCGCCGCGCGCGCACATCGTGACCGGCTCGATCGGTTGGTCGGGCCGTATCTGGAGCGGCGGGCGGCGGGGACCACCCATCCGGTCATCGATTTCCTTTTCACCTACTACGGCCATAAGCCTTCACAGCTGCGTCGGTGGCATCCGGGGTTCGGGATCGGGCTGCGTGCGGCGGGCGACTACAAGGGTGCGCGGGGGTATGCCGAGCATCCGGATGAGCACGGAGTGTTCACGGCCGACCCGGCCTACCTCGCCAAGCGGCGCGACACGATCGGGTTCGTGTCCGGCCTGCTCACCGCTACCGCGCGCCGTCCGGCGCAGTTGTCGTGTTTCGGGCTGCACGAATGGGCGATGGTCTATCGCACCGATGACGTGCGGCATCAGCAGGTTCCGCTGCGTCTGGGACACGCGGGGACGGACGCGGTGGTGGAGTCGATGTCGTTGCGGTGCACGCACTTCGACGCGTTCCGGTTCTTCACGCCGGAGGCGGTGGGGCGCAATGCCGAACCGCTCACCCGCGCGGACCAGGTGCAGCGGGAGCAGCCGGGGTGTTTGCACGCGAATATGGATCTCTACAAGTGGGGATTCAAGCTCGCGCCGCTGATCTCCTCGGACCTGTTGCTCGATTGCTTCGAACTCGCTTGCACCGCACGGGAACTCGACATGCGGGCCAGCCCCTACGATCTGTCGGGCTTCGGCTACGAGCCGGTGCGCATCGAAACACCGGCCGGACGCGCGGAGTACGTCCGATCCCAGGCGGCGATCGCCGAATCCGCTGACGCACTGCGGGACCGCCTGCGGCTGGCCTGCGCCGACTTGTCGTCGGCGCAGGCCAGGATCGACACCGCGGACTAGCCGCGTTCGGTACCGGCGACGGGGGGATCGTCGGCGACGTCGACCTTGTCCGGCGAGGCCTCGGTGACGAGGGCGAAGTCACCCTCGTGCAGCTCGGTGCCCTGGTCGACGGCGACCTCGACCAACTCGATGCCGCGATCCATGCGCAGGATCAGCGGGTCGTCGCGCAGGTCCTTGTACAGCGACACACACATCGCCACCATCACCACCAGGAACGGCAGCGACACCACGGTGGTCAACGCCTGGAGGCCGGTCAGAGCGCCGCCGAGGTTGTCGGAATCGGCGATCACCAGCATGATCGCGGCGACCGCGCCGGTGGCCGCGCCCCAGAAGATGACGACCCACTTCGACGGTTCGATGCTGCCGCGTTCGGACAGTGTGCCCATCACGATGGAGGCCGCGTCGGCACCGGAGACGAAGAAGATCGCGACGAGGATCATCACCACCACCGTGGTCACCGAGGTGATCGGATACTGGTCCAGCAGGTGGAACAGCGCGAAGTTCGAATCGACCGAGCCGTCCGGTTCGGTGAGGTCGCCGTGTTCGGCCTGTTCGGCGATGCCCGCGCCACCGAAGATCGCGAACCACAGCAGACTCACCACGCTCGGCACCAGCAGCACGCCGGTCACGAACTGGCGGATGGTGCGGCCGCGGCTGATCCGCGCGATGAACATGCCGACGAACGGCGTCCACGAGATCCACCAGGCCCAGTAGAAGATGGTCCAGCTCGACAGCCATGTCTGCATCGCGTCGTCGCCGGCGCCGGTGCGTGAGGCCATGGTCGGCAGGCTCTCGATGTAGTCGCCGATCGAGGTGGGCAGGATATTGAGCACGAACAGCGTGGGGCCCGCGATGAACACGAACGCCGCGATGGCAAGGGCCAGCACCATATTGATGTTGGACAGCCACTGGATGCCGCGTTCGACACCTGAGACCGCCGACAGCACGAAGGCCACGGACAGACCCGCGATGATCGCCACCAGACCGATCTTTCCGATGCCGTCGATCCAGCCGTTGAACTCCATGCCCGCGCCGATCTGCAACGCGCCGAGACCGAGTGACGCCGCCGAGCCGAACAGGGTCGCGAAGATCGCCATCATGTCGATCGCCCGGCCGCCGATCCCGTCGGCGTGCCGGCCCAGCAGCGGCCGGAACACCGAGGAGATCAACTGCGAGCGGCCTTTTCGGAACGTGCCGTAGGCGATGGCCAGGCCCGCGACGGCGTAGATCGCCCACGGGTGCAGAGTCCAGTGGAACAGTGTGGTGGCCATGGCGACTTCCGCGGCGGCCGGTGATCCGGGCTCGGCGGTATGCGGCGGGGGGTTCACGAAGTGCGACAACGGTTCCGCCACACCCCAGAACATCAGACCGATGCCCATGCCCGCGCTGAACATCATCGCGATCCACGACACGGTGCGGAATTCGGGTTTCTCGTCGTCGGCGCCCAGCGGGATCCGGCCGTATCGGCTGACCGCCAGCCAGATCACGAACACCACGAACGCGGTGGCGGTGAGCACGAACAACCAGCCGGTATTGGTGATGACCCATTTCTGCGCGGTACTCGCCGCGGAGGCGAGGCTCTCGTCGTCGAGGACACCCCAGGCGACGAAGGCGAGTGCGCCGATCGCGGTGGCGCAGAAGATGAGCAGATCCAGCCTGGGCTTGCCCGGCGACCCATCGGCTACCGATCCGCCCGGCGGCGGTGCGGTGCCGGAACTTCCTACGACATCGTTCGACATGGGTCCGAGTCCTCTCCGATCGCGGAAACTCCCCGCCTTTTCAGACGCGCTGGTCGTGCAGAGCAACCGTACAGCGTATGGGCGGCGACCCGAGGTAAGCGCGAGCCCGCCCCACACCCTGTTCCCCGAAACACCCTTCGGCAACCATTCGATCGCCTTACTATTCGTGATGCGGCACAACTGTCTGAGCCAGTTGTGTTGTCCGCATCATTGATTCGGGAGGGCAACGATGCCATCACGTCCGCACACCGACACACGACCCGAAGCCGGGTCCGCGAACCCGCCGGGCGATTCCGGCGCGGCACCGCCGAACAGCCGACGACATTCGCTGCTGCGTGCTGTGGCGGCGGCCGCGATCACCGCACTCGTGGCCGTCGGCCTGCCGTCCGGTGCGTCGGCCGATTTCGGCGCCGACCTGACGGGCGCGGTGCAGGAATTCCTCGATGTCGGCCGAACGGCGGTGCCGCGGGCCGACTGTGGGCCCGGATCACTGCCGGAGTCCGGATTGCAGGGCGACGTCCCCGCCGGTGACCGGGACAGCGGGCGCAGCACCCAGGGCTATCGCTGCAACATGTCGATGGTCGGGGGCTACGCCGGGCGCGGAGCGGGCATCACCTCCACCAGTTTCGAGCACTGCGCCTACATGGGCACGTTCTTCCCCGGCAACATGCTCAGCGAGCACCCCGGCGTCCAGGTCCTCGATGTCTCCGATCCGGCGAATCCGCGGCTGACCGCGACCCTCGCCGAACCCGCCATGCTGGCAGGCACCTGGGAGACGTTGAAGGTCAACACGGCTCGCAAACTGCTCGTCGGAACGGGTGTGCCGGTCGGCATCGGTGCCGGGTACCTGTCGGTGTACGACATCTCCGATTGCGCGCATCCCCGGCTGCTCAATCCCGGAACCGGCTCGAATCTGCTGATGCCGCTGCCGATCACGACACACGAGGGCGGCTTCTCCCCCGACGGACGCACGTATTGGGCGTCGGGCCTGGTCCCCGGTTTTCTCAGTGCGATCGACCTCACCGACCCCGCGAATCCCCGGGTGATCTGGCAGTGGCTGACGGGGATCGAGGCACACGGGCTCGGGGTGAGTCCCGACGGAAACCGGCTCTACATCTCCGCCCTGGGCGGATTCACCGTGCTCGACGTGAGCGCGGTGCAACGCCGCGACCCGAATCCACATGTCCCCCACCTCGGCCGCACATTCTGGACCGACGGCTGGGCCACCCAGCACAGCGTGCCCGTGACCTATGACGGTGTGCCCCATCTGTTCACGGTCGACGAGGGCGGCTCCGGTGGCGTGAAACTCATCGACGTGTCCGACGACAGCGCGCCCAGGATCACCGCGAAGATCAAACTCGAGATCAACCTGCCCGACAATATCGACGCGGGCATCGGTTCCTCGATGGGCGGTTCGGCGTTCTCCTACGAATCGCACTACTGCACCGCCGACCGTCCCGACAACCCGACCGCCCTGGCCTGCGGCTGGATCTCCTCCGGTATCCGGGTGTTCGACGTCCGCGATCCCGGCGACATCCGCGAGATCGCCTACTTCAACCCGCCTGCCCGCACCGGACGCAATCTCGAGATCTGGAACTCGCCCCACGCCCTGGCCTCGATCATCGGCATTCCGGTGATGAGCGCCCCGGCGGCACTGCGGTCGATGGCCGAGGGGTTGTTCGATCCCGCGCAGGTGCTGACCGCCCGGGCAGGCGATATCGCGTTCGGCGACCTGTCCACGGACTGGTGCCTGTCCCCGCCGGAGTGGCGTGGCGATCAGCTGTATGTCACCTGTTCCGACAACGGGTTCATGGTGTTGCAGCTCGACAACGAGGTGTACACACCGCCCGCGAACCAGCAGTCCACGGTCGGGTCGTGACCGTGAACCGGATGATCCGCCTGGCATTCGCCGGGGCCGCCGTCCTCTTCCTGCTGGCACTCGGGGCGGCCCTGCGACCGCTCTTCGTCACCGAGACGGCCACACCCGCACCGGTTCTCACCACGACGGAGCTGGGCTTCGTCCAGGACATGACGGCGCACCATCAGCAGGCGCTGATCCTCACCGAGCGCCTCGATCCGGCCGCGGATCCCACCGTGCGCAGGCTGGCCGACCAGATCGCCGACACTCAGCGCGTGGAGATCGGCACCTTGCTCGGCTGGACCCAGCTGGCCGGCGCCGCACCCACGGCCGATGTCCCGATGACCTGGATGGCGGGAACCCACCACCACTCGACCGCCGCGCCGACCACGATGCCCGGGATGGCCACCATCGCCGACCTCGACACCCTCGCGGGGGCCCGTGCGGCCGACGCCGAAACCCTTTTCCTGCAACTGATGTACCGCCATCACGCGGGCGGCGTCACGATGGCCCGCGCCGCCGACACCCTGCTCACCTCGGGTCCGGTGAAGCAGGCCGCCCGCGCGATGGCCCAATCCCAAAGTCAGGAAATGGGGTACCTCGGCATGCTCCTCGACCTGCGAGGTGCCCGGCCTACTTCCTGATGAGGCCCCCGTGCGAGCTCGCCCGTCAGGTGCGGTCGGTGAAGTGGGCGTTGAGCGCCGTCTGGGTGAGTTGGGTGTCGCCGTAGGTGAAAGTGCCGTGCTCGGAGAGCTCGGTGGCCGCGTCGAGGAGGTGGCGGTAGAGCAGTCGGGCGATGCTGCCGCCGACGGTGACCCGGCGGACGCCGAGGTCGGCGAGTTCGGCCATCGACAGGCCGCCACCGGTCAGGCCCATGACGACGTTGAGCGGTCCGTCGATCGCTTCGACGAGCGTGGCGATCGTGGCGGCGTCGGCCGCCCCGGGAACGAAGGCGCAGTCCGCGCCCGCGGCGAGGTAGGAGTTGGCGCGCCGGATCGCCTCGTCGAGACCGGCGTCCACCAGCAGCGCGTCGGTCCGGCCGACGAGCACGAACGGCACACCACTGGCGGCCACCGCCGCGCGCGCCGCCCGGACCCGGTCCACCGCGTGCACCTCGTCGAACAGCGGGGTGGTGCGGTCGCCGGTGAAGTCCTCGATGTTGCCGCCCGCCGCACCGGCGTCGATGGCGAGGGAGAGGGTGGTCGCCACCTCCTGGGCGTCCGGCCCGTACCCCTCCTCGAGATCGGCGCTGACGGGCACCCGCACAGCGGTGGTGATCTCGTGGATCCGCCCCATCATCGTCGAACGATCGACGCGACCGTGCGCACCGTGCTCGGTGAAGAAGTCGTGGTCGGGGCGACCGACGAGAAAGCGACCCCCGCGCTGGTGGTCGCGATCGCGGGGAATCCCACCGACTCCAGAATTCGCGCACTCCCCGCATCCCAGGCATTCGGCAGCAGGAAGCAGCCTTCGCGGTGCAGATCGACGAAAGCCTGTGCGCGTGTGCGCTGTTCGCTGTCCACGAGAGCTCCTGCGGGGAGTCGAGGTGATCGTACGGTCCATTGTGCCCGTCGCGCACGATCACCTCGCACGTCGCCCGCTCACTCTCGGCGCACTGCGGCCGCGGCTGCGGACGGACACCGTGATGCCCTCCCCCGAGCCGCGGCAGCTAGCGGTCGCGCAAGCGCCGGACCGCGTCGTCCATGTGCTCTACGAGCAGGGCGCGGGCCCGCTCGGGTGCACCCGAGCCGATCGCTTCGTGGAGTTCGACGTGTTCGCCGGCTTGTTCGCGCAGGTCGGGGTAGGTGGTTTGGAGGGCGCCCAGGCACATGCGGGTTTCGATGAGCAGGGTCCGGGCGGCGCGGACGAGGCGGGGGCTGTCGGCGGCGGTGACGAGCGCTTCGTGGAAGGCCTGGTCGGCGTCGGAGACACCGGCGGCATCGCCGGCCTCGGCGGTGCGCCGCATGGCGGTGACGCTGGGTCGCAGTGCGGCGTAGGCGATGTCGCGGCGGCCGTCGAGGATGAGGTCGAGCGCGCCGCCTTCCAGGGCGGTGCGGGCGCGGTAGATGTCGATGACGTCGTCGGTGGTGAGTTCGATGACGAAGATGCCGCGGTTGCGGATGCTGAACAGCAGCCCCTCTTGCACGAGACGTTGCATGGCCTCGCGCACGGGTCCGCGGGAGACACCGAAACTGGTTGCCAGGTCGGCTTCCCCGAGCTGGGCGCCGGGTGCCAGCGCACCGCGCATGATCGCCTCGCGCAGGCGGTCGGCGATCATCTCCGCGGTGGACTGCTGATTGACCGGCTCGAAATCAATGATCGACATGGCGACTCCCCTCCGCGAACAACGCGCCCAGCTCGGGAGCGACCGCGGTGACACCCGCCAGCCGCAGACCTTCCCAGATGGTGACCTGGTTCGCCGTCAGCACCGGCTTGCCGAGCGCGGCCTCGAGTTTCGGAAGCACCTCGAGAGTATGCATGGCCGTATCCGGGATGAGCAGTGCCTGGGCGTCGGGGTGGTCGTTGGTGACGGCCAGGGTCAGGACCTGGTCGGGAGTGAGGGTGCCGACCTCCGCGGCGGTGTCGATCCCGGCGCTCGACATCGACACCACGTCGATGCCCGCGTCGACGAGGAAGTCGACGAACAACCGTGCCACCTCTTCGGGGTAGCTCGCGACCACGGCCACGCGCCGCACACCGAGCGCCCGCGCCGCTTCGACGAACGCGAAACTCGTACTGGAGGCAGGCACTCCCGCCGCCTCGGCCAGGCTGTCGACCTGACCCCGCGCACCCTGTGGCCCGTAGACGAAACTGCCCGAGGTGCACGCCCAGACCACAGCGGCGGGGTCTTCGGCCGCGAGCAACGAAGCGCCGTGGCTCAGCTTCTCCGGGCTGCCCAGATCGAGCAGTTCGGGAACGGCGTGCAGGTCGGTGCCGTAGATGTGGGCCACCGGCAACGCGGCGCCGAGCAGGGCCGCGGCACGCGGGTAGTCGTCCTCGGCGGCGTGGTCGGGGTAGATGAATCCGATGGTCGGCATGTGCATCTCGCTCCGTTCAGAAGACATTGACGAGCCATTTACCTGGGCAGAATGTCGCGTCCTCATTCGACTAGAAGACATTGACCAGCCATTTACCTGGGCAGAATGTCGCGTCCTCATTCGACTAGAAGACATTGACGAGCCATTTACCTGGGCAGAATGTCGCGTCGTCATTCGACTAGAAGACATTGACGAGCCATTTTCCTGGGCCCATCATCGGGAGTTTCATCCGGCCGAGGCAGGCCCACATGGTCAGTTGGTTGGCGGTGAGGACGGGTTTGCCGAGTGCCTGTTCGAGTGGCTCGATCACGTCGTAGGTCGGCAGGTTGGTGCAGCTGACGAAGATCGCTTCCGAGCGGGGGTCGTCGGCGCCGAGTATCCGTTCGGCGATGGTGCGGTAGTTGACCTTCCAGATGCCGCCGCCGAGCCCGAGATGATCGGACTTGATCGTGGTGCAGCCCGCTTCGTCGAGGAAGTCGTGCAGTTTGCCGGTGAGGATCTCGTCGTACGGGGTGATCACCGACATCCGGGTGATGTTGAGGTGCTTGATCGCTTCCACCAAGGCGCCGGAGGTGGTCACCGCATCCGGTGCGCCGGCCAGGCAGATCGTTTCCCGCAGGGATCGTTCGTAGGCGAGACCGTTGATGAAACTGCCCGAAGTACACAGGTAGGCAACGACCTCCGGTTCCACGTGCAGCACGTCGTGGGTGGCCGCCGTGAGATGCAGCGGATTGGACACGAGTTCGGCCATCGCCAGGGATACCGGCACCGGTTCATAGGGTGTGCGGGCCAGGTGCAGACTCACCTCGAGGGGCGCCCACCGCCACAGTTCCCGTTCGAGGGCCAGGTCGAACGGCGCGATCACGCCGATACCTCGTTGGGCTACCGGCCCGTCGATGTCCGGGAAGCTGAACTCCACTGCGGCCCCTCTCGCGCTCAGCCGGGCAGACCTCCGAACACGATCGGATTGTTGACAATCATACGATCTGATCGTACGGTGTCAATGTGGAAAACGGGCCGATTGTCACCGTCCTACATCGTGACAGCCTGCCCGAATCGGACCTCATGGCCCCCGTTGCCGAGCGCGCCGACGTGCGCTACACCGAGGCCGACGGGCTCGCCGATGCGCTACACGGCGCCGATGTGCTGTTCGTCTACGACTTCCAGACTCGCGCCGTTCCCGGTGCGTGGCCCAGCGCCGATCGCCTGCGCTGGCTGCACATGGGCGGTGTGGGCGTGGACCCGGTGATGTTCCCGGAGCTGCGCGCGTCCGAGGTGGTGGTCACCAACACCCGCAATGTCTTCGATACGGCCATCGCCGAATACGTCCTCGGACAGATCATCTCGTTCGCCAAGGACCTGCCCGGCTCGATCCGGTTGCAGCAGCGGCACGAGTGGCGGCACCGCGAATCCGAACGCGTGGCCGGGACCACGGCACTGATCGTCGGGACCGGCTCGATCGGCCGCACCACCGCGCGATTGCTGCGCGCCGCGGGCATGACGGTGCGCGGGGTCGGGCGCCGCGCCCGCTCCGGCGACCCGGATTTCGGCACCATCAGCGACGACCTGCACGCCGAACTGCCCGGCGCCGACTACGTGATCGCGATCGCGCCGCTCACCGCGCAGACCCGGCACATGTTCGATGCCGCCGCGTTCGCGGCCATGAAACCGCATGCCAGGTTTGTCAATGTCGGGCGCGGGGAATCAGTGGTTACCGACGATCTCGTAGCCGCGCTCGGCAACGGTTCGATCGCCGCGGCCGCACTGGACGTGGTGGATCCGGAACCGCTGCCCGCGGACCATCCGCTCTGGGATCTTCCGAACGTGGTGCTCACGCCACACAATTCGGGCGATTTCCACGGCTGGCGCACCGAGATCGTCCGCGCATTCACCGACAATTTCGGCAGGTGGGCAGCCGGACTGCCGCTGGACAACGTTGTCGACAAGACGCTCGGGTACGTGCCCGGCTGAAGGAGCCCCGCCATGACGCAGCCCGATCTCCCCACCGATCCCACCGTGATGACGGCGGTTCAGCTGGTCTCGGCCTATGCGGCCGGGCAGCTGTCCCCCGTCGAGGCAGCGCAAGCCTGCCTGGATGTCATCGCGGCCCGCGACGGCGCGCTCAACGCGTTCTGCCTGGTCGATCCGGACCGGGCGCTGGTGCAGGCGAAGGACTCCGAGGCGCGCTGGCAGTCGGGCCATCCGCGCGGGTTACTCGACGGCGTGCCGATTTCCATCAAGGACATCTTTCTGACCGAAGGCTGGCCGACCCTGCGTGGTTCCACCTGCGTCGACGCCGGCGGGCCGTGGCTGGTGGACAGTCCGGTCGCCGCTCGGCTGCGCGAGGACGGGATGGTGTTCGTCGGCAAGACGACCACCCCGGAGATCGCCTGGAAGGGCGTCACCGACAGTCCGCTCACCGGCGTCACCCGCAATCCCGCCGATCCCGCGACGACCGCGGGCGGATCGTCCGGTGGCAGCGCGGCGGCGGTGGCGGGTGGGATGACGCCGGTGTCGGTGGGCACCGACGGTGGCGGCAGCATCCGTATTCCGGCCTCGTTCTGCGGGATCGTCGGCTTCAAACCGACGCACGGGCGGGTGCCGCTCTACCCGGCCAGCCCGTTCGGGCCCCTCGCCCATGCCGGGCCGATGACGCGCACCGTCGAGGACGCGGCGCTGCTGATGGATATCCTGTCGCTGCCGGATCCGCGTGACCCGACCGCGCTGGCCCCCACCTTGACAACATTCCGCAGTCAGATACAGCGGGATGTGCGCGGGCTGTCGGTCGGCTATTCCGCCACGCTCGGGTACGCACAGGTGGATCCGGAGGTGGCCGAGATCGTCGAGAGGGCGGTGCAGCGGTTGGCCGAGGCCGATCTGACCATCGATGCGGTCGATCCCGGATTCGCCGACCCGCGCGAAGCCTTCGAAACCCTGTGGGCGGCGGGTGCGGCGACCATGCTGTCGAAGTTCCCGGCCGGGTCCCGGGCGAAGGTGGATCCCGGCTTGGGCGCGGTCTGGGCTCGCGGCGAAGCTGTCAGCGCCGTGGACTATCTCGACGCCCGCCATGTCGCGGCGGAAGTCGGTATCACGATGGGCACCTTCCACACCGCCTACGACGTGCTGATCACCCCGACCATGCCGATCACCGCGTTCGAGGCCGGACACGATGTGCCGCCTGGCAGCGGACTGCGCGGCTGGCCGGACTGGACCCCGTTCACCTACCCGTTCAATATGACGCAGCAGCCCGCCATCAGCATCCCGGTCGGCACGACTCGCACCGGAATGCCGGTGGGCTTGCAGATCGTGGGACCCCGGCACTCCGATGACTTGATCCTCGCGGTGGCCAGGCACGCCGAGTTCGTGCTGAACTCCTGAAATATCTAGGGCGCTCACCTCTTTCGACGCCGCCGAGGGATTCGACGGCGTCGGAGCGGTCGCTCGGTCAGGCGCGGGCGAAAGCCAGCGTCTCACCCTCGACACCGCGCAACCACAACCCGTTGCAGGCGGCCGCCAAGTCCGCGAGACCATCCTCGATGGTGGCGAAGACGCTGCCGGGAACCCAGCCGAGGTCGCCGTTGATCAGGAGATTGTTGCGGCCGTAGAACAGGGCGAGGTCGGTGGCGCCCTGGGCGTGATGGGCGGCGGAGCCCGGTTCGTAGCCGTAGGCGGGGTTGCCGATTTCCCACGGTTCGAAGTCGAAGAGGCAGACGTCGCCGGGAATCGGTGTGACGGTGGGGTTTTCGCGATGCGGGGCCGCGGTGATGCGGGGCACCAGCGCGTAGACCTCGTTGCGGGCGTATTTGGCGTGGAAGGCGTCGCCCTCCTGCGGGAGCGCAGCCCAGACGGCGGCACACGTGCGCGGAGCCTCGTCGTCGAGCAGGCGCGCGCGGCAGGTGACGCCGGCTTCGGTGAGGGTGATGCTCATGTAGCGGGCCATCGGCTCCTGCTTCCTGTGCGGTGCGGGATTTCGGGATTGTCCCGGTTGTGGTGCGAGTCCCCGCCCGGAACCCGAGCGGGGACAGCGTGGCGGACTACAGCTCGGCGAGGACTTCCGACCAGATCGCCAGGGCATCCTGCACCTGAGTTTCGGTGACGATCAGCGGCGGAATCATGCGCACGACGTTCATGTGCGCCCCGCAGGTGAGCAGCAGCAGTCCCTTGTCGACGGCGGCCTTCTGGGCGGCTGATGCCGTCGCGGTGTCGGGTTCGCCGGTCGGCGTGGTGAACTCGGCGCCGACGAGCAGACCGAGGCCACGGACGTCCCCGATCGCCTTCGTGGCGAGACTCCCGACGCCGGAGAGCAATTGCGCTCCACGAACGGCGGCGTTGTCGACGAGACCCTCGGCCTCGATCACCTCGAGTGTCGCGACCGCGGCGGCACAGGCCACCGCGTTGCCGCCGTAGGTCCCGCCCTGTGAGCCCGGCCAGGCCTTGGCCATCAACTCCCGCGACGCCGCGATGCCCGACAGCGGGAACCCGCTGGCCAGCCCCTTGGCGATGGTGATCACGTCGGGGCGCACGTCGAAGTGCTGGTGGCCGAAGAACTTTCCGGTCCGGCCGAAGCCGGTCTGGATCTCGTCGAAGACCAGCAGGATGCCGTGCCGGTCGGCGCGCTCGCGCAGGCCCTGGAAGAAGCGGGTGTTGCCGGGGATGTAGCCGCCCTCGCCGAGCACCGGTTCGACGATGAACGCGGCGGTCTCGGCGGGCGAGGTGAGGGTGGCGAGCAGGTAGTCGAGCTCACGCAGCGCGAAGTCGGTGGCTTCGGCTTCGCTCCACCCGTAGCGGAAGGCGGTCGGAAACGGGGCCACGTGCACCCCGGACATCAGCGGGCTGAACCCCGCCGAGAACCGGGTCCCCGAGGTGGTCATGGTCGCCGCGGCGACGGTGCGGCCGTGAAATCCGCCGTGGAAGACGACCACGTTCGGGCGCCCGGTGGCTTGGCGGGCCAGACGCAGCGCGGCCTCGACCGCCTCGCTGCCGGAATTGGCGAAGAACAGCGTGTCCAAACCCTCGGGCAGCACCGCGCCGAGGCGCTCGGTGAGCTCGAGCAGCGGTCGGTGCAGCACCGTGGTGTATTGGCCGTGGATCAGGCTGGCGACCTGGGCCTGCGCCGCCGCGACCACGGTGGGGTGACAGTGCCCGGTACTGGTGACGCCGATCCCGGCGGTGAAATCCAGGTAGCGGCGACCGTCGGTGTCGTAGAGGTAGCAGCCTGCGCCGTGGTCGACGTGGACGGGCGTGGCCTGCTTCAGGACGGGAGACAGCTCGGTCATCAAGGACTCCCCAGATTGTCTATTGTCGGATTGTTGACAATATGCATAACATGGCGGCAGGGTTCACAGCAACGGTTGATCCACCGCGTCGGGAGGCAGGCACCGCATGGACGAGTCCGGGGGCAGCGCGCAGCTGCTCGACATCCTGAGCGCCGCCGAGCGGGCCGCGATCGACAGCGTTCCGCAGGGGTTGTTCATCGGGGGCCGATGGCGTGAGTCCGTCGCCACGCTGCCCGTCCTCGATCCCGCGACCGGCGCGCAGCTGTGCGTGGTGGCGGACGCGACCGCGTCCGACGGACTCGACGCGCTCGCCGCGGCCGCCGCCGCCCAGGCCGCCTGGGCCCACACCCCGGCCCGCACCCGCAGCGACGTCCTCATGCGCGCGCACCACGCGCTGCTGGCCGACACCGAACGCCTCGCCTTGGTCATGACGCTCGAGATGGGCAAGCCGCTCGCCGAGGCGCGCGGCGAAATCGCCTATGCCGCGGAGTTCTTCCGCTGGTTCGCCGAGGAAGCCGTCCGCCTCGACGGCGGGTACATGCCCGCGCCGACGGGGGGATCCCGGTTTCTGGTGACGAAGCAGCCGGTGGGGCCGAGTCTGCTCATCACGCCGTGGAACTTCCCGATGGCGATGGGCGCCCGCAAGATCGCGCCCGCGCTGGCCGCCGGCTGCACCTGTGTGGTGAAGCCCGCCGAACAAACACCGCTGTCGATGCTGGCGCTCGCGGCGATCCTGGCCGAGGCGGGTGTGCCCGATGGTGTGGTCAATGTGGTGACCACCGCCGACCCCGGCGCGCTGATGACACCGCTCATCGCCGATCCGCGCTCCCGGAAACTCTCCTTCACCGGGTCCACCGCCATCGGGAAACTTCTCCTGGAACAGTGCGCCCGCACCGTGATGCGCACCTCGATGGAACTCGGCGGTAACGCACCGCTGCTGGTGTTCGACGATGCCGATCTCGACGAAGCGGTCGAGGGCGCGCTCGCCGCCAAGATGCGCAACATCGGCCAGGCCTGTACGGCCGCGAACCGAATTCTGGTGCAGCGCGGCATCGCTGCGGAATTCGCCGAACGACTGGCCACGCGGATGGCGGCATTGCCGATGGGCCGTGGCACCGAGCCGGGCGTTGTCGTCGGGCCGCTCATCGACGCCGAGGCCGTGGCCAAGGTGGAACACCTCGTGGCCGACGCCCGGCAGCGCGGCGCCCAGGTGCGGCTCGGTGGCACGGCGATCGACGGACCGGGCACCTTCTACCCGGCGACTGTGCTCACCGGCGTGCCCGACGACGCCGAGTTGTGCCACACCGAGATCTTCGGACCCGTCGCCGCGATCGGCACGTTCGACACCGAGGACGAGGCGATCACCCGCGCCAACGACACCCCGTACGGGCTGGTGGCGTACGTGTTCACCGAGAACCTGCGTCGCGGCCTGCGCGTCTGCGAAGCGCTCGACACGGGAATGGTCGGTCTGAACCAGGGCGTGGTCTCCAATCCGGCCGCGCCGTTCGGCGGGGTGAAGGAATCGGGGCTCGGGCGTGAGGGCGGTTTCACCGGGATCGACGAATTCCTCGAGACCAAATACATCGGCGTCAAGGTTTAGGGAGACAGCGTGCGCACATACCGGATCGCGACCATTCCGGGCGACGGAATCGGGGTCGACGTGACCGTCGAGGCGGTGAAGGTGCTCGACCGGGTCCTGCCGGGAATCAGCTGGACCGAGTTCGACTGGTCCTGTGAGAACTATTTGCGGACCGGCGCGATGATGCCCGCCGACGGGCCCGAGCAGCTCGCCGGGTTCGACGCGATCCTGCTGGGCGCCGTCGGATTCCCCGGGGTACCCGACCACATCTCGCTGTGGGGCCTGCTGATTCCGCTGCGGCGCGCCTTCGGCCAGTACGTCAACCTGCGGCCGGTACGACTGCTGCCCGGCACGGAATCGGCGCTGCGCGACCGCACCGCCGAGGACCTCGACATTCTCATCGTGCGGGAGAACTCCGAAGGCGAGTACTCCGAGATCGGCGGCATCCACAACCCGGGCAGGCCGGACGAATTCGTGCTGCAGGAATCAGTGTTCACCCGCACCGGCTGCGAACGGATCATCCGCTATGCGTTCGACCGCGCCGCCGAACGCTCGGGCAAGCTCTGTTCGGCGACGAAATCCAACGGGCTCATCCACTCGATGCCCTACTGGGACAGCATTGTCGAGCGCGTAGCCGAGGAGTACCCGACGGTGCGGACCCGGCAGATGCACGTCGACGCCCTCGCCGCCGAAATCGTGCTCCACCCCGATCGCCTGGATGTGATCGTGGGCTCGAACCTGTTCGGCGACATCCTCTCCGACCTCGCCGCGGCCGTCACCGGCGGACTCGGGCTCGCGCCCTCGGGCAACATCAACCCCGCGGCGGACGCGCCGTCGATGTTCGAGGCCGTGCACGGTAGCGCGCCCGACATCGCGGGCATGGGCATCGCCGACCCCGTCGCCCAGATCCTCGCCGGGGCGATGCTGCTCTCCCACCTGGGCGAGCACACCGCGGCCGCCGCCGTCGACCGCGCGGTCTGCGACGTCCTCGCCGCGGGTACGGTTCGCACACCGGACCTGGGCGGCACCGCCACCACCGCCGAGCTGGGCACCGCCATCGCCGACCGCGCCGCCGAGCTGGCGAACGCCCTCACCGAAGCGTGAACCCCGTCGGCTTCTCCCCCACCGCTGCCCGCCCGGATGTCGGGGCACCCAGCCCGGCAGACCTGCGGGTCACCCACTCGTGACGCCCGAACTGCGCACCGAGCGGCACGCGTGTGCGTGAGCACAACGTCATCGCGCGGCAACTGCCCAGAAAATCGCAGGCAATCGGTGGTGCGCACGATGAGTCCCAGTATCGGTGATGGGTCCTCGGAAGGCGGAACGTGGTGACGAGCGCACGGGTGGGCGTAGTTGCGGCGGTGCAATGTGGGCTGGGGCTGGTGCGCGCGCGAATAGCCGCCGAGCTCGAGCCGATCGCGGTGCGTGAACGACCCGTGGCCGAGGCCGTGGGGGCAACCCTGGCTGTCGCCCTCGCGGCGGGCACTCCCCTGCCGCGGGTGGACAGCGCCGCCATGGACGGTTACGCGGTGGCGGGCCCCGGACCGTGGTGGCGGCTACA
Organism: Nocardia sp. NPDC056541; assembly: GCF_042794235.1. Taxonomy (NCBI): domain Bacteria; kingdom Bacillati; phylum Actinomycetota; class Actinomycetes; order Mycobacteriales; family Nocardiaceae; genus Nocardia; species Nocardia sp. NPDC056541. The sequence continues at coordinate 45,637 of NZ_JBHTUD010000022.1, forward strand.
CCAGCAGGTCAGCTACGCCGGGCGCGGCTGCTCGGTGGTGCTGGCGCCCGGCGAGGCGGTGCGGATCGCGACCGGCGCGGCTACCCCGCTGGGTACCACGGCGACTTTGCGCGACGAACACATCGTGACCACCAGCGTGTCCGGCAAACCGGTGGTGATGCGCGCGCCCGGCGCACCGGTGCGCGACGACACCCGCCGCCAAGGCGAACACTGGAGCAGCGGAACGGAATTGGCGCGCGCTGGGGCCCGCGTCTCACCGGCCCTGGCTTCGGCGGCCCTCAGCGCCGAAGCCGAAACTGTCACGGTGCGTGGTCCTTTGCGCGCCGATGTGGTGATGACCGGTGACGAGATCCGCGCTGTCGGCCCGCTCGGTCCGGGCGAAACCCGCGACTCCCTCGGCCCGGTCATGCCGGAGTTCTTGCGCTGCTGCGATATCGAGAGCACCGGCCTGTGGCACCTCGCCGACAGCCGCGACCTGCTGCGCTCCTGGCTCACCCTGAAATCCCACGCCGACCTGGTCGTCATGGTCGGCGCCACCGGTCGCGGCGCCGCCGATCACCTGCGCACCCTGCTCGCCGACCTCGGCGCGCGCATCATCGTCGAACGGATAGCGATCCGCCCCGGCGGCTCCACCCTCGTCGCCCAGCTCCCCGACGGCCGAGTCCTGCTCGGTCTGCCCGGCAACCCCTTCGCCGCCGTCGCGGCCCTCTTGGCCGTCGGCCCGGCCATCGTCGACGCCCTCACGCTGCGCACGCCCGGCCCCACCATGTGGGGCCGCCTCTCCGACGCCGGCGTGATGGAAGGCGAAGCCACCCGGATAGTCGGCGTCCAGCAACACCCCGGCGGCGTCTGGCGCAGCACAGGCCCCGCTCACACCCCTCACCTGGCCGGTCTCATCCCCTGCCAGGCCCTGGCCATCCTGCCGCCCGGCACCGGCCGAGGCTCCCTCGTCGAACTCCTTCCCCTCCCGCACTGACCCGACAGCGCTGCCGCACAACAGAAACGGCCCCGGAGTGGAAGTCCACACCGGGCCGTACCCTGCTCGGATCAGCCGTGTTGCGGCGGCTGCCAGGGGCGACCGTAGGGGTCGTCCGGGCGCGGGGCGGGGTGTTCCGCCGGGGCGATCGGAGGTGGGGTCGGGAGTTCCGGGTCCCCCTTGGCCACCGAGGTTTTGGGCCGGGGTACGGGGGAATCGAAACCTTCGACGGGGGTGCGGGCGGTGGCTTCCGCGGCGCGGACTGCTTCGGCGATCTTGGGGTCGGAGGCGGTTTCGAACCAGTCGGCCACGTCGGTGTCGTCTTCGATCTTCACCGGGGCTTCGTCGGCGGACGGTTCGTAGCGGAAGACACCGTCCTCGCCCTTGGTGGCGAAGTTCTGGGCGAAGCCTTCGAGCGCCTTGCCGAAATCGCTGGGGACCAGCCACACCTTGTTCGCATCGCCCTTGGCCACCATCGGCAGAGTCTGCATGTACTGGTAGGCAAGCAGTTCCGGAGTCGGCTTGCCGTTCTTGATGGCGGCGAACACCTTCTCGATCGCCTTCGCCTGCCCCTGGGCCTGCAGGTAGGAGGCGGCGCGTTCGCCCTGGGCGCGCAGGATGCGGCTCTGGCGTTCACCCTCGGCCGACAGGATCGAGGACTGCTTGCCGCCCTCGGCGGTCAGGATCGCCGCCTGCTTGGCGCCCTCGGCGGTCTTGATCTGCGCTTCGCGGTTACCTTCGGCGGTGAGGATCGTCGCGCGCTTCTCGCGATCGGCCTTCATCTGCTTCTCCATCGATTCCTGGATCGACGGCGGCGGATCGATGGACTTGAGCTCCACCCGGGCCACCCGAAGGCCCCAGCGGCCGGTGGCCTCGTCGAGCACACCGCGCAGCTGGTTGTTGATCTGATCGCGCGAGGTCAGCGTCTCTTCCAGGGTCATGCCACCGACCACATTGCGCAGCGTGGTGACGGTGAGCTGCTCGACCGCGGCGATGTAGTTGCTGATCTCGTAGACAGCGGCCTGCGGGCTGGTGACCTGGAAATACACCACCGAGTCGATCTGCAGGGTGAGATTGTCCTGGGTGATCACCGGCTGCGGCGGGAACGACACGACCCGCTCGCGCAGATCCACCTTCGCGCGGACACGATCGGCGAACGGGACGAGGAACGTCAGCTGACCGGACACGGTGCGCGAATAACGCCCGAGCCGTTCGATCACCGCCGCCTCGGCCTGCGGGACGAGGGCGATCGATTTGAACACCACCACCACGACCAACAGGACGAGGACGGCGGCCACGATCAAGGCAACCATTGCTAGGGACCCTTCCAGACGACGGCGGTCGCGCCATCGATCTTCATCACATAGACAGTCACACCGGCTTCGTACACTTCACTCGGGTCGAGCGGACGCGCGGTCCAGACCTCGCCGCCGAGCTTGACCTGACCCGAATACTCCGCGACCTGCTCGAGCACCAGCGCCGACTTCCCCGGCAGCGCATCGGCATTCGTCGGAGTGGGCGGCGGGGTACCGAACTTGCGGCGCAACAGCGGGCGCACCCCGACGAACAGCACACCGGCCATCGCGGCGAACACCAGGGCGTCTCCCCAGACCGGAAGGTCGGTGGCGGCGCTGATCCCCGCGGTGCCGAGTGCGGCCACCCCGAGGGTGAGCAGCGTGAGGTCCCCGGTGAGCATTTCCGCCGCCGCGAGAACGATGCCCGCGATCAGCCAGACTATTGCGGCCACCCTGCCAGCCTAGCCTCGATGACCGGTTCGGGGGCGGGCTCGCGTAATCGCCGCCTCCCGGTGCGCCGGTACCGCGCGCGCTGGCGCGCGCGGTAGTTTCGGGACGTGAGTGCGCGAGACAGCTACGGCGACATCTATTCCGGACACGATCGGACCAAGAAGAAGCCGGTGCCGACAGTGAACGCCGAACGCGATCTGGTGGTCGAGGACGCGGCGAGCGGATTCTGCGGTGCCGTAGTGGGTTTCGATCGCAGCTACGACGGCGAGTTCGTGAAGCTGGAGGACGCGCGCGGGGCGGTGCGGCTGTTCGCGATGCGGGAGGCGGCGTTCCTGATCGACGGGAAACCGGTCACGCTGATCAAGCCCACCGCGACCGCGCCGAAACAGCCGGTGCGGTCGGCGTCGGGGTCCACCCGCGTCGAGGGGCTGCGGGCAAGAGTCGCGCGGACCAGCCGGATCTGGGTGGAGGGCGTGCACGACGCGGCGCTCGTCGAACGGGTGTGGGGCCACGACCTGCGGGTGGAGGGCGTGGTCGTCGAACACCTCGAGGGCCTCGACAACCTCGGTGCCCGGCTCACCGAGTTCGAACCCGGCCCCGGCGCGCGGGTAGGCGTGCTCGTCGACCACCTGGTGACCGGCTCGAAGGAGACGCACCTGACCGCCGGCCTCGGCCCGCACGTGCTGGTGACCGGCCATCCCTACATCGATGTCTGGCAGGCGGTACGCCCCGCCGCGCTCGGCATCGATGCCTGGCCGACAGTGCCGCGCGGCGAGGACTGGAAGACCGGAATCTGCGCGCGCCTCGGCTGGGGAACACCGCAGCAGGCCTGGCGCCGTGTCTACGATGCGGTCGGCTCGTTCCGGGATCTGGAAGCCCCACTCATCGGCGCGGTCGAACGGCTCATCGACTTCGTGACCGAGCCGGAGTGAACGCACAGCAGGTCAGACGGATCCTCGCGCCGAAATCGGTGATCCGCGTAGGCACCATCGACCACCTCGGTGCGCGCACGCGATCGCGGGCGAACCTTTATGCTCGATGATTATGTGCTCTCCCAGTGCCACGCTGACGCTGTGGGCCGGCTCCTGGCTGGCCGGTACCAGCGCGCCCGACGACGTGCTGGAGGCACTGCACGCCTGGGCGCCGCACCACACCATCGCGGCGGGCGACCCGGTCACCGGCGGACGTACCGACCTGCCGTGGACCTCGCGCGGTGCGGCGGGCAACGGAGCCATGCCGCTGCTCAAGGTGATCCGCGAGGCGATGGCTCCCGCCGGGGCGCAGCTGCGCCTGGTCCTGCCCGCACCGGGTGACGTGCGCGGGTTGCCGGTCGGCACCGCGTTCGCGGCCGACGCGATCGACGCCGAGGAGGGCTTGCTGCTCGGCGTTCCCGGCGAGCCCGGCACCGGCCTGATTCCGCAGTGGGACGACGACGACACCCTGCAGTGGACCGTCTACGGCGTCGATCTGCCGCGTATCGCGGGTCACGACATGTCGCTCGGCGAGGCCGAGTACACCATGCGCGAATCGGTGCGCGACGCCGCCGACGCCCTGATGCAACTGCACACCACCTCGGTCGGCAACGGCGACGACGATCCGCGTGAACAGATCGAGGCCCAGCTCGCGGCCTATGCGCGCCACGCCTATCCCGACTCGATCCCGTTGCGCGCCAAGCGAATTCTCGATACGGCCGATCATGTGGCCGCGATCCTCACCGTCGCTCAGCACGAGCCGGCGTCCTCACCCACCTCGGCCACCGCGCTCGGGGCGCATGAATCCCTGCTGCGGCCGCTGTGGAACACGATCCGCGAGGCGCGCCTCGTCGCGGTTCACGCCGCTGCCCGCCGCGACGGCTGACCTTCCGCATTCCGGACAGACGGGGGTAGTCACCGAGTCCGGTGGCGCACGCCGGAGCCGATCCGTCAGTGCCGATAAGGCTGCTGGTACTGCGGCTGTTGTGGATACGGCATCTGCTGCGGGTAAGGCTGCTGCTGCGGGTACGGCATCGGCTGCTGCTGCGGATACGGTTGCGGGTACTGACCCTGCGGATACTGCGGCGAGTACTGTGCCTGCGGATAGCCGGGGCCCGACGGGTGCTGCTGTGGGTACGGCTGCTGGTACTGCGCCGGGTACGGCTGCTGCTGATGTGCCATGTGCTGTGGCGGCATCTGATGTGGCGCAGCCTGATTCGAGGAACCGCTGAACGTGCGGATCAACACGATCACCACGATGAGCACAACAACGCCGATGATCAGGTACCAGACCCACTCCGGGACCCCGCCACCACCGACGCTGACGCTGCTACCGCCCCCACGACGGGCCAGCACCGCCTCCGCATCGCCCGCGCGTATGTCGTCGCCGGCGAGAAGACCACCTCCCCGAGCCAGTGCGGTCAGCATCATGTCGGCATGGTTCATCGGGCCCTCCCCGTAGCGTCACCCGACCTTCGGGCGAAGGTCTGCGGCGATGCTAACGCAGAGATGCGCCGAACGGGGAAGCGCCAGTTCAGAATCCGCCGAGGGCGACTTTGAGATCGGGCACATCGAGCGACCTGAGCGTCGCATCGCGGACCTGCGGGCAGGTGCGGATGGTGACGGTGTCGACGATGTGGCGGTTGTAGGCGATCGCGGCGTTGGCGACGGTGTCGTTGACCGTCCACAGCTTCATCGCACCGGTGAACGCCACCCGCGCGACGCGCGGGCCCAGCGCCTTCCACGTCCCCTTCTGTCCGTCGAGGATGCCGCACAATTCCTCGACGGATGCCTGCGAGATCGTGGGCTCGGTGGGCTGCGGGGGCTGGGTCTGATAGCCGGAGTCCCCGCCACAGCCGGTCAGACCGAGCGCGGCGGCGGTCAGCACGAGGGCGAACCCGGCAGCGCGGCGCGGCGTGGTCGAAATCATCGGAAATCCTCCGATCAGTCGAGCGCAACTGTGAAAAGGCTACTCCTCGAACCGGGGACTACCGGTGAATGGTTATCCGGTTGTGTTCAGCGCCGGACCGGGCGCGCGGGCGGTTCGCAACAACCGGGGGCGCACAGGGCTCCGTCGACGGTGCAGCCGTACCCGGGGACCGTGCCGAGTTCGCGCACCGGACCGGCGCTCACGCGTTCGGCGATCAGTTCGACGATCATGCGGGAGAATCGCGGATCGGTGCCGGGTGTCCCCGCACGGGCAAAGGCCATGCCGAGCTCGGCGGCGCGGGTCGACGCTTCGTTGTCGAGGTCCCAGATCACCTCGAGATGATCGGAGACGAAACCGACCGGGCACACCACCACGGCGTCGATGCCCTTGCCGTGCAGCACATCCAGATGGTCGACGATGTCGGGTTCGAGCCACGGTACCTGCGGCGGGCCCGAACGCGACTGCCACACCACATCGAACTCGGCGAAACCGGTTGCCGCGGCACACAATCGGGCGGCCTCGGCGACCTGCCTGCTGTAGAGGCGGCCACCGTCGGCCGGCGGGCCCGCCGACAGGTCGGCCGAGACGGGGATGGAGTGTGCGGTGAAAACCAGGCGCACGCCGTCGCGGCGCTCGGCCGGAATCTGTTGCACCGCAGCGGCGATCGCGTCGGCGAACGACTCGATCAGCAGCGGGTGATCGAAGTACTGGCGCAGTTTCACCAGTTCCGGGGCACCGGCACCGACCACCGTGCGGGCGCGGGTGATGTCCTCGTCGTACTGGCGGCAACCGGAATACCCACCCCACGCCGACGTCGGGAAGACCAGTGCCGAACGCACGCCGTCGGCGGTCATCCGCGCGACCGTGTCCTCGACCATGGGATGCCAGTTGCGATTGCCGAAATAGACCGGCAGATCCAGCCCGGCATCGGCGAGGTCGGCCTCCAGCGCCGCGATGATCTGCTGATTCAACGCGTTGATCGGCGAGACCCCGCCGAAATGCAGGTAGTGCTGCGCGACCTCGGCGAGCCGTTCGGGGGGCACCCCACGGCCCCGAGTGACGTTCTCCAGAAAGGGGATCACGTCCTCGGGGCCCTCGGGACCACCGAAGGACAGCAGCAGCAGGGCGTCCGGCATCAGCTCAGGGACATGTTCTCCGGGAACCACATATTGTGGCTGGCGCCGCCGTCGACGTAGATGATCGAGCCGGTGGTGGCGGGCAGCCAATCCGAGAGCAGCGCCACGATCGACTTGCCGACCGCGCGCGGGTCGTTGCCGTCCCAGCCGATCGGCGACGCGCCGTCCCAGTACTGGTCGAGCTGGACGAGCTGCTTGGCATCGTCGGTCGCGGTGCCGGCGATGGCCTTGGCCGCGAGGGTCTTGATCGGACCCGCGGCGATCAGGTTGGAGCGCACCTTCTTGGCGGCACCGACCTCACGCGCCACATAGCGGTTCACCGACTCCAGCGCCGCCTTGGACACGCCCATCCAGTTGTAGTACGGCATGGCCACGCGCGGATCGAAGTCCATGCCGACGAGCGAGCCGCCCTCGTTCATGACAGGGAGCACGGCGCGCGCGAGCGAGGCGTAGCTCCACGCGGAGATCTCGAACGACTTGGCGACATCGGGGCCGGGGCCCTCGAGGAACGGCAGCGCGCCGGGGCCCATGATCGACCGCGGCGCGAACGCGATGGAGTGCAGCGCGCCGTCGATGCCCTCGGGTGCCAGCTCACGCAGCTTCTCGGTGAGCGCGGCCAGATCCTCTTCGTTGGTCACGTCGAGGCCGATGGCGGGCGGCACTTCCTGCGGCAGCCGCTTGGCGATGCGGTCGATGAGCCGCAGTCGGTCGGGAATGCCGGTGATGATCACCCTCGCGCCCTGCTCCTGCGCGATCGCGGCCGCGTGGAACGCGATCGACGAGTCGGTGATGATGCCGGTGACCAGGATGGTCTTGCCTTCGAGCAGTCCGCCCATGAGTTTTCGGTTCTCCTGAAATCAGTATGGTTGCCGCCACCTTGTCGGTGGCGCGGGGCGATCCGTTAGCGGATCAGTGACCCATGCAATAGCAGCCGTCGACGTGGACGACAGCGCCGTTATCGGATCAGTGACCCATGCCCATGCCGCCGTCGACCGGGATGACCGCGCCGGTGACATAGCGAGAGTCCTCGGAGGCGAGGAAGCTGATCACCGCGGCGACATCCTCGGCCTGGCCGAGACGCCCGAGCGGGATGAACTTCTTCGCGGTTTCCTTCAGATCATCGGGCAGCTCAGCGGTCATATCGGTTTCGATGAAACCAGGCGCCACCACATTCGCGGTGATCGAACGCGAGCCCAGCTCACGGCTGATGGAGCGAGCCATACCGATCACACCGGCCTTGGAAGAGGCGTAGTTGATCTGGCCGGGGCCACCGCCGAGCCCGACGACGGAGCCGAGGAAGATCATCCGGCCCCAGCGCCCCTTGAGCATGGCGCGGTTGGCGCGCTTGGCACAGCGGAAGGCACCGGTGAGGTTGGCGTCGATGACCCGCTCGAACTGGTCCTCGGTCATGCGCATCAGCAGGGTGTCGTCGGTGATGCCCGCATTGGCGACCAGCACCTCGACCGGACCCTGGTGCTCCTCGACCTCGGTGAACGCGCGATCGACCGAATCACTGTCGGTGACATCGCATTTCACGCCGAACAGACCCTCGGGTACCCCCGATCCACGATGGGTGACGGCGACCTTGTGGCCGTCGGCCTGCAGACGCTGCGCGACCGCGAGACCGATACCGCGGTTACCGCCGGTGACCAGGACCGACCGGGATGTGACGTTCGACATAGGGTCCAACCTATCTGTTCCGATTCGTGCGCCCCGCGTCAGGGTCGCGCCGTTGCGACAGCTCACAACGCGGGGCGGTGGGAGCTAGGGCAGGCGTTGACGATAGAGCAAACTGACCACGACTCCCGCCGCGATGGCCAGCATGCCGAACAACAGCCACGGGCGGCTCGCATCGCCCCGTGTGGTCTCGTAGCCGATCTGTTCCTCGAGGGTGTCGTAGACCGCGGTGAGTTCGGCCAGCGACGACGCGGTGTAGAAGTCGCCGCCGGACAGCTCGGCGATCTCGCGCAGCGAGTCGTTGTCGACCGGCACCTTCACCCGCTGGGAACCCTTGCCGTCGGAGTCCGGGATCTCGACCGTGCCCCATTCGGTACCGAAGGAGATCGTCGAGACCGGGATGCCCTTGTTCTTGGCCAGGCGCGCGGCGGTGAAACCGTGGCGCGGGTTGTCGACGTCCTTGTCGTCGGGCACGGTCTGCTTGCCGTCCGACATCAGCACCACCCGCGCGGGCGGTGGCGTCTCGGCGCCACCGAGGACGGCGGCCAGAGTGTCGATGGACTGCAGGGCCGTGAGGACGCCCTCGCCGGTGGCGGTGCGCTCGGCCAGCTTGATGTTGTCGATCGAGTGCTTGACCGCCTCGCGATTGGTCGTCGGCGACACCATCACCGAGGCCGTGCCCGCGAACGTGACGAAACCGAGGTTGATACCGGGGGTCAGACCGTCGACGAAATCCTTGCCTGCCTTCTGCGCGACCTGCAACCTGTTCGGCTCCACGTCGGTGGCTTCCATCGACAGCGAAACATCCATCACCAGAACCACAGTCGCGCGGTTACGCGGCACCTTCTGCACGGCGGTCGGACCGGCCGCGGCGATCGTCAGCAGGACCAGGCCCGCCAGGATCAACGCGATCGGGACATGGCGCATCGGGCTCGGTCGCGACGGGGCGACCCGCTCCAGGATGGCCATGTTGCCGAACTGCAGCATCCGCTTGTGCCGGGCGCGCTGCACCAGCACGTAACCGAGCACGAGCAGGGCGACGACCACGAGGAAACCGAGCCAGACGACGGCCGTGAAATGCGAAATACTCACTGGCGAGGCACCCGCCCGCTCGGGGCGCCGAGGCTGTGGCGCCGGGTGGACACGAACCGGACCACGTCGGCGATCCAGTCCCGATCGGTCTGCAGGGTGAGCACCGGCGCGCCGCAGCTGCGCAGCGCCTGCGCCACCTGCTCACGCTGGGCTCGGGCCGCGGCCGCGAAATCGGCACGCAGCGTGGGAGTGACGCTGAACTCGCGGGTGCGGCCCGATTCGGGATCGTGCAGCACCACGTCGCCGCCGTCGGGCAGCGCGACATCGAGGGGGTCGAGCACTTCCACGGCGAGGAGGTCGTGGCGGGCGGAGATGGCGCGCAGGGAGCGCTGCCAGTCGACGTCACCGAGGAAGTCGCTGATCACCACGGCCAGACCGCGTTTGCGTTGCGGACGGCGCAGCGATTCGATCCCGGCCTTGAGATCGCCGCGTACGCCGTCGCGGGCGTGCGGGGTGGTGGCGATGCCGCGCAGCAGGGTCTGGGCATGCATGCGTCCGCTGCGAGCGGGGATGCGTACCAGATCCTGACCGGTCGCGACGACCGCGCCGATCCGGTTGCCGCCCCCGGAGGTGAGGTGGGTGATCGCCGCGGCCGCCGCGATCGCGAGATCGCGTTTGTGTACCCGGCCGGTGCCGAAGTCCAGGCTCGACGACAGGTCGACGACGAGCCACGTCTCGAGCTCGCGGTCGGCGATCATCTGCCGCACATGCGGATGGGTGGTGCGGGCGGTGACCGACCAATCCATCTGTCGCACATCGTCACCCGGCTGGTACAGCCGTGCCTCCCCCGGTTCCGAACCCGGTCCGGGGATCAGCCCCTGGTGGTCGCCGTGCAGCACGCCGTCGAGGCGGCGCCGCACGGTCAACTCGAGGGTCTTGAGCGCGGCGGCCAGCTTCGGGTCGGTCAGTTCACCGGCACGGAACGAGGGCGGAGCGTGAGACGACACGGGCACGCGGACAACGGGTTCCGGCGCACTCACTGGGGCGCGACGGAGCCGGCGGGCTGGGACTGCTGCCCGTTCACCGCCTGCGGCACCGGCTGCTGCTGGGGCGGCTGGGGCACCGGCGGCTGCTGCGGTGCGGCCTGGCCGTTGGCCTGCGGGGCGACCTGCGGCAGCCCGACCGTCTGGAGCACGCGCTTGATGACGTCCTCGGGCGAAACCTCGTCGGCCAGTGCGTCGTACGACAGCACCAGACGGTGACGCAGCACGTCCGGGATGACCTCGACGACATCCTGCGGAACCACGTAGTCACGGCCACGGATCAGCGCGACCGAGCGCGCCGCGGCGATGATGCCCAGGCTCGCGCGGGGGGACGCGCCATAGGAGATCCAGCTCGCCACATCCTCCATGCCGAAGTCGGCGGGCGTGCGGGTCGCGGTGATCACACGGACCACGTAGTCGACGAGCGCGTGGTGCACGAAGACGTTGGCGGCCACCTTCTGCAGGCGGATGATGTCCTCGGGGTCGAGGATCTGGTTCGGTTCGGGCGCGCTCACACCCATCCGGTAGATGATCTCGCGCTCTTCCTCGACCGAGGGGTAGTCCACGACGACCTTGAACAGGAAGCGGTCGCGCTGCGCCTCGGGCAGCGGGTACACGCCCTCGCTCTCGATCGGGTTCTGGGTGGCCATGACCAGGAACGGATCGGGCATCGGGTAGGTCTTGCCGCCGATCGACAGCTTGCGCTCGGCCATCACCTCGAGCAGTGCCGACTGCACCTTGGCGGGCGCGCGGTTGATCTCGTCGGCGAGCACGAAGTTCGCGACGACCGGGCCGAGCTCGGTGTCGAATTCCTCGCGGCCCTGCCGGTAGATGCGGGTACCGATGAGATCGGTCGGCACCAGGTCCGGGGTGAACTGCACCCGGGAGAACGAGCCGCCGACGACCTTGGCGAAGGTTTCCACCGCAAGAGTCTTCGCGACGCCCGGCACACCTTCGAGCAACACGTGTCCGCGCGCCAGAACGCCCACGAGCAAACGCTCGACGAGCCGGTCCTGACCGACGATAACCCGCTTGACCTCGTAGATCGCCTTCTCGAGAGTCTGGACGTCACGCTCCAGGGTGCTCGGCGTGGCCGTACCGGCGTCCTTCGCCAGCTTCGGCCCGCTCACACCTTCCGTCGAAGTCACCAACATCCCCGCTTTCGCTTTGGTCCTGTGCGTGCGGCACCAACTATTCCATTGAATCGCCCGGTGCGCCGCAACCGGCCAGTACTAGACGGGGATTCGTCATGCTCGTGACGCCGCTCACGCGCAGCGGCGACTGTGGCGCACGCTGCATCGATCGCGGCCCTACCAGCGGCGATGGACACTCAGCCGGTGACGATGCGGACCGCGTACGGCATGATGCCGTCTTCGCGGACCGGGGAAATCTTCACGACATCCCCGGATTCAGGGGCCTCGATCATCTTGCCGTTGCCCAGATACATCGCCACATGGGCGCTGCCACCGGGACCCCAGAACAGCATGTCGCCGCGCTCGCGGTCCTCGACGTCGACCCGGGTGCCCGCGTTGTACTGATAGCCGCTGTAGTGCGGCAGCGACACGCCGATGCCGGCGAAGGCGTAGAGCATCAGGCCCGAGCAGTCGAAGCCGACTTTGTTGAAGTCACCGTGGGCGTCGCCGGTGCCGCCGTCGCGGATGCCGAGGGTGGGACCGTCTTCGTCGCCGCCGCCCCAGGCATAGGTGACGCCGAGTTGCGACATCGCGCGGTCGACCACTGTTTCGATCGCGGCCGAACCGGTGACCTGCGGTTGCGAGGGTCGCGGTTTGGTTCGGCGCGGGGAGGCCGGGGTGGACTCGAGGTCGGCGTGCGGGCGCTGGCCCTCGTTGAGCTGGGCGGCGCGGTCGCGGGCGGCTTTGTCGGCGGCGGCGCGCGAGGCGGCGGCGTTGGCGGCGGCCAGCAGGGCCATCACCTCGGCTTCGCGTTGGTCGTCCCAGGCCAGGAAGATCTCGCGCTGGCTCTGCAGCCCGGCGACGGTCGAGCGGGCGACGTCGAGAGCGGACTGTGCCGCGCTGCGGTCGCGACGCAGGGTGTCGCGAGCCACGGCCTGGGTGTCGAATTCGGACTTCGCGATGTTCACCGCGGCTTGGGCGGCGTCGCGCTTCTGCTCAGCCCCGGCGGCGGCGTTGTCGGCGTCGGTCTTGGCCTGCCGCGCGGCGGAGTTCTGGTTGGCCTGGGCGACCTGGGCGCGGCGCAAGCCGTCCAGGACCTGTCGCTGGTTCTTCGACACCATGCCGAGCACCTGCGCGCGATCCATCGCGGCATCGGGGGTGGAGGAGGCGAGGTAGGTGACGACCGAACTGTTGGCGGGGCGCACGTACGCCTGAGTGGCGACCTGATCGAAATCCTGGCGTGCCGCACCGACTTTCACGCCCGCGTCGGCCAGCTGGGTCTGGCTGTCGGTGACGGCGGCTGCGGCGGCGTCGGCGGCGTCGCGCGCGGTCTGCAGGTCCACGAGTGCCTGGTTGACCGCTTCCCGTTTGCCCGCGAGCTGATCGTCGAGTTCGCGTAACTGCTGATCGGCGGCGGCGACGCGATTGATCAGTACACCGATCTCGGTGACCCGCGCGTCGACCTGGGCGCCCGCACCGGCGATCTCACCGTCGGACGGATTGGGTGGAGGGGGTGGCACAGCAGCGACCGGTCCCGCGGCGAGCAGCACTGCCACTACCGCCAGCAAACCGATCGCTATTCGTAATAGACCTGGTTCGTCCTGCCTGCCCGCACTGCGCACGGCACCTCCGAGTATCTCGACTCGACATACGCCACCGGCGCATCAGTCGAAACACCGACCACAAGAGTCGACCAATGCCCCCTGTACCACTGCATTCACGATCGCGTTCATCGCAACCGTACGACACATAGTTCACAAAGGAAACATCCGTCACAGTGGGGCGCGGCATCAATTCACAGATTGCTCGGAATTAGCCTGACGAAAGACAGTTTTCTACCGCAGAAAACAGACCGTTGGTCTGGAAATGTGACTGCAGTGAAACCAGTTAGTTGGTGGAACCCGCATCGACGCGCGAGGACGTGGGGGCTGCCGACGCGTCCGCATCGGGACCGCGGCGGACCTTCACCAGGTACAGCCCGGCGATCACGAGTGCCATCAGGGTCAGCAACACCGTGGTGATGACGCCCCAGGAAACGCCCTCCGGCTGCTCGAGCCGGTCGACGAAGGCCTGCACGGCCTCTTCGGGGTGATTGCCCTTGTACTTGGCCGCATCCTCGGCCCATTCGAGTCGCACCCGGCTGATGGTGTCGCTGTAGGTGCCCAGCCAGTCGTCGCTGAACACGGCGACAGTGCCGTGGGTGTTCTCGCCGACCTCGGTGGCCAGGTCACGTAGGCTCGAGTCGTGGCCGGGATTACCGGGAACGATGACGACGCTGAGCGGGATCCCCTCGGATCGCGCCTGCGCGACGATCGCCGCCAGTTTCTCCTGATCCTGACCCTTGGGGGCCGCGACGTGATTGTCGGCGAGGTCGGACGCGACGCTGCTCAGCACGGTGTTCGGCGGCAGTTCGGCCGCCATCGGCGCAAAAGTGGTCATGTTCCATCCGGTCTGTCGAGCCACGATCGCCGGTGTCGCGACGGGCGTCCAACACTGCCAAGGTGAGCGTCACTGCGTCTTCCCCGACTTCGCTCGTCAGGCACAGTACGCGACTCGGCGCCCGGCTACGCCTGCGCGGCACCACCCACGGCCCCCGCGTATTTCATAGGACAAGCGTACTGTTAGGATCGTACGGCGAGGAATCAGGCATCTCACGGTGCCGGATACCCCCTCCGAAGACGCGAGTCGCCGGCACAGCCCCGCCGGCGGCACACCCTCACACATGAGTGGAGCTGACGTGACGAAGATTGATACCTTCGGCGCCAAGGGCACGCTCGAGGTCGGAAGCAACTCCTACGAGATCTTCCGTCTCTCGGCTGTTCCCGGCACCGAGAAGCTGCCCTACGCCCTGAAGGTGCTGGCAGAGAACCTGCTGCGCACCGAGGACGGCGCCAACATCACCGCCGATCACATCCGCGAGATCGCGAACTGGGACCCCTCGGCGCAGCCGAGCGTCGAGATCCAGTTCACCCCCGCGCGCGTGATCATGCAGGACTTCACCGGCGTGCCCTGCATCGTCGACCTGGCCACCATGCGTGAGGCCGTCACCGTCCTCGGTGGCGACCCGAGCAAGGTCAACCCGCTCTCGCCCGCCGACATGGTCATCGACCACTCGGTGATCCTCGACGTCTTCGGCCGCGCGGACGCACTGGAGCGCAACGTCGACCTCGAGTACGAGCGCAACGGCGAGCGTTACCAGTTCCTGCGCTGGGGCCAGGGCGCCTTCGACGACTTCAAGGTCGTCCCCCCGGGCGTCGGCATCGTCCACCAGGTCAACATCGAGTACCTGGCCCCGACCGTCATGGTTCGCAACGGTCAGGCCTACCCCGACACCTGTGTCGGCACCGACTCCCACACCACCATGGTCAACGGCCTCGGCGTGCTGGGCTGGGGTGTGGGCGGCATCGAGGCCGAGGCAGCGATGCTCGGCCAGCCGGTCTCCATGCTGATCCCGCGCGTCGTCGGCTTCAAGCTGACCGGTGAGATCGTGCCCGGCGTGACCGCCACCGACGTGGTGCTCACCGTCACCGACATGCTGCGCAAGCACGGCGTGGTCGGCAAGTTCGTCGAGTTCTACGGCGCCGGCGTGTCCGAGGTGCCCCTCGCGAACCGCGCCACCCTGGGCAACATGAGCCCGGAGTTCGGTTCCACCGCGGCGATCTTCCCGATCGACGAGGAGACCATCAACTACCTGCGCCTGACCGGCCGCACCGACGAGCAGCTCGCGCTCGTCGAGGCGTACGCCAAGGAACAGGGCATGTGGCACGACGCCGACAACGAGCCCGCGTACTCGGAGTACCTGGAGCTGGACCTGGGCACCGTCGTACCCTCCATCGCGGGCCCGAAGCGCCCGCAGGACCGCATCCTGCTCAGCGAGTCGAAGTCGGCGTTCCGCTCCGACATCGGCGACTACGTCACCGGTGACTTCACCGCGCTCGACGAAGGCGTCGACGAGACCTTCCCGGCCTCGGATCCGGTCTCGGTGTCGGCCTCCTCGGCGAACGACAGCTACACCCCCGCCCACTCGGCCGCCAACGGCGCCGCGGGTCGCCCGTCCAAGCCGGTGCAGGTGCGCTCCCAGGAGCGCGGCGACTTCGTCCTCGATCACGGCGCCGTCGTGGTCGCGGGCATCACCTCCTGCACCAACACCTCCAACCCGTCGGTCATGCTGGGCGCCGCCCTGCTCGCCCGCAACGCGGTGGAGAAGGGCCTGTCGACCAAGCCGTGGGTGAAGACCAACATGGCGCCGGGCTCGCAGGTCGTCTCCGACTACTACGAGAAGGCCGGTCTGTGGCCCTACCTCGAGAAGCTCGGCTTCTTCGTCGGTGGCTACGGCTGCACCACCTGCATCGGCAACACCGGCCCGCTGCCCGAGGAGATCTCGGCCGCGATCAACGACAACGACCTCTCGGTCACCGCGGTGCTCTCGGGTAACCGCAACTTCGAGGGCCGCATCTCCCCCGACGTGAAGATGAACTACCTGGCCTCCCCGCCGCTGGTCATCGCCTACGCGCTCGCGGGCACGATGGACTTCGACTTCGAGACCGACGCGCTCGGCACCGACACCGAGGGCAACGAGGTGTTCCTGAAGGACATCTGGCCGTCGCCGCAGGAAATCGACGACACCATCAAGTCCTCGATCAGCCAGGACATGTTCCGCAACTCCTACGCCACCGTCTTCGACGGTGACCAGCGTTGGCAGGGCCTGGCCACCCCGGAGGGTGACACCTTCGAGTGGGACGAGAAGTCGACCTACGTGCGCAAGGCGCCGTACTTCGACGGCATGTCGATGGATCCGTCCCCCGTCACCGACATCTCCGGCGCTCGCGTGCTGGCGCTGCTGGGCGACTCGGTCACCACCGACCACATCTCCCCGGCGGGCCCGATCAAGCCCGGCACTCCGGCCGCGCAGTACCTCGACGCCAACGGTGTGGCCCGCAAGGACTACAACTCGCTGGGCTCGCGTCGCGGTAACCACGAGGTCATGATCCGTGGCACCTTCGCCAACATCCGGCTGCGCAACCAGCTGCTCGACGATGTCTCGGGTGGTTACACCCGCGACTTCACCCAGGACGGTGGCCCGCAGGCGTTCATCTACGACGCCTCGCAGAACTACCAGGCCGCGGGCATCCCGCTGGTCGTGCTCGGCGGCAAGGAATACGGTTCGGGCTCCTCGCGTGACTGGGCCGCCAAGGGCACCAGCCTGCTGGGCGTGAAGGCCGTCATCACCGAGTCGTTCGAGCGCATCCACCGCTCCAACCTGATCGGCATGGGCGTTGTGCCGCTGCAGTTCCCGGCCGGGCAGTCCGCCGCGTCGCTGGGCCTGACCGGCACCGAGACCTTCGACATCGCGGGCATCACCGCCCTCAACGAGGGTGTCACCCCCAAGACCGTCAAGGTCACCGCCACCGCCGAAGACGGCAAGGTCACCGAGTTCGACGCGGTCGTGCGCATCGACACCCCCGGTGAGGCCGACTACTACCGCAACGGCGGCATCCTGCAGTACGTGCTGCGCAACATGATCCGCGGCTAACTGCTCGATCCGGTGGCGTGACATCGTGAGATGTTGCGCCACAAGGGCATTCGTGTGCCCGTGAATAATGCGACAGCCCCCGTCTCGGTTCGCCGGGGCGGGGGTCCGTGTATCCGCTAGTTGGAGGAATCATGCCCAAGGTCAGCGACGACCACCTCGCCGCGCGCCGCAGCCAGATCCTCGACGGTGCACGACGCTGCTTCGCCGAATACGGCTATGACGGCGCCACCGTGCGCCGCCTGGAGGAGGCCATCGGCCTGTCCCGCGGTGCGATCTTCCACCATTTCCGTGACAAGGACGCTCTCTTCTTCGCCCTGGCCAAGGACGACGCCGAACGCATGGCCGAAGTCGCCGCCAACCAGGGCATCGTCCAGGTGATGCGCGATATGCTCGCCCGCCCGGAGGAATTCAACTGGCTGGGCACCCGCCTCGAGATCGCGCGCCGAGTCCGCACCGACCCCGAATTCCGCGCGGGCTGGACCCAGCGTTCGGCCGAACTGACCGCCGCGACGCTCGCCCGCCTGGAGCGTCGCAAGGCCGCCGGAGCCCTGCGCGACGACGTCCCCACCGACGTCCTGCTCGGCTACCTCGACCTGGTTCTCGACGGCCTCATCGCCCGCATCGCTTCGGGCCACACCAACGAAAACCTTTCCGCCGTACTGGATCTCGTCGAAGCCTCGGTGCGGCGCAAGGAATCCTGAGTTAGGCTCGGCGTGGCCATGGAGTAGTTCAGCAGGTAGAACGCCGACTCCACAGGACGGATGTCGCGGGTTCGATTCCCGCCTCCATGGCCACCGAACTTTCGCCGATTGCGCACGGCGGGATCACCACGGGGCGCCCTTTCCCCGGCCGGGATCGGCGGGTCAGCTCGCCCAGCCATCGAGCAGGGTTCGCGAGATCCGGTCCAGGGCGGCCCGATCCGCGGGCGTCAGCACCGACAGCATCGCCGTCTCGTTTTCGGTGTGCGCCACGACCACCGTGTCGACCAGCACCCGGCCCTGCTCGGTGAGCGCCACCCGCACGGCGCGACGATCCTCGCGGTCGGCGATCCGGACGACCAGGCCCGCCGCTTCGAGCCGGTCGATGCGGCCGGTCATCCCCGCGCGCGACAGCATCAGAGTGTCGGCGAGCACCGACGGGTTGAGTTCGAAGGGCGAGCCCGAACGACGCAGTGCCGCAAGCACATCGAACTCACCACGCTGCAAACCGTGTGCGGCGAAGACGTTTTCGATCCGAGCCATGGCGATGTTCATCAGCCTGCCGAGCCTGCCGAAGACCGCCATCGCCTCGAGTTCCAGTTCGGGTCGCTCCCGCTGCCACTGCGCCGTGATCGCATCCACCACGTCCGGTTCGCGTTCATCCATGGACACGATTCTATTCGCTGAGATATAGTTCGGTAGCGAATTATCAACCGACGAACGGAATGGTCATGACGAACACCCGCGACATCGCCCTCTGCCTGCCCGAGGATGCCGAGACACTGGGCACCGAGAACGTGCGGATGCGCCTGCTCACCGACGCGAACGCCAGCGACGGCGCGGTGAGCACCCTCGAGGTCACCATGGCGCGGGGTGCCGACGGCGCCGCTCCGCACTTCCACACCCGTTCCGACGAGCTGTTCTATGTCGCCGACGGCGAACTCCAGGTCATGGCGGGCGATCGCATCCTCACCGTCGGCGCGGGCGGCTCGCTGGTCGTCCCACGGCAGATGCCGCACGCCTTCGGCGCCACCCCGGACAGCGGCGCGCGCATCCTCATCGCCCTGATGCCCGGCGTCGAACGCTTCGAGTACTTCCGCCTGCTCGATCGGCTCATCCACGGCACGGCGACCCACGAGGAATTCGTCGCCGCCCAGGAGGAATTCGACAACCACTTCGTCGACGCGCCCGCGTGGTGGGACGAGCGCAACGCCCACCGGGTTTGAGCCGTGGCGCAGAACGCGGCCCTTGCCGCCGTACCGGGCCTGATCGAGGCCTCGGCACGGCGGCAGGACACTGATCTACGCCGTCAGCATCTCCGTCAGATGATCGGCGATCGCAACAACGGTCGGCTGCTGCCAGAAGACGGTGGCCTGCAATTTGTGGCCGAACCGCTTCTCGAGCTTCTTGCGAATGGTCACCGTCATCACCGAATCGAGTCCCTGTTCCAGCAGCGGACGGCGCGGATTCAGATCCGCCGGATCGGGCAAGCGCATCTCGGCGGCGATCGTGCCCGACACCTCCGCCGCGATCAGCTCCCGCACCTGCTCGGTGGTCAGGTTCTCCAGCGACAGCACCGGACCGGACAGCGCCGAGCCTGCCGCTGAATCGTCCTCGACCGGACGGTCGATGACCGGATACTCCATTCCGCTGACCCGGGCGATCACCGTGCCGTCCGTCGACGCGACCAGCCCGTCCACGACATCGGTGCGCTTCGGATCCAGGGCCACCTCGATGATCACCTCGTCGGCCGGCTCACCCGCACAGCGCACGTCATCGATCTGGACCACCATCCGCAGGACCGGTTCGCCGCCGAACGCGGCGGGCGCGATCGACATCACCGCATCGAGTACCGGTGCCCAGGTGGCGCTGCCGCCTGCCGCGACGCGCACTCGCGCGCGCACCACGTCGGCGCCGAAGAGCAATTCCTCGACACGCCACTCGAACCCGGTTTCGGGCACCCCGACCGCGGCCAGTCGCTGGTGGACCACGCCCGGTTCGACCGGGAACATCCGGCGCGCCGCCGGGTCGTCCAGGGCCGTGGGCAGCGGCACCCCGGCTGCGACCGGCACCGAGGATGCCTCGGCGTGGATCAGCCAGGCGGCTTCCTGCTCGGGGTCCTCACCCGGTGTCCGCGAAGCGATCCGCAGCAGCCCACGATCCGGATCGTGCACGACCTGCACCTCACGCTCACCGTCGGTCAGCAGGGGATGGCGCATCGCCACCCCGGCGAGCTCGATCGCGGCGTCACCGAGCACACCGGCCTGCCGGAAGGTCTCGACCAGCACGGCGGCGGGGACGATCTCGGCGCCGTTGAGCGCGTGGCTACCCGGATAGGGGCGGTTCTCGTCCACCAGCACCGTGTTCCAGATCCGCAGATCGCTGCCCGCGACGGTGCTCGGGGTGCCGAGCAACGTGTGCGAGGTCGCGGCGTGCCCCTGGCCGGGGACCCGACCGGCCACCGAGGGGGCGTGCCACAGCCGACGTCCCTGCCACGCGTAGCCGGGCAGATCCGCCTGCGCCGCGGGCGGCTGCAGGCGGTCCAGGTCGACGAGCAGTCCCCGGCAGTGCACGGTGCCGAGCGCGGCCAGGAAGGCCTGCTGCTCCGGCACGTCGCGACGCAGGGTCGTGCCGACGAACGCGTCGTCGATTCCGCTCTCGCCGAGCGTTTCCCGAATCGAGTGGGCGACGACCGGGTGCGGCGAGATCTCGAGGAAGTCGCGGAATCCGTCGGCCAGCGCGGCTTCGACGGCGCCCGCCAGCCGCACGGGATTTCGCAGGTTCGCGACCCAGTACTCGGCGTCGGCCGCCGGTTCGGCACGCGCGTCGAGCAGCGCGGTCGAGTACATCCGCACCGAATGCGGGCGATAGTCCAGGTCGGCGCCCGCCGCCGCGAGCTCGGCGAGCAGCGGGTCCATGTGCGGACTGTGGAACGCCACATCGGAGGCGACGCGGCGCACTCCGATCCCGTCGTCGGGCCACTGCGCGAGCACCTCCTCGATCGCGCTCGGGTCACCGGAGAGCACACTCGACACTGTCGACGACGCGATCGCGGCCACCAGATCTGTTCTGCCGCCCAGCTTTTCGTCGGCATCCCGCAACGACATCGTCACCATCGCCATCGCGCCGTTGCCCGCGACCCGGCGCAGCAGGATCGAACGCCGGCAGATCAGCCGGGCGCCGTCGGCGAGCGGCAGCGCCCCGCTGGCCACGGCGGCGGCGATCTCACCGACGGAGTGGCCGATGATGGCGTCCGGGGTCACCCCGTACGCTCGCCACATCGCGGCCAGACCCGTCTGCATCACGAAGATCATGGTCTGGATCCGGTCGACGCCGTCGATCTCGTCGTCGATCAGTACCTGTCGCGGCGAGAAGCCGATCTCGGCCAGGAAGATCGGCTCCACCTCGTCGACCACCGCCGCGAACTCGGGCACGGCGAGCAGCTCGCGTCCCATTCCGCGCCACTGTGAACCGTGTCCGGAGAAGACCCACACCAGGCCCTTACCGAATTCGGCGGCCACGGTTCCCGTCACGACGCCGGGGTCCGGCCGTGCGGCGGCCAGTTCCCGCAGTCGTGCGATCAACTCGTGCTCGTCGCGGGCCACCACGGCCGCGTTGTGGTTCAGTCGCGACCGGTGATGGGACAGGGTGCGGCCGACGGCGTCGAGCGACACCGCGCCCGCCCGGTCGCTGACCCACTCCGCGAGCCGATCCGCGTACGCGCGCAGGGCGGCATCGGAGGCCGCCGAGAGCGGAAACAGCCGGAGCCCGTCGAGCTCGGTCCGCGGCGGCGCGACTGGTGGCACGGGCGCGGCGGGCGCTTCCTCCAGCACCAGGTGCGCGACGGTGCCGCCGTAGCCGAAGCCCGAGACGCCCGCGCGCCGCGGACTGCTGCCCTCGGACCACGCGGTGTGCTCGGTGGCGAGCCGAATACCCGAAGTGTCCCAGGGGATCTCCGGATTGAGCTCGGTCGACAGCGGCGTGCGCGGGATCTCGGCGTGCCGCAACGCCAGCACCGTCTTGATCACACTGGCCACGCCCGCGGCCCCCTCGAGGTGGCCGATGTTCGATTTCACCGACCCGATCAGGCAGGGGTCGCCGACCGGACGCACCGATCCGTACACCGAGGCGAGCGCCTCGGCTTCCATCGGGTCGCCCAATCTGGTGCCGGTGCCGTGCGCCTCGACGAAATCGACTGTGGCCGGGTCGATTCCGGCGTTGCGGCAGGCCCGCGCCATGACGTGAGCCTGTGCTTCGCCCGACGGCGCCATGATCCCGTTGGTCCGGCCGTCCTGATTCACCGAACTGCCCCGGATGAGCGCGAGCACCTCCTCGCCCGCGCGCTGCGCGCTGTCCAGGCGGCGCAGCACCACGACGCCGCAGCCCTCGCCACGGCCGTAGCCGTCGGCCGAGGCGTCGAAGGCCTTGCTGCGGCCGTCGGGGGGCGAGCGCGCCCGCCGCGTCGAGGGTGATCGTCTGGCCGGGGGTGACGATCAGGTTCACCCCGCCCACGATCGCCAGATCGCAGTCACCGTTGCGCAGGCTCTGGGCGGCCAGGTGCAGCGCCACCAGCGAGGCCGAGCATGCCGTGTCCACCGCGATGCTCGGTCCGCGCAGATCGAACGAGTGCGACAACCGGTTGGCGACAGCGCAGGTCGCCGCGCCGATGCCGGTCCACGCCTCGATGCTCGCCAGGTCCTCCAGCATCAGCGCACCGTAGTCACCCGTGCAGACGCCGACGAACACACCGGTCTCGCTGCCCGCGAGTTCTCGCGGCGCGATCCCGGCCTGCTCGAGCGCATCCCAGGTGACCTCGAGCAGCAACCGCTGCTGCGGGTCCATCAGCGAGGCCTCACGCGGGGAGATGCCGAAGAATTCCGCGTCGAAGCGCTCGATCTCGTCGAGGAAGCTGCCTCGGGTCACGGTGTTCTGGATGGCGGTCGCGAATTGTGGTGTGCGGTGCCGATATCGCGACCAGCGCTCCGGCGGTATCTCGCCGTAGGTGTCGCGCCCGGCCGAGAGCAGTTGCCAGAAGTCGGCGGGGGAACCGACGCCGCCGGGGAAGCGACAGCCGATGCCGATCACCGCCACCGGATCGACCGGGGTGTGGGAGGCGTTGCCGGAGACAGGGTGGGACATAGCGTTCTCGTTCCTGGATGCGACGGACGTGGGATCGGGATGGACGGTCACGCGATCCACCCCGGATCACGCAGAACCTTGATGACCGCGGCCGACAGCAGCACGCCGGGCGCCGAGCCGAACAGCAGCATGTACTGACCGGGCCCGAGTTGACCCGTGGTGATCAGATGCTCGAACGACAGGATCTGGTCGCTGGCCGAGCAGTGGCCGATGTCGCGCCCGAATTCCCAGGTCGACATCTCCATGGGCAAACCGAGCGGCACCATGCACCGCTGTTCGGTGGCCTCGCGCGAACAGTTCAGGAACGCGACGCGGGCGATGTCGCCGAGCTCGATGCCCGCATCGGCGAGCGCCTGGCCGACCACCACCGGGATCTGCTCGCGCACCCGCGCCAGGGCCGCGCCCAAGGGCGAATCGGGCGCTGCGGCCACCTTGGCGGTGATCTCCTGCAGCCGGGCGAAGAAGTCGGGCGACTTCCCGAGCGAGACACCGGGCGGGAACATCGGTTCACTGGCCCGGTGGATCTCCTCGGCTTCGGGAATCGAGGTGTGGCACACCGACAGCAGCTGGGCGAAGCCGTCGGTCTTGCTCAGCACCACCGCGGAGGCGGCGTCACCGGCGACGAACAGCGCCGACATCTGCCACCGGTCCATCAGCGGGGTGCCGAAATTGTCGGCCGCCACCAACAGCGCGGTCCGCCGGTCGGGATCGGCGCGCAGGTAGTCGAATGCCATCGACAGGCCGGCGAACATGCCGTTGCAACCCTGCCGGATCTCCAGCGCCGGGATCGGCCCGACGAGATGACGTTGCAGGTAGGGGTGCGGCAGCCAGCCCTCCGGGCCTTGCAGCCAGGTGCTGGCGTACAGCAGCAGATCGAATTCGTCGGCGGCCAGACCGGACCGTTTCACCGCGACTTCCGCGGCGCGCAACGCCATCTCCGGGGCAGGGATCGGACCGGCCACCGCCGCGCCGCCGAGCTCGTGGATCTCCGCGGTCTCGGCGGAGTACAAGCCCTGTGCGACAGCCTGTTCGGTGGTGACGGTCGAGGGGAGGAACGAGCCGAGGGCGGCTATGTAGGTATCGGGTGTTCGCATGAAGATCCTCAAGCAATCGAGTCGGTCTGGTCCTACCGCCCGGTCCAGTGCGGTAGACGTTTCTCGGCGAAGGCCAGCGGGCCCTCGGTCGCGTCGGACGAGTCCGCGCGGACGCGCTCCCACGGGTAGTCGGCCTCGAAGGCGGCGGGCAGTGGCAGATTCGCCGACAGCGCGGCGGATTCCTTGATCGCGCGAATCGACAGGGGCGCGCAGGCGAGCACGTCGGCGGCCCAGCGGTCGGCGCACGCGTCCAGTTCCGATTCGTCGACCACCTCGTTGACCACCCCGAGCTCGTAGGCCCGGGTGGCCGACATCGGGCGGCCGGTCAGCAGATGCCCCATCGCGACGCGGTAGGGCACCTGCCGGGGCAGCCGGAAGACCCCGCCCGCGCCCGGGATCAGCCCCAGTTTCGCCTCGGGGAGCCCGAATCGGGCGTCGGTCGACGCGATCACGATGTCGCAGGCGAGCGCGAGCTCGAACCCACCGCCGAGCGCGTACCCGGACACCTTCGCGATGATCGGTTTCGCGAAGGAGAAGCGTTCGGTCAGCCGCGGATACCCCGGCTTTCCCGCGCTGCCGAACGAGGACCGGGTCGGGGCGCCGTCGCCGATCCGCTCGGCCAGTTCCGTCAGGTCCTGCCCGACCGAGAACGCCCGCCGCCCCGCCCCGCTCAGCACGACGGCCCAGATGTCGTCGTCGGCTTCGATGTCGTCCCAGATCTCGGCCAGCTCGGCGTGCATGGCGCGATTCATCGCGTTGAGCACCCGCGGCCGGTTGAGTTCCACGGTCGCGAGATGGCCGTGTTTGCGGTACTCGACGGTGCTCGACGGCGCCACGGTGGTCATCGCGGCGCCTTGCGGTCGAACCGCTCGGTCTTGGCCATGACGTCCGGGGAGTACAGCCGCAACGCCTGGTGCAGCGCGAATTCCGCCAGATAGCGGCGGAACACGTCCTGTGGTTCCTCGGCGACGACCAGCATGTGCTTGTTGGCGACCACGGCGGGCGAGGCGAGTCTGGCTGCGGCCTTGCCGATTTCGAGGTCCATGTCGGCCGGTTCGGCGACGGTGTCGATCAGCGACCGCGCCTCCGGTTCGGTCGCCCAGATCTTGCGGCCCCACAGGATCACCTCCCGCGAGAGCCGGAAGTTCGCCGATCGTCCCAGGCGCAGGTTCGCGACGCCCGGGATGATGCCCTCCTGCGCGGCGGGCAGGCTGACGTAGCTGTCGGTCGCCGCGATGACCCGATCGAAGACCATGAGCAGCTGTGCTCCGCCCCCGATCGCGAACGAATCGACGGCCGCGACCCAGGGTTTGGTGACCGGGACGGCGGGCCAGCGCGCCGCGTCCTCGGTGTGTCCGCGCAGGATCTTCGCGATGTAGCCGGTCTCGCGTCCGAGCAGGAAGTCGAGGAAGGAGATCTTGCCCTGGTGCAGGTGGGCGAGATTGATGCCCGCGCTGAAGACTCGGCGACCGCGATAGCGCGGATGGTCCATCACGCCGCCGCGGACCACGCCGACCCGGGTCTCGGGGTCGAGCAGTACCAGGTCGACCGCGGTTTCCATATCGGCGACGTGCTGGTTGTCCTCGGCGTTGAGGCACTCGGTGTTGGTGATCGTGATCGTCGAGGTGCTGCCGCTGCGCTCGAGGCGCGCGGCAGGCAGTGCGATCGAGCCGGTAGCGCGGAAGTCGGCGAGCAGGTCGAGGGCGGCCTCGGTGGGCGCGCGCATCGCGTCGAGCAGGTGATTGCCGAGGACCGGGTCCGCGAACACGGCCTGGAAGAAGATGCCCTGATCGATCTCCCAGCCCTCTTTCGCCGGCTGCGGCACCGCGGCGTCGGCGTGCACCTGCGCGGTGCTCGGGAGCAGGCCGGGATACAGCACAGTCACGGCCGCGGCGAGCGCGCTCAGCCGAAGACCTCGCCGCAGGTCATCGGTGGCCGTTCCGTAGACGACAGCGAGGTGCCGTCGCAGGAACTGCCGACGCAGGCGGCGCAGCACGTGGTGCGCGGCCGCGGCCGCGGCGGCCGCCGTCTCGTCCCGGTCGGGAACCGGTCCGAGCGACTCCAGCAAGGCGGCGTGTTCGGTTGCCGCAGCGCGCAATTCGGCCATGTCGTAGTCGAGCTGACCCACGATCGTGCGCGGGGTGATGACGATGGTCACGATGCCGCCCGTTCACGTCGCAGCGCGCGGTCCGAGGCGGCCAGATGCGCGCCGAGCGCGTCTTCGAACCGGGTGCTCGGCGCGTCGAGCAGCAACCTGCGCCGGATCGCGATCTCGATTCCCGAGACCGCGCCGAACAGCGCGGCGCCCGCGGCGATCGAGTCGGCGTCGGCGCCGGGTTCGATCACGGCGTCCACCAGGCCGCAGTCTCTGGCCCGCTCGGCCGACAGCGCCCTGCCGAGTACCGCCAATTCCCGGGCCGGACCACCGCCGGCCTGACCGGCCAGCCGGTAGACCGCCATCGCGGGCCACACCCCGCCGTCACTCGCCGCCAGCTCGAAGACCGTGCCCGCCGCCATGATCCGGTAGTCGGCCACGAGCAGGAGCTCCGCGGCGGGCCCGTACGCGTCGCCGTCGACGAGGGCGATGACCGGCGCGGGGACCTGTTCGAGACGGCGCAGCGCGCCTTCCCATTTGTTCACGTCGCCGACGCTGACCGGGCCCGGCCAGGCGAATCGCGCACCCGGTGCCGCACCGCCGATGCGCAGGACCACCGCGCACTCTCCCCCGGCCGCCGACGCGTCCTCGGCCCGCACCGCTGCCGCGAGCACGCTCGCGGTCAGTTCCGGTGCGAGCGCACCGTCGGCTGCCACTTCGGTGGTGATCATCTCAGTCACGAATTGCCTTTCCACAGGATGGTTTTCGCCCTTCGGCGCTCAGAACCGCAGCAGCGCGGTCTCGATCTGCGATCCCGGACCCATCGTCATGAGGACGCAGTAGTCGCCGGGCGCCACGCGCCCCTCGGCCAGCAGCCGCTCATAGGAGAACAGAAACGATCCGCTGGACAGATTCCCGAAATCGCGCATGACGCTCACGGTGTGGCGCAGGTCGTGTGTGGTCAGACCCAGGTTGATCTTCACCGCGTCGATCACCTTCTTGCCGCCGGAGTGCACGATCCACTGGGCGATGTCCTTGCGCCGGAGCCCGGCGTCGCCGAGTAGTTCGTCGACGACCCGCTCGACGTGGGCGCCGACCTCGTAGGGAACCTCTTTGTCGAGATAGAAGCTGAACTTGCCGGCATCGTCGTCCCAGTCGTAGCGCATCGCGTCCACCGCCCGCGTGATCATGTAGCTGGCGCGCCCGATCAGTTGCGGCGCACCGGATCGCGTGTCCGTGCCGGCGCCTTCGTAGGATTCGCCGGTGCTGATCGCGAGGGCGGCGGCGCCGTCGCCGAACAGGCTGTTCACCACGGCGGTCCGCATCGTTCCGTCGAAAACGTAAGCCGCCGAACATGCTTCGGAGCAGGCGAGGACCGCCAGCCTGCCCGGGTTGGCGGCCGACCAGGAGGCCACCGCGGTCAGGCCGTTGAGCCCCGCGTTGCACCCCATCCCGACGACGTCGAGGCGCCCGGTGCTCGGCGCGAGACCGAGCTCGTTGATCAGCAGGGCGCTGAAACCCGGGGTGAGAAATCCGGTTGTCGTCACCGCCACCAGGTAATCCACGTCCCGCGGCTGTCTGCCGATCTCGGCCAGGCATCGCCGAATCGCCGCCGAACCGGTGTCCACGCCGTGCCGTCGATGCTTGCGCAGCAGGTCACCTTGCGACTCGGACCGGAACTGTCCCGCGTCGTCGACCGGCGGCAGGGTGAGATAGCGGTGCTCGATCCCGCCGTTGAGGAAGACACCGCGGATCTTCGGGTCGTCGATGGCCAGCAGATCGACCAGCTCGCGCTGGCTGTACCGCGTGGGCGGATTCGCCGACGCCACCCCGAGCAGGCGCGGTGTCGTCGAGGTGGTGCCGGATTCGGTGTCGCGATCGGCGCCGTGCACGCGTCGCGCGAACAGATGCTCGATGGTTGTCATGATCGAGGTCCAATCTTGTGCGATAGACACCGCAAAGCCGCGAATGACGGCCTATCGCAGTTGCAGTCGAGCGAGAAACAACAGTGCTTGAAGCACGCATCGACGGTGATGTGCGCGTGGTGTGGCGGCGATCGCCCGAACCTGCCCCCGCAAGGTTCCGGTCCCGGTATCTATGCCCCCGCGACCCGATGTTCAGCCCAAACCTACTGTCGCCCAATGGATTTCACCAGGCCCCAATTTCTTGGGGGATGAATTCGTTACCAGGTGACCGCCGCCCCGATGCATGGCCGATTCCCACAATCCCGCACGGTCTCGAACCACGGCTAGAGATAGATGTGGACATTCGTCGATGACGAATGTCATCGGTGAACGTCTACATTGGTTTCTGGCGGGCGGTCGCGGCTCGCGGAACAGTCATGGGGTGGTAGCGGTGATACTGGAACGTGCGCCCTTGTCGAACGCGACCCGGCCCGATCGGACCGGCGCCGCCCTCGGCGTGCTGCGTGGGCTGTCGGCGCGGATTCCCCGCGACGCCGTGGACATCGCCGCGGCGGGCACTGTCGTGGCCGCGCTCGCGCTCGGCACCCTGACGCTGATCGCGACCGTCACCACCGACACCGGGCATCGACCCGACCTCGCCGTGACCGCCGCTCTGCTCGCGGTGAGCCTGTCGCTCTACCTCCGCCACCTCGCCTTCGCTGTCCGCGACGCCGTCCCACCGGCAGCGCCCATCACCTCGGCGCTGCTGGCCGTGCTGGTGGTCGGGGCGGCGCCGGTCCTCGGTGTCGCGTGGCTGAACACCGTGCACATCGTGGCGGTGGTCGTCGCGCTGACGCTGCGACCCGTGCTCGCCCTGCCGATCGCGGTGGTGCTGATCGCCGCCGTCGCGCCGTCGGCGGCATTGCTCGGCGCGACCGAGCAGGAGGCGATCTGGTTGCTGGTCACGACCGCGATGCGGGTGGTCGCGGTCTACACGCTGGTCTGGATGGTCGTCGCGTTGCGCCGGCTACGCAGTGCCGGTGCGGCGCTCGCCGAACAGGCCGTCGCCCGCGAACGACTGCGAATCGACCGCACGGTCACCCGAACCGTCCATACCGCACTGGTGGCGATCACCGAGTCCGCCGATCGCGCGGCGAGTTCCGCCGCGCGGAGCGACCATGTGTCGGCGCGCGCCGAACTCGGCGAGCTCGTCGCCACCTCGCGTAGCGGCCTCGCCCAGGCGCGGCAACTGATCCGCAGTGTCCAGCAGACCGACTTTCGCCGTGAGCTCGCTTCCACTACAACACTTCTCGCCGCAGCGGGCGTGGTTGCCCGCATCGACCTGCCCGCCGAAGGACCACCGGCACAGTACGAGGAACCACTGCGCGCCGAACTGCGCCACCTCCTGGCGCGGCTCCTGCGCGACGGGCCGACCGAACCGGTGCTGATCACTGTTCGCCAGGTGGGGGGTCGCTGGCAGCTCGACTGCGCCATCGAGCCCAGAACCGCCACCACGGCAGGGGAACTCGGATGACCGAGGTGTCGCGCCCGCTCCTCGGCCCCTGGCTGGCGACCGCGCAGACCGCGCGGTTCCTCCTGGTCGGGACCACCTGCGCTACCGGTGCGCTGGCGCCCGCACGGGCGACCTTCGCCGGAACCGAGCAGGCAGGCCCGGCCTCGCTGTGGTGGATACTGGCGGTCGCCGTAGTCGCCGTGCACCTGTACCACGCCTTCGGCACGGTCGGCGCGGACCGCGAGCCCGGTAGCGCCGACGACCCTCGCCCGCGGGGCTGGCCCATGACCTTCACGCTGCTGAGTGGTCTCGTGTACCTACCGATGGTCTGGTCACCGACGGCGTGGGGCATCAGCCAGGTGTTCTTCGTCGCCTCGGCCGCACTGCTCGTACGCGGCCTGCCGCGCGTACTCCTCTGCGCGGCCCCGATCGCCGTCACCGCGGTCGGCACGCTGTTCGCCGCCGACCGCATCGCGTCGCGTCACCCGGTGGCGGCCGCCATCGAGGTGGTGGTCGTGTTCACCGCCATCGCCGGGTGCCTCGTCGGCGTGGCCCTGCTGGTCCGCGCCGTGGCCCAACTCGAACGCACCCGCACCGATCTCGCCGAGCAGGCCGCGGGCCGAGAACGCCTTCGGGTCTCGCGCGACCTGCACGATCTCCTCGGGCAGAGCCTGTCGGCCGTCTCACTCAAGGGCGACCTGGCCGCGGCCTTGCTGCCCAGCGATCCGGGCGCGGCACGATCGGAAATCGACGGCATCGCCGCACTCGCCCGCGAGACCCTGCAGGCGATGCGACGAGTCACCCTCGGCGAGCACACCATCTCCCTGCGCACGGAAGCCGCCGGGGCCACCGCCCTGCTCTCGGCCGCCGGGATCGACACCCACCATCACATCGATCTTCCGCCGCTGGCGCCCGAGGTCGACGACGCGTTCGCGTGGGCCACTCGCGAAGGCATCACCAATGTGCTGCGGCACAGCACCGCCCGCACGTGCTGGATCGAAGCCGGTCGGCGGGACGGCACGCTGTTCTTGGAGATCGTCAACGACGGGGCGCACCGCAAGCCGGGTTCCGGGAACGGCCTGTCCGGACTGGCGGAGCGGACGGCGGCGTTGTCGGGTACCGTGTCGGCGCGACACAGCAAGGACGGCCTGTTTCACTTGCGCGTCGAGATCCCAGGGGGGACATGATGATTCGCGTGCTCGTCGCCGAGGATATGCACATGATCCGGGGCGCGCTGGTGGCGCTGCTGTCCCGCGAGGAAGACATGGACGTGGTATCGGAACTGGACCGTGGCGACCATGTCATCGACGAGATCCTGCGCACGCGCCCGGATGTCGCGTTGCTCGACATCGACATGCCGGGCCTGGACGGACTCAGCGTCGCCAAGCTCATTCACGAACAGGTACCCGAAACCCAGGTGCTGATCCTGACCGGACTCAGTCAGCCGGGCTATCTGCTGCGCGCCCTGCACGCGCAGGTGCGCGGTTTCGTCGTCAAGGACGCACCGGCGCAGACGCTGGCCGACAGTATCCGCAAGGTTGTCGCCGGCGAGCGGGTAATCGACACCGACCTGGTCGCCGCGGCCCTCGAGACCGGTACCAGTCCGCTCACCACCCGTGAGGCCGATGTGATCCGGGCGGCCGAGACCGGGATCAGCACCGACGAGATCGCCACCACGCTGTTCCTGTCACCGGCGACGGTGCGCAACTACTTGTCGAACGCGATCACCAAGATCGGTGGGCGCAACCGCATCGACGCGATCCGCATCGCCCGCAATGCCGGCTGGCTGTGAGCTCGACCGGTCGCGACAGCACCTGGCCGGGACGCCGGAAAACCCGACGGCACAGTGCCGTCGGGTTTCGGCGCCTCGCTGGTTCAGCGGGCGGCCGCGGTGATGGTCGCGACCACCTCGTCCGGATGTGACACCGGCGACGCGTGCGAGGACTTCACTTCACTGACCTGAGCTTTCGCGCGATCGGCCTGGAAGCGCTGCGCCGCGGGCGGCAGGATCTGATCCTCGGTCGAGATCAGGTACCACGACGGAGTCGACGCCCACGACGGGTCCCCACTCGGCTCGGCCTGCGCGGCCGCGGAGGTAGGCCGCTGACGCGCGGCGAGCTGCGCCGCGACATCGGCGCTGACGTCCTGAGCGAAGACCTCACCGAACTGTTCGGGTTTCAGCGTGACCTCGGCTCCGGTGTCGGTGGGCTTGATCTGCAACGCCGGACCGATCTTGCTGCCCGGGTACTTCGCGGGATCCGAGAGCGCCTGTACCGGTTCGCCTTTCGCCGGAGCGAAGCCCGCGATGAACACCGCGGACTTGACCTCCGGACGGTGCATATTGCTGATCACGGCACCGCCGTAGGAATGCCCGACCAGCACGACCGGCCCGGTGACATTCGCGATCGCCGAGGTGACGGCGGCCGCGTCCGAACTCGGTCCACGCAACGGATTCTCCGGCTGGACCACCTGGTAGCCCTGCGCCCGTAGTTTGCCCGCGACCGTGTCCCAGCTGGAACTGTCGGAGAACGAGCCGTGCACCAGCACGATGGTCGGCTTCGCCACGGCGGCAGCGGCGGTCGTAGTGGGCGCCGGCGCGTCGGCCGATTCGGTGTCGCTGCCGCACGCGGCAGTCGCCAACACCGCGGTCGCGGCCAGCACTGTCATGACATTTCGGAGCCGGACAAGCTTGTGCATAGCGTTCCATTCTCGTAGGCGTCGGTCTCTCGACTGAGAATCGCAGTCCGCTCCGACGGCAGGTAGATACCGATGTGGACGGCGACCGATGGCAAATGTCACGGTCGCCGTCCACTCGGCAGCACAATCAGCTGACCCCGGGGATCACGGAGGGCCGATATCGCGCAGCTTCTCTACGTATTCCGCGTCGGCACTCGACCTTTCGGCCAGCAGGACATCCACCGCGGGCGGCAGCGCCGGGGGCAGGGCAGGGGTGGTGCGAATATCGAGGACATAGGGCTTGCCGTCCGCGACGGCCCGGAATCCGCGTTCGATCGCGCGCTGCAGCTTGCGGCCGTCGTCGACCACCTTTCCGTCGATGCCGAAGGTCTTGGCGATGTCGACGAAATCCTGCTCGGGTTCGCCCAGGCTCAGATAGGTCGCCGGATTGGTCGGCCGCCAGCCGTAGACGCGTTCGATCAGCCCGAGCCCGATCACCAGCGACGAATACTGCGCGTCGTTGACGACGATGTACAGCACCGGCAGATCGAATTTGGCACTGGTCCACCAGGAATTGGTGTGGAACAGCGCCGAACCGTCGCCGATGACATTGACGATGTAGCGCTCCTCCCGCACGGCGAGGGAGAATCCGATCGACGCGGGCAACGAGAATCCCAGCGAACCACCCGAGGTGCAGAAATAGGCGTCCGGCGAATCGTACTGAACCACCTTCTGCAAGCTGCTGGCGATCGAGAACGCTTCGTTGAGTACGGTGATCGGCCGATCGAGCGTCTTCTGCACTTCCGCCAGCGCGAACGCCACCTGCTGGCCGGGAATCGGCACAGGGGCGTCGACGACAGCGGTCTTCGATTCTTCCGAAACCACCGAGTCGACGGTCTCGAGTTCGGCTACCGCCGCCGAATCGAGCAACTGGAATTGATCGGCGTCGGCCGAGAACGCGGCGTCGCGTTGCGCACCGAGCCGCAGAATGTTCGCATTGCGCGCTTGCGCCGACGCGAGGTCGAAGTGCGGGCTCGCGGCGATACCGGAAATGATCGGTGGCAGCGTCTTCTTGATGTCACCGAGGACACCGACCTCGGTGAAGTAGTTCTTGCCGATCTGCCACGAATCATTGTGCAGCGCCACCTGAACCAGGTCCGCGGGCAGGATCGGGCCCTTGTCCCACCGGAAGATCGAGATCTGGGCGTGCGAGTTCACCCCGATCAGGAAGATGGTGTCGTAGCCCCGCAACTGCATGTGGATGCCGTCTTGGATGGGTGCCAGTTCACCCTGCCAGTGCGGCAGGTCGTTCGGATAGTTCATCCGGCTCGCCTGGAACTCCGAGTACACGGCCGCGCCGAGCAGGTTCGCGAGACCTTCGATCTCCGGCCACGCGCCGGCCTCGCCGACGCCGTCGCCGACCAGCAGCACCGGATTGTTCGCGTTGGCGAGAGTCTCGACGGCCGCAGCGATCCCGGCCTCGTCGCCGGTCACCGCGTGCGCGATCCGAGTGGAGCGGGCCGGTTCCTGCAAGGTCGGCTGCTCGATCAGGAAATCCCACGGCACCGAGACGAACACGGGCCGGAACGGCGGCGTGAACAATTCTTTGAACGCACGCTGCATGACGAGCGGAATCTCGTCCGCGCTGCGGATCTCGTGTGCCCACTTCGTGTACTGGCCCGCGGTTCGGACCAGATCCGATCCCAGCAGCGGCTCCTGGATCAGCAGATCGCTGTGCTGCTGGCCGCACAGGACGAGGACCGGAATATTCGAGGTGTACGCGTCGAAAAGGTTTCCGACGATATTGGCGGCGCCAGGGGTGATGTGGACCAGTGCGACGCCGGGCTTGCCCGACGCGCGGGCATAACCCATCGCGGCGCCCATCGCGATGTTCTCGTGCAGGGTCGGGATGTACTCGACACCGTTCTCCGGAATGGTGGTGGCGTCGATCAGCGGGATTTCCTGGGTGCCGGGAACACCGAAGATGTACTCGATGCCGGCGTCGCGAATGTAGTCGAAGATGACATCGCGCCCTAGTTTGGGTGAACTCATTGCAGTCCTGTCATACGGTCGAGATCGGGAGATGTTCTCGGTGCCGGTCGCAGCCTGGCGATGCCCATTTCGCCCTGTTCGGGCAGCAAAAAAGCCCTGACCGAAAGGCCGGGCTGATGGGGTCGTCGAGAGTGCGCTGCGAGGGGCCGAGAAGCGGGGGTCACCGGCGTAAGCGCCGTAGAAAGCCCAACCTGGCCGGAACTTCGTTGTCTCACAACCATTTTGAGCACGCGAATGCCCGCTGGCTCAATGATGACCCAGCGCGCGGGCGCCGTCAATGGCAAGCGCGAATCCGATCGAACAACCTGGTAGAGCCCACGCGCGTCGTGAATTTTCCGGTCGGCGCGGCGACGATCGCGATGGGCGTAAGGCCACGGCAGCCATACCGGACCGCTCGGAATGTGTCCGAGATTGCACACACACCGGGAACAAGCACGCGCGAGCCGCCGGTTATACACCGTATGACGTTCTCCGTACCGGTCCTCGTCCGCGGCTACGAGCTCGACACCCAGGGCCATCTCAATCACGCCGTCTATCACCAGTACGGCGAGCACGCCCGGTGGGAGCTGCTGCGCGCGGCGGGCATCCCGCAGGACAAGTTCATCGCCAGCGGCGTCGGTGCGGTGGTGCTCGAGTCGACCATCAAGTACAAGCGCGAACTGCGCGGTGGCGACGAGGTCACCGTGACTTGCGTGTTCGACTGGAAGGAAGGCGAGAAGGTCTTCCGCTTCCACCACCAGATCATCAAGCTCGACGGAACCGTCGCCGCGGAGATCACCGTGGTGGCGGGCGCGATGGATCTGACAGCCCGCCGGCTCGTCGCGAACCCGGCCGAACATTTCCGCGAGCTCGCCGAGAATCCCGAACTGCTCGGCCTCTAACGACCACACACGGCGCGGCAGGCACCCTCCAGCACGGACCCGGGGGACGCCCGCCGCGCCGTTGTCATCTGCGTTTGCTGCCGGATTGCCGGTGAGAACACGCTTGCAACATCCGAGTTGTCCGAAATTCTTTCCCGGCAAGGCGATCACGCGCCGCTCGGCGGTTTGCCCGGCACTCCGCAAATCTCGCGAACCGGCTCGGCGGACCACCTGTTCACGTTATGATCCGA
The DNA here is from genome assembly GCF_042794235.1 of Nocardia sp. NPDC056541. Lineage (NCBI taxonomy): Bacteria > Bacillati > Actinomycetota > Actinomycetes > Mycobacteriales > Nocardiaceae > Nocardia > Nocardia sp. NPDC056541. Next base: position 81,095 of record NZ_JBHTUD010000022.1, read on the forward strand.
AGCACCTTTTGGGGTTCTGGCAAATCGCGAGCAGACGAGAAAGATCGGAGTGAGTGCCCATGACCGACGCCATCCACCTCCCCGCTACCGCGTCGTCCCGAGATCGGGGCCCCGCCTTGCGCGGATTGCTGGTGGCCGAGTCCGAGCGCGACATCTCGGTGCGCGTCGACGGTGGAACCTGGACATTCGACCGCAACGACGTCGTGCGACTCACCGAAGACCGCGTGGGCGCGGGTGAACGTCAGGTACGGGTCGATATCCGTCCCGGCGCCACCGCCGACTTCACCCGACGGATGCGCGTCGATCTGGTCGACCGGCCGATCACCCTCGCACCGGAACCGTCGGAGGCGCTGGGCGACGAGCAGCTGGCCCGCGCCACCCGCAGCTGGGCGACGAAATTGCGCATCGCCGAACGAGGTGGTGTCACCGGGGCGACCTTCACCTTCCGCGACGGCATCAACTGCGACAGCCTCGACTGAAACGGCGCGCAAGTGATGGAAGGCGCTACCGACGCCGTGCTCATCGTCTCCGAAGCCGACGACCTGCACGCCGACGCGCTGGCGTCGACCCTGCGAGACCACCACGGGCTCGATCCGATCCGGCTCGACCTGCGCGACTTCCCCACTGAGACAGGGAGTTTCCGGCTCGACAAAGCGGGCACCAACCGCGCGATGTCCCATGTCCACGGGCTCGACGACGTCCGCGCGGTGTGGTGGCGCAGGCCGCACCCGTGCCGGGTGCCCACCGGCGTGCGCGCGGCCGACGACGCGTTCCGCCAGGCCGAGTGTGACGGATTCCTGCAGGGCATGCTGTGGTCGATCCCGGCGTACTGGGTCAACGATCCGGCCGCCGAACGCACCGCGAGCCGCAAGATCGTCCAGCTCGAAACCGCGCAGCGGGCGGGTTTCACGATCCCGGAAACGCTGGTCACCAACGACCCGGACGAGGCGCGCAGTTTCGTCGAATCCCGGTGCGGGCCAGTGGTGTACAAGCGCACCGGCACGGGCCGTGGCGAATTCTCGGAGACCAGGATCATCACCAGGCCCGAGCTGAACAAGCTCGAGTCGATCCGGTCGACGCCGACCACGTTCCAGGATTACGTGGAGGCCAGCTGCGATCTTCGGGTCGTCTGGGTCGACGGCGTCGAGTGGAGTGTGCGCATCGACTCCCAGGCGGGAGTCGGGCGCATCGATTCCCGGCTCGACACCTCGGTCGCGTTCGCACCGGATCGGCTACCGGCGGCGGTCAGCAAGTCCCTCGCGACCCTGATGGGCGCGCTCGGACTCAGCTTCGGCGTGGTCGATCTGCGCCTCGGCAGCGACGGCGAGTACTACTTCCTCGAGGTGAACCCGCAGGGACAGTTCGCCTACCTCGAGATCAAGACCGGGCTGCCACTGTTCGCCAGCCTGGCCAATCTGCTGGTCCGTGGCGACGGAGCCGTCGCAGGCTGGTAGCGACACCGTCGCGTGGCGCGCGATTCAGTCGGCCGGATTCTTGCGCCGATTGGCGCCGCCGCGCCCACGCAGTTCTACATGTGACTCGACCAGCACATTGTGGATGAAGCCGTACGAGCGGCCGGTGGACCTGGCCAGGGTGCGAATGGACGCGCCCGCCTCGTACTGCTTCTTCAGCTGGGTCTGCAGCCGGTCGCGGGACTTGCCCGTCACCCGGGTGCCCTTACCCAGGGCTGACTTGCCGATCGTCGATTTACCCTTGGCCGACCTAGCGGCCTGTCTGGCACTGTCGCTCATGGCTTCCTCCGAGTCGCCGAGCACTTCTTCCAGGCTAGACACTCCGCACTCGGTGATCAACGAAAACAGTGATCAAACTCACGCGATCCCGGCGAGTTCCGCCACGACACAGCCTTTCACCACGGATCAGGCGAGGTCGATCAGCTCCGCGTACTCCGCGGACCAGTGGTCCTCGGTGCCGTCGGGCAGCAGGATGACCCGCTCCGGGTTGAGCGCCTCGGCCGCGCCCGGGTCGTGCGTCACCAGCACCACGGCACCCGCGTAGGTGCGCAGCGCCTCGAGGACCTGCTCGCGCGAGACCGGGTCGAGGTTGTTGGTCGGCTCGTCGAGCAGCAGCACGTTCGCCGCCGAGGACACCAGCCCGGCCAGGGCCAGACGCGTCTTCTCGCCGCCGGACAGCGTGCCCGCCGGCTGGTCGAGCTGTGGACCGGTGAACATGAACGCACCGAGCAGGCTGCGCAGCTCCTGCTCCCCCGCGTCCGGAGAGGCGTGGCGGATGTTCTCCCACACCGAGGCCTGATCGTCGAGGGTGTCGTGCTCCTGGGCGAAGTAGCCGACCTTGAGCCCACGGCCCTGCTCGACGCCGCCCGCGGTCGGCGTCTCGACACCGGCGAGCAGTTTCAGCATGGTCGTCTTACCGGCGCCGTTGAGCCCGAGCACCACCACGCGGCTGCCCTTGTCGACGGCGAAGTTCACGCCGGTGAAGATTTCCAGGGAACCGTAGAGCTTGGTCAGGTCCTTCACCATCAGCGGCGTCTTGCTGCAGGCCGCGGGCTCGGGGAACCGGATGCGGGCGACCTTGTCGCTCACGCGCACGTCGTCGAGCTCGTTGATCAAGCGTTCGGCGCGACGCACCATCTGGTGTGCCGCAGCGGCTTTGGTGGCCTTCGCGCCGAGCTTGGCAGCTTGCTGACGCAGCGCGCCCGCCTTCTTCTCGGCGTTGGCGCGCTCGCGGACGCGGCGCTGCTCGTCGGTGGCACGGGCGTCGAGGTACTTCTTCCAGCCCATGTTGTAGACGTCGGGCTCACCGCGCACGGCGTCGAGGAACCACACCTTGTTGACCACGTCGCCGAGCAGTTCCACGTCGTGGCTGATCACGATCAGGCCGCCGTCGTGGTTCTGCAGGAACCCGCGCAGCCAGGTGATGGAGTCGGCGTCGAGGTGGTTGGTCGGTTCGTCGAGCAGCAGGATGCGGTCGGAGCGCCCGCCCGAGCCGTCGGAGGCGGAGAACAGGATGCGGGCCAGCTCGATGCGGCGGCGCTGACCACCGGACAGGGTGCGCAGCTGCTGATCGAGGACGCGGTCGGGCAGGCCGAGGCTGTTGCAGATGCGGGCCGCCTCGCTCTCGGCGACGTAGCCGCCGAGCGAGGAGAACTGGTCCTCGAGGCGCCCGTACCGGCGAATCGCCTTGTCGCGAGCGGCATCGTCGGCCACCTCGGCCATCTCGACCTGGGCCTTCTCCATGTCGCGCAGCAGCACGTCGAGCCCGCGCGCCGAGAGCACCCGGTCTTTGGCGATCACATCGAGATCGCCTTCCTTCGGGTCCTGCGGCAGATAGCCGATGTCGGTGGAGCGCGTGATCTTTCCGGCGTACGGCTCGCCCTCGCCCGCGAGGATGCGCAGGGTGGTGGTCTTACCCGCACCGTTGCGACCGACCAGTCCGATCCGGTCGCCGGACTGCACCCGCAGCGCCGGCCCAGGAGCCGAGAGCAGGGTACGGACTCCGGCCCGGACCTCCAGGTCGGTCGCCGTGATCACAGAGTTCTCCTCAGAGTAAGACAAACGGGAAGGGCATATCGGCAAGAACCACTTATTTTACCGTCGACGCTTCCGGAAGCCGAACCCGGCGCTGCCCGATGTGAGCGTGGTTACTCTCGTGCCATGACTACCGATCTCCTTGGCCGGACCGCCCTCGTCACCGGAGCCAGTCGCGGCATCGGCCTCGCGACTGCGGCCGAACTGATGCGCCGGGGCGCGAACGTGCTGATCACCGCGCGTAAACCCGAACCACTGGAGGCCGCGGCCACCGAGCTGCGCGCGCTGGGCCACCAGGGTCAGGTGAGCTATCTCGCCGGCAACGCGGGCGATGCCGACGCACGCGCGGAAGCCGTGGCCAGAGCCGTCACCGAGTACGGCTCGCTCGACATCCTGATCAACAACACCGGCATCAACCCCGTCTACGGTCCGCTGATGGACGCCGATCTGGGTGGCGTCAGCAAGATCTTCGATGTGAACGTGGTGGCGTCGCTGGGCTATGTGCAGCAGGCCTACCGCGCGTGGATGGCCGAGCACGGTGGTGCGGTGGTGAACGTGGCCAGCGTCGCGGGCATCCGGTCGTCGGGGGTGATCTCGGCCTACGGCGCGTCGAAGGCGGCGCTGATCCGGCTCACCGAGGAGCTGGCCTGGCAGCTGGGCCCGAAGATCCGCGTCAACGCGGTGGCGCCGGGCGTGGTCAAGACCAAGTTCGCCGATGCGCTGTACTCCGACGACGAGGAGCGGGCCGCGAGCGTGTATCCGCTGAAGCGACTCGGCGAGCCCGAGGACGTGGCCCGGCTGATCGCATTCCTGGTGTCCGACGAGGCAGCGTGGATCACCGGTGACTGTGTGCGGGTCGACGGCGGGTTCCTGTCCACCGGCGGCATCTGAACCCACCACCTTGAAACTCGCAGGGGCGGGCGGCGGTTCGGCGGGCCCGCCCCTGCGATGTCTTGTCAGTCCGAGGTCTCGCGACTGCCCGTCGAGACCGAAATGCTCTCCTGCGCCCGCGCGTTCTCCCGCGTACCGTCCTCGGCCCGCGCCGGGTCGGCACGCTCGGCCTCAGCTCGGGCCGCCTGCGCCCGCGCCGCCTCCGCCCGCGCGAGTGGATCCACGACGACGACCTCCTCCGACCGGGCGGCGAGCGGATCACGCACCACCACTTCACGTTTCGACCGAGCCGAGCCGCCCTCGTCCAGGCCCCACCGATCGTGGAGTCGACGCAGGAATTCCGGTGCGTACCAGTTCGCGTCGCCCAGCACCTTCATCGCGGCGGGCAGCAGGAACCCGCGCACGAGGGTGGCGTCGACGATCACGGCCAGCGGCAGGCCGATGCCGAAGGACTTCATGAAGGTGATGTCGGAGGCGAGGAAGCCGAGGAACACCAGGGAGATGAGAATCGCCGCGGCGGTGACGATACGTCCGACCCGTTCCAGGCCGAGCGCGACCGCGGTCTCGTTCTTGCCGGTCCGGTCGTACTCCTCCCGGATCCGCGACAGCAGGAACACCTGGTAGTCCATCGCGAGCCCGAAGGCGGCGGCGAACAGCATCACCGGGACGGTTGCCGACAGGTCTCCGGTGACGGTGAAACCGAGCACCCCGGACAGATGGCCGTCCTGGAAGATCCACACCAGCGCACCGAAGGTCGCGGTCAAACTCAGCGCGCTGAGGATCACCGCCAGCACCGGCAGCACCACGCTGCCGGTGAGCGCGAACAGCACGATCAGCATCATGATCACCACGAAGCCGAGCGCCCACGGCAGTGCGTTCTCGATCGCGGCGACCGAGTCGGTATTGGCGGCGGCCACGCCACCGACCAGCAACTCGCTCGGTGTCCGCACCGCGCGCACCTGCTCGACCAGGTGCGCCAGGGCGTCGCTGTCACCGGTGGTCGGCACGATCGACAGGTAGACGGCCTTCTCGACCCGGAACCGCGCGTTGGCCGCGGTGGGTTCGAGGAGCAACCCACCCTGGGCATAGCTGCCGGTGGCGGTGTCGACGCGGCGGACGTTGTCCAGGTCGGACATGTCACGCGCGATGGTGTCGAGTCCCGCCGCGCTGTAGGCGCTGTCGGGCAGCACGGCGACGAGGGTGTGCTGGTCGCTCTCGCCGAAGTCGCGCGCCACGATCTCGGTGACCTGACGGGAGTTCATCGATTCCGGCAGTGTGCGTTCGTCCGGGAATCCGAGTTTCACGCCGAGGAACGGCGCACCGAGCAGGAGCAGCAGCGCGGTGACGGCGAGTCCGATCGAGATCGGCTTGCGCATCACGGCCGTGGCCAGTTTGTGCCAGGCGCCTTCACCCGGGGCGGGACGCGGCGCGCGCAGGAACCACCAGCCGAGCTGCCCTTTGTCGATGCGGGTACCGATCAGCAGCAACGCGGCGGGCAGCGCGGTGAGCGACACCAGCGCGGCCAGTGCCGCGACGACGATGCCCGCGTAGCCCATCGACCGGATCGCCAGCAGCGGGAAGAACAGCAACCCGGCCAGCGCCACCGCGACGGTGAGCGCGGAGAACGCGACGGTGCGGCCCGCGGTGCGCAGGGTGGTGGCCACCGCGCCCGCCGGTGTGCGGCCCTCGGCCAGTTCGTCGCGGTAGCGGCTGACGATCAGCAGGCTGTAGTCGATGGCCAGACCGAGGCCGAGCAGCGTCGCCACATTGGTCGCGGTGACGGCCAGCGGCGTGAACAGGGTGAGCAACCACAGCGCGCCCATGGTGGTGAGCACGGTGCCGATCGCGACGAGCAGCGGCAGGCTCGCGGCGACCAGGCCGCCGAAGACGAACAGCAGCGCGATCAGGGTGAGCGGGAACGCGATGGCCTCGCCCTTGGCGATATCGGTCTTGCTCTGCTGCACCGTCTCGTGCATGAGCATGGCGAATCCGCCTGCCCTGACCTGCAACGATCCTTGTTTGCCCGTCAACTCTTCGGAGATGGCGGTGACGCGTTGGTCGATCTCGCGTTCGCTGCCGAGCACGCTGGCGACGATCAGGCCCTGCTTGCCGTCGACACTGCGCAGCGCGGGCTGGTGGGAGGTCCAGTACGACATCACCTCGGTGACACCGGCCCGTTCCTGCAGGTTGGCGACCAATGCCGTTGCCGCCGCGGTGGATTCGGGGTCCTCGACCGAGGACTCGGTTTCCACCAGCAGCAGCAGGTTCGGCGGCGCCTGCCCGAACTCGGCGCCCAACACCTCCAGCGCGCGACTGGATTCGCTCCCGGAGTCGGTGTATCCGCCGCCCTCCACCCGCTCGAACAGCGTCGCGCCCAGTGCACCGAGCACCACTGCGAGCACCGCGAAAACGCCGAGCACCCAGCGACTGCGTCGCCTGGTGAATTCGAACACCGGATTGTCCCCTAACTCGTCACACCATCGCGCGAGGCGCATATCGACGTGCGGGGGCTCGGAGTAGTTCCGGCCGTCCCGCCTCGTCGGCCCGATCCTGTTGGCGGGTCGGCGCGTTCGCGTGGCGATCGTAGCAACTTCGTGGCGGCACCGCCGGGCCTCTGGCACACCCTTGTTCGTCCGGTCGGCGACGGGTCTCGGCGTCGGCTACCGACGAGCCGCGCCGACGACCGAGGTCACGACAGTGCGGCGCAGATTCGGCGGAAGATCGGCGAACAGCGCGCCCATCGCGGCGAGAGTGCCACCGAGGTCATCGAGGCCGGACAGATAGCAACGTTGCAGGTGCGCGGGCAAACCGAAGAACGTCTCGAAGAAGACCGGGACCTCGCGCGGCGGCAGAGCCAGCACCGCGCGCAATCCGGCGCGGCGCAAGGCCGCCACGGCCCGCGCGCTGGGCGTCCACACCGCGCCACCCGCGACAACGGTGTCGGCGGCGGCGAGAGCGGCGGCGACGCTGTATCCGGTCGCGGGGTGGGTCAACCCACCGGCCGCACCGAATCTGCCGCGCCCCGGCATGCCGCCCTGGACCGGAAATCGCACCCGTTCAACGGGTTCGGCCCCGGTGAGCGCGATCCCCCGCACCCGCAACCGATGTTCGAGTCGGCGTCGCAACACGTCCGGCGCGAGCGCGGGTCGCCCGGCGAGGCAGGTCTCCTCGAACAGCACGGTGTCGGGGCTCAGCGGTATCGCGTACAGAAACGACGGTGGCTCGTCGGGATCGGCCCCGTTGTCGGCCCGCCAGTCCATGAACAGTGTCGGCTCGAGTCCCGTACGGTCCACGACCACCCCATAGGCGGTCTGCTCGGCGCGACGCGGCGACCGGGCCAGCCCCCGCGCGTCGACCACCTGCCCGGTACGGGTCAGCCCACCCGCCGTCCGCACCGAGCGTGTGTTCACCTCCACAGCGCGGTCCGCGATCACGGTCGCGCCGTGCAGCGTCAACGACGACTGCAGCGCCGCCGTATCGAACACCTGATAGGTGCGATCGATCCGATGCTCGCGCACCGCCCACGCCGTCGGCTCGTCGATCGCCGCCGCGACCACGCCGGCATCGAGCCACCCGGGCAATTCATCGACCCACGCCGCATAGGTCGGCGTCCATACCCGATCCGGGCGTGGGTCGATCACAGTGACGTCGCGCCCGGCCGCCAGCGCACGATGGGCAACGGCCCGTCCCGCCGGCCCGATCCCGCACACGATCACCTCGACACCCACTCGGCAATTGGATCAGACGCAACGATTTCAAGCACCGCCGGATCACAGGCGGGCACCTATTGGAGATCGCTTGCTCGCCCCGGCGCGACATTTCGACCATGATGGGTGGATGAGATCGATCTGGAAGGGCTCGATCGCTTTCGGGCTGGTCAATGTCCCGGTCAAGGTCTATACCGCGACCGAGGACCATGACATTCGGTTCCACCAGGTCCACGCCACGGACGGGGGCCGGATCAAATATGACCGGGTCTGTCAGGTGTGTGGCAAATCTGTGCAGTACTCCGATATCGACAAGGCCTATACCTCGCCGGACGGTGAGCAGGTGGTACTGACCGACGCCGATTTCTCGAAACTGCCCGCGGCGGAGAAACACGAGATTCCCGTGCTGGAATTCGTGCCGTCCGATCAGATCGACCCGGTGCTGTTCGACAAGAGCTATTACCTCGAACCGGATTCCACGACGCCGAAGGCCTATCAGTTGCTGGCGGCGACCCTCGAACGCATCGACAAGACCGCGCTGGTCCATTTCACACTGCGCCAGAAGACCCGGCTGGCCGCCTTGCGCGTGCGTGACGGTGTGCTGGTCCTGCAGACGCTGCTGTGGCCCGACGAAGTGCGGGCGGTCGAATTCCCGTCGCTCGACGACGCACCCGCCCCGCGCCCGCAAGAACTGAAGATGGCCGAAACTCTCGTCGAGTCGATGTCAGGAGATTTCGACCCGTCCGAATACACCGACGAATACCAGATCGAATTGCAGAAGCTGCTCGACGAGGCGATCGCCAGCGGCACCGGCAAGGTCGAGCCCGCCGCCGAGACAGCGCCCGCCGAACAGGCGGATGCCGAAGTCGTGGATCTGGTCGCCGCGCTGCAACGCAGTCTCGAGACCAGCGGGCGCCGCGAAGCCGCCCCGGAGAAGAAACCCGCGAAAAAGGCCGCCAAGAAAGCCGCACCGCGCAAAGCCGCCGCGAGCAAATCCACCGCGTCCAAGACCGCGGCCCGCAAAGGCGCGTAGGGCACACTGGCGGCTATGGACACCGCCATCGCTGTCGTGCCGATGGGTTTGGGACACCTGCGTCAAGTCCTCGACCTCGGCCATCAGGTTTTCGACACCACCATCAAGCCGTACACGTCGTGGTCGCTCACGGCCGTCGCCGAGCACCTCGACAGCCCCGACAACGCCTGCTGGGTGGCCCTGGATTCCGACCGGGTGGTCGGGTTCGTCCTCGGGTCGATGGAGTTCGAGCATCGCGACGACTGGGCGTATCTGGAATGGATCGCGGTAGCCCCCGATATGCAGGGCCACGGGATCGCGCGGCGGCTGGTGAACGTGTGCTCGGAGGCGTTGTTCGCCCGCGGCGCCCGCCATATCGTCACCGATGTCGAGGACCGCAACAGCGCCTCGGCCGCGCTGATGACCAGCAGCGGATTCGTGCCCGCCGCGACCGTCACCCTGCTGGTGCGGCCCAACCCCGCTGCCCCCGACGACGATGCCGCCCTGCCGCCGATCACCAAACGTGATCTCGTCCGCCGCGGCAGACTGTCGGTCGAGCACCCGCTGCGCTGACCCGCTGCCGGAGCGCCTCGAGCGCATCAACCCTGGTCGGGCCTGTTCTCGGCGGGTGGCTCCTACGCCGCGAGACGAGCACGACGGCGCCGAGCTGACTGTGGTGGCCGATATGTGGTCGCCCGCGTGCACCGTGATCCGCACCCCTGCACCTGGAGACCACCGTGCCGGGGGTGTTCGCGACTACTTGCGGAACTTCGTTTCCAGCTCGCGCAGCGTGGCTTGCAGATCGGCGGCGTCGTTGGTCTTGAAGATTCCCGCGTAGCCCGTCTCCGCCTGGACCGCAGCCACCACCTCCGGATCATGGTAGAGCTGCGCGAGTTTCAGGTAGGTGGGGTTGTCCTTGTCGGCCGCCCGCGCGGCGAAGACGTTGATGTACTGCTTCAACTCCGGACGTTCCGGGTCGTCGGTGTAGACGACCTGCTGCTGGGTCAGGCCGGCGGGCCCGGCGAACGTGTCGTCGACGAACGCCGCGTCGACGCTGTCCAGCGACTGCGCGGTGAGCGTCGGATCGATCGTGGTGAGCCGCACCTTCGAAGCGCCGGTGTCGACGTCGTCGATCGTGGAGTCCCAACTCGCGCCACCCTTCAGCACAATCAACCCCGCCGCCGACAGCCCGAGCAGGGGGCGGACCTGCTGCGCCGGATTGTTGCTGAGCGTGATCTGCCCACCCCGCGGGATCTCGGCGACCGAGGTGTGCTTCGTGGAGTACAGGGTGAGCGGGAAGATCTCGGTCGCGCCGATCGGCACGATCGTGTCGTTGCTGGCCACGTTGTAGTTGGCCAGGTACCGCACGTGCTGGAATTTGTTGAGGTCGACCTGTTTCTGCGCCAGCGCCGGATTGGGCTGCTTGTAGTCGGTGAAGTTCACGTACTCGACGGTGATGCCCTGCTCGGCCGCCTTACGTTTGTACACCTCCCAGTGCGGTTGTGCGATGTCGTTCACACCGATCCGCACCACGCCGTCCGGGTGGTCTTGCCCACAGCTCACCGCCCCCGTTGCCAGCGCGACCAGGACCGGAATCGCCAGCAGACGGCGCATGATTCGCATTGTCCGCAAGCTAGACGGGCGTCCCAGTGTTTGCGAGGATTTCGCTCATGGCAAGTCAAACCGTTGTCGGCGGGTAGGGCCGACAGCTTGGATGGCCGAGTTCATCTTCTGCTAGCAATTCGGGAGTACAAGTGAAATTCCGTCGGACACTGGCGATCCCAGTGCTGATAGCAACCGCGGCCCTCACCCTGACCGCGTGCGGTTCCGATGACGACGTGTCGGGCACGGTTGTGCGGATCGGCACCACCGACAAGGACAAGGCTTTCGAGGTCTTCGAACAGAAGGCCAAGGAGCAGGGCATCACGCTGAAGGTCACCAACTTCTCCGATTACAAGCAGCCGAATACGGCGCTGTCGCAGAAACAGATCGACCTCAATCTGTTCCAGCATCTGCAGTTCCTCGGCCAATACAACGTGGCGAGCTCGGACACGCTCACCCCGATCGGCTCGACGTATATTGTCCCGCTGGGCCTTTACTCGAAGAAGCACAAGGCTCTCGCCGATATCCCGGCCGGTGGTGAGATCGCGATCCCCAACGATCCGACCAACCAGGCGCGTGCACTATTCGTGCTCCAGGCCGCCGGCTTGCTGAAGATCACCGGTACCTCGGTCCAGCCGACGCCCGCCGACATCGACAAGGCCGCGTCCAAGGTGCGGGTGACTCCCGTCGATGCCGCCCAGACCGCGTTGTCGCTGCCCTCGGTCGACGGCTCGGTGATCAACAACACCTTCCTCGACCGGTCGGGCGTCGACCCGAAATCGGCGCTGTACAAGGATGATCCGAAGAATCCGGCCGCCGAGCCGTACATCAATGTGATCGTCAGCCGCGCCGAGGACAAGACGAATCCGACGTATCTGAAGCTGGTCGAGATCTGGAAGGACCCGGCCGTGGCCACCGCGCACGCCGAAACCACCAAGGGCACCGCGGTCGCGGTGAACCGTCCCGGCGCCGAGCTCGAGCAGATCCTGGACCGGGTGCAGCAGGGCATCCGCACGGCCAAGTGAGTGCCGGCCCCGCCGCCGTCGAATTCCGTTCCGTCACGAAGATTTTCGGCAGCGGCGACGCTCGGCACACCGCACTGGACGGTATCGACCTGCGGATCGAACCGGGTGAGATCTTCGGCGTCATCGGATACTCCGGAGCGGGCAAGTCCACGCTGGTCCGGCTGATCAACGCGCTCGACAAGCCGACTTCGGGCACCGTCACGATTTCCGGCACCCCGATCACCGGGGTGCCGGAGTCGGCGGTGCGCAGGCTGCGTCGCGATATCGGCATGGTGTTCCAGCAGTTCAACCTGTTCCGCTCCCGCACCGCTGCGGGCAATATCGAGTACCCACTGAAGGTCGCGGGCTGGAAACGGGCCGAACGCAAGGCCCGCGTGGCCGAACTGCTCGACTTCGTCGGGCTCACCGACAAGGCGCGCGCCTACCCCGATCAGCTCTCGGGCGGGCAGAAGCAGCGGGTCGGGATCGCCAGGGCATTGGCGACCTCGCCCTCGCTGTTGCTCGCCGACGAGGCCACCTCCGCGCTGGACCCGGAGACCACGGGCGAGGTGCTGCGCTTGCTGAAGAAGATCAATGCCGAACTCGGGGTGACCATCGTGGTGATCACCCACGAGATGGATGTGATCCGCGCGGTCGCCGACCGGGTCGCGGTGCTCGCCGAGGGCCGGATCGTCGAATTGGCCTCCACCTTCGATGTTTTCGCCGCGCCGCAGGCCGCGCCGACACGGTCGTTCGTGGCGACCGTGCTGCACAACCGGCCCGACGCGTCCGAGCTGGATCGGTTGCGCGAGCTCCACGGGGGCCGGTTGGTCACCGTCGACATCGACGACCACAGCGGTCTGGGGGCGGCACTGGCCGCCGCTACCGCCGCCGACGTGCGCTTCGAGATCGTCTACGGCGGGGTGAGCACGTTGCAGGACAAGACATTCGGCAGTGTCACCCTGGCGCTGCACGGGCCCGATGCCGCGCTGGATCGCGTTGTCGCCGACCTGGAACGGAAGGCGGGCTGATGGAGACGAACTGGGAGAAGCTGCGGCCCACGCTGTTCGAGGCGATCGGGACCACCGTCTATCTGGTCGGCGTGACGTTCGTCGTCGCGGGGCTGATCGGGCTGGTACTCGGGACCGCGCTGTACACGACCCGCAGGGGTGGCCTGCTGGCGAACGGGCCGATCTACTTCGTGCTGAATGTGATCGTCAATGTGGTGCGCCCTATTCCGTTCATCATCCTGCTGGCCGCGCTCGGCCCGGTCACGCTGGAGGTGGTGGGCACCACGATCGGCTCCGAGGCGGCGTTGTTCGTGATGATCGTCGCGGCCTCGTTCGGGATCGCGCGGATCGTGGAACAGAACCTGGTGACGGTCGACCCGGGTGTGATCGAGGCCGCGCGTGCGGTCGGTGCGGGACCGCTGCGGATCATTCTCACGCTGATCGTTCCGGAAGCGTTGGGGCCGTTGATTCTCGGCTACACCTTCGTGGTGATCTCGATCGTCGATATCTCCGCGATGGCGGGCACCGTCGGCGGTGGCGGGCTCGGCGATTTCGCCATTGTCTACGGGTATCAGCAATTCCAGTGGCAGGTCACCATCGTGGCGGTGCTGATCATCATCGCCGGTGTACAGGGAGTGCAGTTCTTCGGCAATTGGCTGGCCAGGAAAGTACTGCGCCGCTGAATCCAGCAGGGGCACGAACCTATTCGGTCCGTGCCCCTGCTGCTTCGCGTTTCGCTACACGTTCGCCGTGCACGCGGACAGGATGACACTCGCCGCACGCGGCGATGCCGAACCCGGATCCGGGAACGGGGCCGCACTGATACCGAGCACGTCCACCGCGGAGCGCTCGGCGGCGTCCAGGGAGTGATCCCACGACCAGCCGAAGCGGTAGTCCGCGCCTTGGGCCACCGCGCCGCACGCATTGCGGAATTCGACGACGACCTGGCAGTCGCGCACGCCGCACTCATCGAGCGCGGCCTGGCTCGCCGCAGCCCAGCTGCCGTAGTTCACCGCCGAGGCCACCACGGCGCGACCCGACGACAACGCCAGCGCCCCGTACAGGTCACCCGACGCGGTCTCGAATCCACCGTCGCGCGATACCGCCGTGTACCCCGGAGCCTCGGCGATCGCCACACCACTCTCCCCCGCGGCCGCGGGCCCGGGGGTGACCCCCGGGGACGCCCCCCCCCCCGGCAGCCCCGGCCCCCCCACGGGCGATTTGGCCCCCACCCCCCCGCGGGGGCTTTCAACACAGCGCGC
>NZ_JBHTUD010000023.1:0-91322 GCF_042794235.1 Nocardia sp. NPDC056541
GGCGGCCCGGCCGCGGACCGGCCACTTCGTGGCCGTCCCTCCCTAGGGGTCGGGAGTGCGGTGGCTGGGTTGGGTGGGTTGTTGAAGACGGGGACAGGCTGGGTGTGGGCGGTGGGTTGTTGAGGAGGGGGACGGGTTGGGTGTGGGCGGTGGGTTGTTGAAGACGGGACAGGCTGGGTGTGGGCGGTGGGTTGTTGAGGAGGGGACAGGCTGGGTGTGCGGTGTTGGTTGGTGGGGAGGGGGACAGGCTGGGTGTGAGGTGTGGTTGGTGGGGAGGGGACTGGGTGGGTGTGGGGTGTGGGGAATGCGGTGGGTGGCTCGTAATAGTCGTTTGCGGGGCGGGTAATCAACGAGACGGTTGCCACGTGGGGACTTCGCTGCCGGGATCGGCCGGGGCGGCTACCGTCTATACATGACTGGACCGGCGCCCCTTGACCTTGCTTCGATCCGACGCGCACCGAAGGCCTTGCTGCATGATCACCTCGATGGTGGTCTGCGGCCCTCGACGGTGCTAGAGCTGGCCGCTGATTGCGGTTATGACGAATTACCCGCTGCCGATGCCGAGAGTTTGGGGGCGTGGTTTCGTGACGCCGCCGACAGCGGATCGCTCGAGCGGTATCTGGAGACGTTCGCGCACACGGTCGCGGTGATGCAGACCCCGGAGGGGCTGCGCAGGGTGGCGCGGGAGTGCGCGATCGACCTCGCCGCTGACGGAGTGGTGTACGCGGAGGTGCGGTTCGCGCCCGAGCAGCACCTCGAAAAGGGCCTCACGCTCGACGAGGTGGTCGAGCACACCCTCGCGGGGTTCCGGGAGGGCGAGGCGATCGCGGCGGAACAGGGCAACGTCGTTCGGGTGACGTGTCTGCTCACGGCGATGCGGCACGCGGCGAGGTCGCGGGAGATCGCGGAGCTGACCGTGCGGTTCCGGGATGCCGGGGTGGGCGGGTTCGACATCGCGGGCGCCGAGGCGGGATTTCCTCCCACCCGGCACCTGGACGCGTTCGAGTATCTGCGAGCCAATCACGCGCACTTCACGATTCACGCGGGTGAGGCGTTCGGCCTGCCGTCGATTCACGAGGCGCTGGCGTTCTGTGGCTGCGATCGGCTGGGCCACGGAGTGCGCATCACCGACGACATCAGCGTCCCGGGCGACATCGAGGACGCCCAGCTCGGCCTGGTCGCGAACTACGTGCGCGATATGCGGGTGCCGCTGGAACTGTGTCCCTCGTCGAATGTGCAGACCGGCGCGGTGCCCTCGCTGGACAAGCATCCGTTCGACCTGCTGGCCCGCCTGCGCTTCCGGGTCACCGTCAACACCGACAACCGCCTGATGAGCGACACCTCCATGAGCGAGGAGATGCTCAAGCTGGTCGACACCTTCGGCTACGGCTGGAGCGACCTGGAACGCTTCACCATCAACGCCATGAAGTCGGCCTTCATCCCGTTCCCGGACCGGCTGAAGATCATCGACGAAGTGATCAAGCCGGGTTACGCGGTCCTGCTCGGTTGACATGAATCAGGGGTGGCACCGTATCGGCGCCACCCCTGATCTGTCGAGAACTACTCGCTGACGAGGCGTGCTTCGAACGCACGCTGCAAGTCGCGGAACTGCTGGGCCTCCGACGCGTACGGCGGGTTCGGCGCCATCCGGTTCGGATCCGGGTTGAGCAGGTACGAGACGTACCAGCCCAGCGGGTTCGACTGTGCGAGAGCCGTTTCGACGCTGTCGTCATCGGCGTAGTCGGCCGCGTCGCTGAACAGTTCGACCGCGAGGTCGAGCTGTTCGATATCGACCGCCTCCGGTCCCTCGGCCAGATCGTCGACCAGACCGGTGAGCACGTAGACGTTCTCGTCGGTCACCTCGACCTCGAGCGAACCGTCCACCGCCGCGGTCTGCACCTCGGCGTAGGTCGACACCCGCGACAGCTCGTGCTCGTGATCGTCGGCCAGGTAGCGGGCCAGTGCGCGCTCGGAACCGAAGACGGTGATGGTGCTGCCGTCACCGAGGAAGATCGGCTCGTCGTCGAGGTAGCAGCGCAGGGTGAACTGCTCGCCGTCGGAGGTGACGATCTTGACGGGGTCGATGCCGACCTCGTCCCAGAAGGACTCCTCTTCGTCCTCGTCGGCCGCGGAGAGGTCGACGTTCTCGAACTCTTCCTCCTCCTCGGCGGCATCGTCGGCGTCGACCTCGTTCTCCTCGGCCGCCAGCAGCTCCGCCTCGGCGACGGCCACCGCGGCCGCGTCGACGTCGGGTGTGCTGACGACGCTGTCGATCGCGTCGAGCACGTCGTCCCAGCCCTTGACGATCGCGGCACCGACCTGGTCCCACAGCTCTTCACCGTCGCGGCCGACGAATGTGCTCGCCCCGCTGGCCAGCGCACCGAGCACCGGGTTGTTGCCGAAGAACTTGGTCACCACGTCGAGCTCGCACACCTCGGCGATATTGCGCACCATCGCCAGGGTGTCCTCGAGCTCGCCGACGACGTCGACGTCCGGGTCGCCCGCCGCCAGTTCCGGCACGGAGACCAGATCGAAGCTGAAATTCTCCTCCGGCTCCAGCTCAGCGGCCGAAAGTCCGGCGATGACCGCCCAGGACGGGTGGTCGACGAGGTCGTTGTCGGAGTTGGTGCGGATGAACGCCGCCAGCTCCGCAACGGACTCGAATCCGTAGAGGTCGTCCTCGTGACCGAGGAACGCCTCCCACTCGTCGTCACCGTCGCGCCAGCGCGGTGCCCACAGGGTGACGAGATCGCCATCGGTCAGACCGAGCTCGATCGGGACGATGTCTCCAGAAGCCATGACGCGAAGCCTAGCTAGCTCGAGCGCCGGGCACTATCCGGCCCGGGTGCTAATTGCCCGTCGGGCTGTGCACTCGGGCCGGCGAGCGATTCGTTCAGTGTCGCAATGATGTTGGAACGTGCCTCACCGGCGGTCTCGGTGGCCTGTTTGCAGGCCGACAGGATGAGTGCGGCGGCCTCGGTGGGCGCCAGCGTGGTGATGGCTTCGTCCAGCGTCAGGGCGACGAGGGCGCCGTCGCTGTTCACCTCGGCGGTGACCAGCCCGTCCTCGGTGGTGAACCGCCCGTTGACCTGCTTCAACCCGTACAGCGCGGCCTCGAGCGCCTCGAGTTTTCCGGTGACGCCCGCGACCAGGGCATCCATTTCCGCACTCACAGTGGCCTCATCCAACTCGTCTGACCGGTGTCGGCGTCGTCGATGCGATCGAGCTCGTCGACCGCCTGACGCCGGGTGGGCAGGTTCATCTTGTCGAGCAGTTCGTCGGGGATCTGCGCCTGCTCGCTGTAGACCTCGCGCAGGCGAGCCGCGGCGGCGATGGTCGAGCGCCGGGTCAGGCGCAGGATCTCGTCGGCCAGCGCCTGTGCGCCGAACTGGTATTCACTGCGTTCGAACTTGAGCGCGATCGGCAGACCCATGCTGGTCGCGCGGACCGAGATCGTGCCGGAGCGGTTGGTGCTGACCGCGGACTCCACATTGGGGACCTCGGGGATCGGCGTGCCGCTCATTCGGTAGGCCTGTAGAAGCCGTAGAACTCCATGCCACTGTTCTCCGTTCGGATGGAACTGATCGAAACCGGATCGCCCGCCTCGACGAGCTGCCCGTTGCCGACGACCATGGCGACATGGCCGTCCCACACCGCCAGATCGCCCGGCATCAGGTCACCGGGGGATACCTGAGGATTGCCGATGTGCTGTTCCTGCGCCAGCCGTGGCAGTTCGACCCCGGCCTCGCCGTAGGCGTACTTGGTGAGCCCGCTGCAGTCGATGCCCGACTGGGGGTCGTTGCCGCCCCAGACGTACGGGGTGCCGACGGCGCCGATGGCCGAGCGGACCGCGGTCGCGGCCTTCTCGTTGGGCGCCTCGACGGTGCTGCCGTCGGGCAGGGTGATCTTGACGCCGGTACCGGACCCTGTCGACGAACCGGCCGATGACCCCGTCGATCCGCCCGTGCCCGCGGAGGTCCCACCCGTGGTGGTCGACTTCGAGGAGCTGCTGCTGCTGTTGCTGCCGCCCATCGCTGTCGACAGGCCGGAACCCATGGCGCTGAGCACTGTGCTGCCGGTGCTCGCCGCGGTCGAGAGCAGGCCGGAACTCGAGGCCGAGGACACGAGGTTGCTCGCGCCGGACGAGACGCTCGCCAGCGACGTGCTCGACGGCGCGGGGGTGAGCTCCTGGATCGCGGAGGTCTGGGTGCCGAGTTCGTCCTGTACCCGGCCGACGACGCCCATGCCCTGACCGATGTGATCGATCGCCGAGCTCACCACGGCGGTCAGACCGGCCGGGGTGCCTAGGGTGGGGCTGAGCGCGGACACTTGCGACAGGAACGAGTTGACGATTCCGTCGAGCTCTTTCTGACCGGTCTCCACATAGGCGGCGGCCTGGTCGACGACGGTCGCCATCTCGGTGCCGTTGTCGCTCAGAGTCGCCGAGGAGGTCTGTACGCGCAGCGCCTTCGCGGTGGCCGCGTCGACGGCCTGGCCGTCCCACGCGGTGTTCACGTTGTTGATGCTGTTGCGGCCCTGCTGATAGATCTGGTCGAGGTTGGTCGAGGTCGAGCGCAAGCCGTCGGATGCGCCGCCGGTGCCGAGTACGCCGGTGCCGAAGCTCGACAGCAGATCGAGGAGGGGCTGAGCCAGGCCGCTGAGGTCGATCATGCTTCGGTACCGATGTCGCCCGCGGCGGCGCTGAGCCCGGCCGCGTTGTTCAGGTCGGTCTCGACGAGGGTGGTCGCGGCGCTGGCGGTGGCCACCCCCATGCTCCCCATGACCGCCGACAGCTGGGCGATCGACGCCACGTGACCGGCGTGCGCGGCGGAGTAAGCGGCGGTGAAATCGCCGCCGATGAGACCCATGATGGGGCCGAGCAGGGTGGGGTCGGAAGCAACCGAACCAGCCGCCGCCGTGGCCAGTTCCGTGGCCATCACCTCAGCAGCTGCGCTGTACGCGACGATGCCTTCGGCATCGGCCGACATTTTTTTCGTCATCGAACTTCCCCCAATCCTCGAGTTCCCGGGCAGAGTACGTCACTCAGTATCTTGGACGCACCGACGCCGCATTCGGTTCCCTACTACCGCGAAAATTTCCCCAGCGGTCGTAGGCGCGAAGCGCCAAGCGACCCTATCGTCTTTTCATGCGCACCGACACCGTCGATCATCCACTCGCCGCGGCCCTGCTCAGCACCATGCGGGACGCCCGGACCGACAACGCCACTTTCCGCAATGCTCTGGCCGATCTCACCGGCATCCTCATGTACGAGGCGCTGCGCGACGCGCCGGTGGTTCGCGAGCCCATCGACACGCCGGTCGCGGTCACCGAGGGCGTCCGTTTGGCGGCGCCCCCACTGCTCGTGCCGGTGCTGCGCGCCGGGCTCGGCATGGTCTACGCCGCAGCCGAACTCGTGCCCGAAGCCCGCGTCGGGTTCGTCGGCATCGCCCGCGACGAGCAGACCCACGAGCCGGTGCCGTACCTCGAGTCGCTGCCCGCCGACCTCACCGGCCTGCCCGTCTTCGTCCTCGATCCGATGCTGGCGACCGGCGGTTCCATGCGCCACACGATCGAACTGCTCGCCGCCCGCGGCGCGACCGACATCACCGCCATCTGCGTCGTCTCGGCACCCGAAGGCGTTGCCGCCCTCGCGGCCTCGGGCCTCCCGGTCCGCCTGATCACCGCCGCCATCGACGAGAAACTCAACGAGAACGCCTACATCGTCCCCGGCCTCGGCGACGCGGGCGACCGCCAGTTCGGCCCCCGCTGAACTATTGCTCGCCCGCTGCCAGCGACCGGCAGAACGTGGTGAGCTGGGAGAGGCGTTGGGCGGTGAGCTGTTTCGCGTCGTTCAGGTCGTCCCGGTCGGCGACCGGGGCGAATACCTCCAGGTAGCACTTGAGTTTGGGTTCGGTGCCCGAGGGACGCACGACGAT
Organism: Nocardia sp. NPDC056541; assembly: GCF_042794235.1. Taxonomy (NCBI): domain Bacteria; kingdom Bacillati; phylum Actinomycetota; class Actinomycetes; order Mycobacteriales; family Nocardiaceae; genus Nocardia; species Nocardia sp. NPDC056541. Next base: position 5,937 of record NZ_JBHTUD010000023.1, read on the forward strand.
GCGGAAGTCGTCGGCGTCGAAGATCAGTGCGTCGGTGCGGAGCCGGCCGCGGACCTGCGCCTGGTCGGTGAATTTCACCGGGGTGCCTGCGATGTCGCTGGGTGGGTTCGCGCGCAGGGCGGCGACCAGCACGCTCGCGGCGGCCTGGTCGGGCAGGCGCAGGGATACCTGCCCGCCCGCGTGCAGGCCGAATTCGACAGCGTAGGAGTCGAGTTCGCCTTGCAGCGTGGTGCCCTGAGCCTTCAGCAGGGCGACGAGGTCGGCGGCGGCCACCGCGGCCGAGATGCCGTCCTTGTCGCGGACCTTGGCGGGGTCGACGCAGTGCCCGATGGCCTCCTCGTAGGCGTAGACGAGTCCGTCGCCCGCCCTGGCCAGCCATTTGAAGCCGGTGAGGGTCTCGGCGTAGCGGGCCGAGCGCGCGGCGGCCAGCTTCGACAGCAGGCGTGAGGACACGATGGTCGTGGCGACCAGCGGGTCGGTGGGGTGCGTGCGCAGCACGTAGTCGGCCAGCAATACACCGGTTTCGTCGCCGCGCAGCATGTGCCAACCATCCGGGCCGGGCACTCCGAGCGCGCACCGATCGGCATCGGGATCGAGGGCGATCGCCACGTCGGCATCGACCCGCTCGGCCAGCGCGAGCAACAGATCGGCGGCGCCCGGCTCTTCCGGATTGGGGAAGGAGACGGTGGGGAAGTCGGGGTCGGGGGCGAACTGCTCCTCGACCACCCGCACATCGGTGAACCCGGCCGCGGCCAGTGCGCGCACCGCGAGTTCACCGCCGACCCCGTGCAGCGCGGTCAGCGCGATCCGCACATCCGCCCGTTCGCCGGGACCGCCGAGCAGCCGGGGCAATTCCGCGACCCGCTCGAGATAGCGATCGACCAGATCGGCACCGGAGGTCGAAACAGCTTCCCGTGCAACAGGTTCGACAACCGCCTCGATGCGCTTCTCGATCTCGCTGTCGGCGGGCGCGATCAATTGCGACCCGCCGTCGAGGTACACCTTGTAACCGTTGTCGGCAGGCGGATTGTGCGAGGCGGTGATCTGCACCCCCGCCACCGCACCCAGCTCACGCACCGCGAACGCCACCACCGGAGTCGGCACCGGGTCCGGCAGCACCGTGACGGGAAAGCCTGCGGCAGTGAAGATCTCAGCGGTCGCCGTGGCGAACTCCGCCGACCCGTGCCGCGCGTCCCGCCCGACCACCACGGCGCCACCGCCGAGGCAACGTTCGCGCAGCCAGTCGGCCAGCCCGGCGGTGGCCCGTGACACCGTCGTCACGTTCATCCCGTCCGGGCCCTCACGCAACGGTCCACGCAGGCCGGCGGTCCCGAAGCGCAGCATCTACACGCGCTCCAGAATGCCGCGCAGCAGCTTGCCCAGCCGGGGCGCCGCGGCTTGCCCCTCGGCCAGCACCTCCGCGTGCGAAAGATGTTCGCCGGTAACGCCCGCGGCCAGATTGGTGACCAGCGAGATGCCGAGCACCTTCGCGCCCAGTGCACGCGCTTCGATCGCCTCGAGCACCGTCGACATACCGACCAGGTCTGCACCGATGGTCGCGAGCATGCGGATCTCGGCGGGCGTCTCGTACTGCGGACCGATGAGCCCGGCGTACACACCCTCGGTCAGACTCGGGTCGATTTCCCGTGTCAGCGCCCGCAATTCGGGATCCCAGGCGTCGACCAGATCGACGAATCGCGCGCCTACCAGCGGGGTGCGCGCGGTGAGGTTGATGTGGTCGGCGATCAGCACCGGCTCACCCACCCGCAGGCCCGCCCTGAGCCCACCCGCGGCATTGGTGAGCAGCACGATCTCGGCGCCCGCCGCGATCGCCGCGGTCACCGGGTGCACCACCTGCTGCGGTGTGTAGCCCTCGTACAGGTGCTGGCGGCCCATCAGCAGCAGCACGTTGTTGTCGTTCACGGTGACCGAATGCACCGTGCCGCCGTGCCCCTGCGCACTGGGTTTGCCGAAGCCGGGTAACTCCGTCATGGGGATCGAGGCGCGCGGCGCGCCGATCTCGGCTGCTGCCTCCTGCCACCCCGATCCCAGCACCACGGCCACGCGATGACGCGGCACTCCCGTACGTTCGGCAATCGCCGCAGCGGCCTGTTCGGCAGTCATGGGCTGAGTTTATTGGAGCGCCGGCGCGCTCGAGTTCGCGGCCACGGGTGTCCCGACGATCGGTCGGGTCGTGCGGGGCCGGGAAGGTTCCTACCCGCGAGTAGGACAGGGTTCAGGTGCGGGCTATTCTCCCCTGCATGCCGTATTTGGAGCGCTCTGGTGATGTTTTCGTCCTGTACCTCGGCAACGAGGGTGAGACAGACAACGAGAACCGTTTCTCGCCGGACTGGATCGATGCCTTCCACGCCGCACTCGACGAGGTCGAGGCGTCCGAGGGTGCGGCCGCGCTGGTCACCGTCGCGACCGGTAAGTACTACAGCAACGGTCTCGACACCGATTACGTCTTCGGCAACCTGGACAAGATCCACGGCTACCTCGACCGGGTGCACTCGCTCTACACCCGCCTGCTGACCTTCCCGATGCCCACGATCGCCGCGGTCAACGGCCACGCGTTCGGCGCGGGCGCCATGCTGGCCACGTCCCACGATTTCCGCGTGATGCGCGGTGACCGCGGCTTCTGGTCGCTGCCCGAGGTGCATCTGGGCATGCCGTTCACGATCGGCATGAACGGCTTGCTGAAGGGTCGCCTGAGCAACCAGGTGTGCGTCCAGGCGATGACCACCGGGCACCGTTTCGGTGCCGACGAGGCCATCGCCGCCGGCATCGCCGATGCCAAGGCCGACGCCGACGAGGTGCTGCCCGCCGCGATCGCCCGCGCCGCCGCGCTCACCAGCCTGCGCAAGCCGATCACCCCGATCATCAAGACCGCGCTGCACGCCGAGACGCTCGCCGCGCTGGCCACGCCGGTCACCCCGGAGAACCTTCCCTTCGGCAACTGACCTCGCTCGCCGGTGCGCCGCTGTCGGGCACTGATGCAAGACTGGGGGTATGGCACCCTCGCGCACCGGCGAACTCACAGCCACCGCCTCCGACGCCGCGATTGTCGCTGCCTCGGACGAGCTGATCGGGCTCTCGCACGCGATTCACGCCGAACCAGAGCTGGCCTTCGCCGAAACGCGTAGCGTCGCGAAGGTCCTCGCGCCGCTGGTCGAGCGCGGATTCGCCGTCACGACGGGCGTCGCCGGGCTGTCGACGGCGTTTCGCGCGGTGTACGGCAGTGGCCCGCTCACCGTCGGCATCTGCGCCGAATACGACGCGCTGCCCGAGATCGGGCACGCCTGCGGGCACAACATCATCGCCGCGTCCGCTGTCGGCGCGGCCATCGGGCTGGCCGCCGTGGCCGACGCGCTCGGCCTGACCGTGGTGGTGCTCGGTACGCCCGCGGAGGAGAGCGGCGGCGGCAAGGTGCTCATGCTGGAAGCGGGCGCCTTCGACGACATCGCGATGGCGATGATGGTCCACCCTGGGCCTGCCGACATCGTCGGCGCGCGCTCACTGGCATTGGCCGACCTCGCCATCGTCTTCCACGGCCGCGAGGCGCATGCCAGCGCCGCGCCCGAACTGGGCCGCAACGCCGGCGACGCGGTGACCCTGACCCAGGTTGCTGTCGGCTTGCTACGTCAGCATTTGCGACCCGGCCAGCAGCTGCACGGTATAGTGTCCGACGGTGGCGTAGCCCCCAACATCGTGCCCGGACGCGCGGAGTTGCTGTACTACCTCCGCGCGGCGGATTCCGGCTCCCTCGACGACCTGATGCGGCGAGCGAAGGCGTGTTTCGAAGCGGGCGCCCTGGCGACCGGCTGCACCCACGACATACGGACGCTCGCGCCCACCTATACCGAGCTCACCCCCGATCCGGTTCTTTCCGCTGCCTACCGCGCGCAGATCACCGGACTGGGACGGGTGCCGATCGCGCCCGAGTTCGAGGTGTTGCGGCCGCTCGGGAGCACCGACATGGGCAACGTCACCAACGTCGTCCCCGGTATCCACCCGGTGATCGGCATCGACGCGGGCGGTGCGGCAACCCACCAGCCCGCGTTCGCCGCCGCCGCGGTGAACGCCTCGGCGGACCGGGCGGTGCTCGACGGCGCGCTGGCGCTGGCGCGTACCGCTGTCGCTATCGCGGGCGATGAAGTACACAGGGACAGGTTGTTGCAACGGCTGATCGAACGACAGGAGGACATTCGGTGACCATTTCCGGCCATCCGGGCACCGCACGCGCAGGCTCCGACGCGCTATCGATGGGTGTGGGCACCCACTCGATGGCGCGCGAGACCGCAGCGTGTCCGACCACGCCGGACACCGAACCAACTCTGATGTCGGGAACCGAGATCGTTGACGCATGGCTGGCCGAGCACACCGGCGACCTGGTGCAATGGCGCAGGCATATCCACGCCAACCCCGAGTTGTCGCGGGCGGAGTTCACCACCACCGAGTTCGTGTCGGGCTGGCTCACCAAGGCCGGGCTGACCTGGGAGGTGCTGCCGGGCGGCACCGGGTTGATCTGCGACTTCGGCCCCACCGATCGGCCGCGGATCGCCTTGCGCGCCGACATGGACGCGCTGCCGATGCAGGAGTTCACCGGTCTGACCTTCGCCTCGACGGTGCCCGGCGTGTCGCATGCCTGCGGGCACGACGCGCACACCACGGTGCTGCTCGGTGCCGGTCTCGCGCTGGCCGAGGCACAGGACAAGCTGCCGGTCGGGGTGCGGTTGGTGTTCCAGCCCGCCGAGGAAGTGATGCCCGGTGGTGCGCTCGATGTGGTCGCGGCCGGTGGGATGACCGGGGTCGACCGGATCTTCGCGCTGCACTGCGATCCGCGTCTGGAGGTCGGCAAGGTCGGGGTACGGACCGGGGCCATCACGTCGGCGGCCGACACGGTCGAGTTGGTGCTCGATTCGCCCGGTGGGCATACCTCGCGCCCGCATCTGACCAGCGACCTGGTCTACGCGATCGGCACCGTCATCACGGGGTTGCCCGGATTGCTGAGCCGCCGCGTCGATCCTCGAACCAGCACGATCATGGTCTGGGGTGCGGTGAGCGCGGGCAAGGCGCCCAACGCGATTCCGCAGACGGGCATGCTCACGGGCACCGTGCGTACCGGTGATCACGCCACCTGGCTGCTGCTGGAACCGCTGGTCCGCGAGATCGTCGACGGGTTGCTCGCGCCGACGGGCGTGCGCTACCAGCTCAACTACAAGCGTGGTGTGCCGCCGGTGGTCAACGATCCGACGTCGGCACTGATGTTCGAGAACGCGATCCTGGGGATGGGCGAGGACGCGTTGGCCGACACCCCGCAGTCGGGCGGTGGCGAGGACTTCTCCTGGTACCTGGAGGAAGTGCCCGGCGCGATGGCCAGGCTGGGTGTCTGGTCCGGCGTCGGCGAACAGCTGGACCTGCACCAGCCGACCTTCGACATCGACGAGCGCGCTTTGGCCGTGGGTGTTCGGACGTTGACGAACATCGTCCTGCAGGCATAGCAGTACGGGCCGACCCAGTCGGCTCACGACCGCCGGCCGCCGACACGACGTCAGCGGCCGGCGGGTCCGGCTTTACTATTCGGGGCGGCGGAACAGCTCAGGCGCCGGGCCCGACGTTCTTGCTGTTCCGGGTGCGCAGGGCGTGGACGTAGTCCTCTGGGGCGCCTGCCTTTTCGGCCGCGTCGGCGATGACGCCGATGTAGCGGGCCGAGGGGAGGCCGCCTTCGTAGGCGTCCAGGACGTAGAGCCAGGCCAGGCGGGACTCGCCCTGGGTGCCGGTGACCCGGATCCGGATCTTCTTGTGGATGCCGAAGTCGGAGCCCTCCCAGCGGTCGAGGCTGTCCTCGTCCTCGGGGGAGACGTCGTAGAGCACGACGAACACCCGGGAGCCGGGATCCTCGACGACGGTGGCCAACGGCCCTTCCCAGCCGATGTCGTCACCGGCGAAGGTCAGGCGCCAACCCTCCAGCCACCCGGTCCCGGACATGGGCGAATGCGGGCAGCGTTCCAGCATCTGCGTCGAGTCCATGTTGGACCCGTAGGCGGCATAGATCGGCACCATCGAACTGTAGCCAATAACCACGGTGGAATTCCTGTCTCCCACCCAGATCGGCTGACGGTCACACTTGCCGGTGGTGCCGAACGTGGCACAGAACACGCGCACCGTTGTTCACCGATCCGACCCGGGCACGTCACAGAGCACCTGAAATGATGGGGCGACAGCACGGACGAGCCCTCACAAGGGGCAGGTCCGATCAGGCGAGCACAAGGAGCGTGACTGGTGGCACGGATTGCGATCATCGGCGGTGGACCGGCCGGATACGAGGCGGCGCTGGTAGCCGCTCAGCACGGGGCCACGGTGACCCTGGTCGACGCCGACGGTATCGGTGGCGCCTGTGTGCTGTGGGATTGCGTGCCGTCGAAAACCTTCATCGCCTCGACGGGCCTGCGCACCGACCTGCGTCGCGCGCGCGACCTCGGCATCAATATCGATGCCGATCAGGCCAAGGTGCATCTGCCCGAGGTGAACGCGCGCGTCAAGGCGCTCGCACTGGCACAGTCCTCCGACATCCGCGCCAAATTGCAGGCCGCGGGTGTGCAACTACTTCCTGGCTATGGCGAATTGGTCGGGCCCGCACCGGGTTTGGCCCATCGCGTGCGCGCGAACCTGGCCGACGGGAGCTCCGAGGAGTTCGAGGCCGAGGTCGTGTTGATCGCGACCGGCGCGAGCCCGCGGGTGCTCCCCGGCGCCGAGCCCGACGGTGAGCGGATCCTGAACTGGCGCCAGCTCTACGACCTGCCGGAACTGCCCGAGACTCTGGTCGTCGTCGGATCCGGTGTCACCGGCGCCGAATTCGTGTCCGCCTACACCGAGATGGGTGTGCGGGTGAAGCTCGTGTCGAGCCGCGACCGCGTGCTGCCCGGCGAGGACGCCGACGCTGCCCTCGTGCTCGAGGAAGCCCTCGCCGAACGCGGCGTCGAGCTGGTCAAGCACGCTCGCGCCGACGCGGTGGAGCGCACCGCCGACGGCATCGTGGTGAAGCTGTCCGACGGCCGTACCGTCACCGGTTCGCACGCCCTGATGACCGTCGGTTCCACCCCGAACACCGAGAACCTCGGCCTGGACCGGGTCGGTATCGAACTCGACCGCGGCGGATACCTTCGTGTCGACCGGGTTTCGCGCACGTCGGTGCCCGGCATCTACGCCGCGGGCGACTGCACGGGTCTGCTGCCGCTGGCTTCGGTGGCCGCCATGCAGGGCCGGATCGCGATGTATCACTCGCTCGGCGAGGGGGTGAGCCCGATCAGGCTGAAGACGGTGGCCTCGGCGGTGTTCACCCGCCCGGAGATCGCGACCGTCGGTGTCAGCCAGACCGCCATCGACAACGGTGAGGTCCCCGCGCGCACAGTGATGTTGCCGCTCAACACCAATCCGCGCGCGAAGATGTCGGGGCTGCGGCGCGGCTTCGTCAAGATCTTCTGCCGCCCGGCGACGGGTGTGGTGATCGGCGGTGTGGTGGTCGCGCCGATCGCGTCGGAGCTGATCCTGCCGATCGCGCTGGCGGTACAGAACAATCTGACGGTCACCGATCTCGCGCAGACGTTCTCGGTGTACCCCTCGCTCACCGGCTCGCTCACCGAAGCCGGACGTTTGCTGATGCGCCACGACGACCTCGACTGAGCCCCTGACACCGTATTGTGAAACGAATCACAATGCGTTTCAGGTTTCGAATTGTGTTGTTCGCCAACGGCGCTCGTCGCTTCCGGGCAACCGCCACACCAGGTGTTTGCGCAGGCGGAACCGGGTGAAAGCGAAACCTGGTGCTGCGTTGCCTGTCCCGCGCTCATGTGGTTGACTCACCGCCGAGGCGCGATCAGTTGTGATCGCGTGGTGGAGCAGTGGGGGATTCCCTCCGGGAAAGGGATTACGAAAAGTGAAGCATCGTAAGCCGAGTCGGGCGCAGCGAGCGATGGCAAGCACGTCGTTGCCTTTGGCCGCCGCGGCAGCCGTGGCAACCCTCCTCGCGGCTCCGGCCGGCGCGGTCCCCAGTGACCAGCCGACCACGCCCGCGACTCCGGCTCCTGCGCAGCCGGGCCAGCCTTCGGGCGAAGTAGAAGCTCCGGAGACCCCGGAAACGGAAACCCCGGAGAACGTCAAGCCGGGTCAGACGAAGCCGGGCGAGACCAAGCCCACGCCGGCCCAGCCGGGTGTCACCAGCCCCGCGCCCGGTCAGCCGGAGCAGGGCACCCCCGCCAAGCCGACGCCGAGCCAGCCGGGTGTCACCAGCCCCCGTGTCGCGCCGCTGCCGGTCCCCGGTCAGGCGCAGCCTGCGGTCCAGCCGGAGCGCGCGGGCGCGACGCCCGACCAGCCGGGCACCACCAAGCCGGAGACGGGCACCACGCCGAGCCAGCCGGGCGCCACGCCGGGCCAGCAGCAGACGCAGCCCACCGTGCCGTCCGATCAGGGCACCGGGACCGGCACCCAGGCCGAGGTCGAGTCTCCGGACACCCTCGTCCAGGAGCCGAAGGAGCCGGCCTGGCAGGCGCCGCGCCTGGCCAACGCGCCCGCCGCGCCCGTCGTCGAGATGGAGGGCCCGCGTCAGGAAATCGGCGTCACCGTCGACGGTGCCGGAATCCTGGCGAACACCCACCACTACAACAACGCCTCGGGCTACGTCGGCACCGTCGGCTACCGGACGCCGGGTGGCGGTTTCGGTGACGCCGGTATCTCGGTGGAGTACGTCGGCGCGAACGAGGTCAAGGTCACCACCTTCAACGGTGGCGACGGCCGCAGCGACAACACCACCGTGACGGTGCTCGACACCACGCAGGCCAACCTGGCCAAGGCCGCGGTGGAGAACTGGATCAAGGCGCAGCCGGGCGGCAACGCCGCGCTCGATGCGGCCGCGAAGGCTACACTGCCCGTGCCGGGGGAGCTGCTTCAGACGGTGAACGTCGCGGGTGTGAACACCCAGTGGGGTGGCTCGATCCAGTACTGACACGCAGTTTGTCGTGTGGGGCGGTCGCCTTCGACCGCCCCACACGTGTGTCCCGGGAAAGGATTGGACTTGGGCACCGAGGGCGACGAGAACGAACGCGGCGATCGACAACGAGCGGCCGCGGATTTCGGCTCTCCCGTAGGAGATTTCGGGCCGCCGGTCGATGACGCCGGCTTCGGTGGGCCCGTTCCCGCCACGCCTCCGCCCGCGCCGTCCGGGGTTCCGGAGCGGGGTTGGCGACCGGCCGAACCGCCTGCCGGCGCACCGCCCGGCCCGTTCGGTCCGCCGGCCGGTGCGCCCGCGCCGGGTCCGTTCGGTGGGCCCGTCGCCGGTCAGCCGCCCGTTGCTCCGCCGCCTGCCGGTCCGTTCGCCGGCTCGGTGCCGCCCGGTCCGCCCGCGCGGCTCTCGGCTCCGCCTTCGGGCTCCACGCCGACAGATCAAGGCTCGGCGCCGGGCAGTGGCCAAGCGCCGCCTCGGTTGCCCGACGGTCGCCGTTCCGCGCCGACTTCGGTCTTCGGTGACGCGGTAGCGACGCCGCCGCCCGCTCGTCCGGGTCCCCCCGCGCCGTTCGGCGGACCCACTCCCGGTGGTCCGCCCGCTGCCGACCCGACTGTGCGTTTCGGTGGTGAGCCGCCGCGCGGTGAGAGTTCGGTCTTCGGCGACTCGGTCTTCGGTGATTCCGTGCCGGTGACGTCCGGTCGCGAACTCACCGAGGTGATCCGTCGCGGTCGCCCCGGCCCCAAAGATCCTGCGCCGCAGTCGCCGTCACGCGAGAGCGGGCCCGCCGCGGACACGGTGCGGCCGCCCGAGGGCTCCCGCACTCCGCTGGTTCCCGACAAGCCGAGGCCCGCCGCCGACAAGGCGTGGTGGGACAACCCCGACGATGACGGCGGGATTCCCAAGCCGCCATCCGAACCCGGCCTGTCGTGGGCCGACGACCCGATCGCGCGCCGTCTCGCGCCGAAGACGCCGGCCACCCCGGCGCCGGTGGAGACGGAACCCGACAACAAGCGCCTGCGCTGGATCATCGGCGGTGTGGCCGCGGCGGTTCTGCTCGTGGTGGCGCTGGTCCTGACGATCGGTCTGGTCAAGCGTGGTGGCGGCGCCGATCCCGGTGTCACGGCCGCGCCGGTTCCCTCGGTCGCGTCGGGCACCGAGTGCCAGTCCGTCGCCGAACAGTCGGTGACCGTCGGCAACGGACCGGGCGACACCAGCACCGGTGCCAGGGCCATCCTCGGCTTCCAGTACGCCTTCTACACCGACCGCTCCGGGGCGAAGGTGCGTGAGTTCGTGGCGCCCGACGCCGAGAACATCTCACCTGCCGAGACCATCCAGCAGGCGATCGACGGTCAGATCCCCGCTGGCACCACTCACTGCGTGAAGATGCGCGAAACCAGCGCTGGCCGCTACGACGTCGAACTGCGCGAAATGCACCCCGATGGCTCGGCCGTGGTCTACAAGCAGGAGATCATCACCACGAACACCGACGGAAAGTGGCAGGTCAAGTCCATCACCGCTCGGTAGCGTCTCATTGTATGAGACAACAATTTCATATTCTGGTGGGCGATATGCAATCGTAGGATGATTGCTTCTCTCGGCGTCCCCGGAGGTTCCCATGTCGCTGACAATTCCAGCATTGGCGGGCAAGCTCGCCGGTCTACAGAGCTCGGCGATCAGGGATCTGCTCAAACTCACCGCCCGCGACGACATCATCAGCCTCGCGGGCGGGCTGCCCGACGCCGCCCTGATGCCGCGCGAACGCATCGCCCTCGCCGCCGAGACCGCGCTGCGTGACCCCGCCGTGCTCCAGTACACGGAGTCGTCCGGCTGGCCTGCGCTGCGCGAGGTGATCGCGGCCCGGGAATCGGCCGAGATCGGCCGCTCGGTGCCCGTCGCCGAAGTCTTCATCACCCACGGCTCCCAGCAAGCTCTCTCGCTCCTGGCCGAAGTGCTCCTCGACCCCGGCGCCCTCGTGATCGTGGAAGATCCCGCGTATGTCGGTGCGCTGCAAGTATTTCGAGCCGCAGGTGCCCGAATCGTCGCCGTTCCCCTGGATTCCGACGGCATGCGCCTCGACATCCTCGAAGACCTGCTGGCCGCGGGCGAACGCCCTGCGCTCGTCCACACCGTCTCGAACTTCCACAACCCCGGCGGCGTCACCCTCGCGCCGCAACGCCGCCGCTGGCTCGCGGAACTCGCTGAGGCGCACGGCTTCTGGGTCATCGAAGACGACCCTTACGGCGAACTGTGGTTCGACCAGCCCGCCCCCGCACCGGTGGCCTCGTACTCGCCCCAGGTGATCCGCCTCTCCAGCGTCTCCAAGATCCTGTCTCCCGCCCTGCGCGTCGGCTGGATGATCGCCCCCGAAAGAGTCTCGCGCGCAGTGGAACTCCTCAAACAAGGCGCCGACCTCTGCGGCTCCTCGCTCACCCAGCAGATCACCACCGACCTGCTGACCGACACCACCTGGCTGGCAGCCCACATCGATGCGATCCGCGCCACCTACGGCACCAGAGCCCGCGCCCTGACCACCGCCCTGCGCACCACCTTCGCCGACCGCCTCCACTGCACCGACCCCACCGGCGGCATGTTCATCTGGGCCGAATTCACCGACAACACCAACACCGCCACCCTCCTCCCCACCGCCCTGGACTCCGGCGTCGCCTACGTCCCCGGCGCAGCCTTCGCCGTCTCCAGCACCGCCGACAACTCCCTGCGCCTCTGCTTCACCACCTCCGACGAGGCCACCCTGACCGAAGCGGTCGACAGACTGTCCTCGGCGATCGGCTAGCGACCGGCGCGCACCCGGCAGAACTTCCCAGCGCTCCGTGGCTCAGCCGAGGTATGGGCGCGGCCGTCGTTCGGCGAAGTGCTCGAGTCGCAGGCGTACGGTGGGATGCATCGGTAGATCATCCAGCTCGTCCGGTCCGACGAAGCGGACCTCGGTCGACTCGCTGCTGACAGCGAGCTCGCCGCCCACCACTCGACCGAAATAGGTGACAGCGAATTCCTGTCGCACCTCGCCGTCCGAGTACTCGATGACATGCTCCGGGTCGGTGTAGATCCCCAATAGTCCTGTGATCTCGGTGTCGAGGCCGGTTTCCTCTTTTGTCTCGCGTACGGCGCACTCTTCGAGCGTCTCGCCGATCTCCATCGCGCCACCCGGCAGCGACCAATTTCCGGAATCGCCCCTGCGCTGCATCAGGATTCGGCCTTCGCCATCCACGACGAGCATGGAGCCGCCAGGCACCAGGCTGTTCGCTTTCGGCGCGTGGGGATCGCGGTAGTAGTCACGCCGTGAGCTCACGCGAGAGTCCTTCTGGGTAGTGGGTTGCCGAACCCCAGATCTGTTCGAATTGCTCGGCGAACGAGGTGAATATTCCGTGGGGGGACAGCTTCCGCAGGTGTAGCGCCGGGTGCTGATATCCGCGGGCCCGAATGAGGTAGGGGGTCACGATCATCTGGTCGTCGAACCGGAACACCGAGTTGTAGAGATGGGTGGTGTGCAGACCGATATCGCAGCCGGGGGTATCTGTCAGCTCACCCAACATATTCAGTGCATTGCGGATCCGGCCGGGCAGCGTCCCGCTCATCTGCTCCAGCGCATCGCGTTCGGCGACATGGGGGCAGTCAGGGTCTGCGAAAGCCATTCGAATGCGAGTTCCGTCGCGGCACTTCGATGCGAGGATGTCCGCGGCGTTCGGAAGGAGTTCCAGCACAAACGGGTAGGCGTATCCGGCGATGTCGATCTGTTCGTCGGCGCCGAGAAGCAACGAAGTCCACAGCTCATTGGGAATGTCGGCCCGGTGTGCGTAGGCAGACTGAACCTCGGCGGTGGCTGAGGCCCCGGGCGTGAGGTCGGGCCGCGTCTGCGGCCACAGAAGGTCTTCGGACTCGTTGAGAACCCGCGCGACAGCGGCTCGCGTTCGACGATGCGGAACCCTGCCCGACAGCCATCGGTTGACAGTCTTCGCGTCGACGTCGACGGCCTCGGCCAGCGCGGCCGAGTCCAGCCGCGCGCGCAGCATCGCCGAGTGCAATCGCTGGGTCATTCCCGAACCATACGGCGCCTTTTCGGTACGTGCAGGACCTTTCAAATGTCCATCGAAACGTCCTAGACGTGGTTCAGGTGCGTCCCGCAATCCCATAGTTTCGGCTCTGACGCGGACCTGATCCCAGCGGAGGAATGACAGATGACAATACTGCTCGACCAAGCGCTCGTCCTGCGAATCCTGTACCCGGGCGGACAACTCACCGACCACCAGATCACCGCTGAGACCGCTGTCCCTCTCCGCCGAACACGACGTGCTTTGCGCACGTTGCACGGCAACGGACTGCTCCGACAGGTCTCATACCGGCATGCCTGGGAACTGTCGCCTTGCGGACGCGCCTACGTGACCACACCTGCCGGTCGGGCCATGCTCGACTTTCCCCGATCGGCGCTCGCCGAATGAAGGCAATCGCGATCGGATATCTACGCTCCGACATCTCCGGTTCGGCACAGAACTGGGACGAGATTCGAATCCGCTCACTGGCGAAGCGGTACGGCTACGACCTCGCGAAGACGATCGTGTTCAACGGAGGGATTCAGAATCCGATCTCCCAATTGATCGACGTCGCCCGGCGGGTCGAGGCAGAGGCCGTCATCACTCCTCGTCGAGATCATCTCGGTCTCGAGGCTCCGGAGCGTTTGGTTCGTATTTGCGACGTCATCACCGTCGATGACCACAACACATTCGCAAGGTCCTATTTCGGAGGAGTAGTTTGACCGAGCGACCGGGATGACGACCTGAAGTCTGCGCCTATCGGAATCCTCAGACCCAGTTGTAGGTGCGTTCTACGGCCTTGTTCCAGTCGGCGTAGCGGTGGGTGCGTTCCTCTTCGGGCATGGAAGGGGTCCAGGTCTGGTCGGCTATCCAGTTGGCTCGGAGGTCTTCGAGGTCGGACCAGTAGCCCACGGCCAGGCCGGCGGCGTAGGCGGCGCCGAGGGCAGTGGTTTCGCGGACTACGGGGCGGACTACGGGGACGTCGAGGATGTCGGCTTGGAATTGCATGAGGAGGTTGTTGCCGGTCATGCCGCCGTCGACCTTGAGGGTGGTGAGTTCCAGGTCGAGGTGTTGGGCGGCGGCGTCGGCGCGCATGGCGTCTACTACCTCGCGGGTTTGGAAGGCGGTGGATTCCAGTGCCGCCCTGGCCAAGTGGGCCTTGGTGACGAAGCGGGTCAGGCCCGCGATGACGCCGCGGGCGTCGGGGCGCCAGCGGGGGGCGAACAGGCCGGAGAAGGCGGGGACGAAGTGGGCGCCGCCGTTATCCTCGACGCTGCGGGCCAGGGGTTCCACTTCTTCGGCGGAGGAGATGATGCCGAGGTTGTCGCGCAGCCATTGGACCAGCGAGCCCGTGACGGCGATCGAGCCTTCGAGCGCGTACACCGCCGGCGTGTCACCGAGTTGGTAGCAGGCGGTGGTGAGCAGGCCGTGCTTGCTGAACACCGGCGTGGTGCCGGTGTTGAGCAACATGAAATTGCCTGTGCCGTAGGTGTTCTTGGCCTCGCCGGGGGACAGGCACGCTTGGCCGAACGTGGCCGCCTGCTGGTCGCCGAGAATGCCGGCGACCGGAATGCCCTCGAACGGACCGGAGGTGATGTCGGCGTAGACCTCCGACGAGCTGCGGATCTGCGGGAGCAGCGACATCGGAATGCCGAAATCCGCGCAGATCTGTGGATCCCATTGCAGGGTGCGAAGATCCATCAGCATGGTGCGTGAGGCGTTGGTGACATCGGTGAGGTGTTCACCGGTCAGCTTCCACAGCACCCAGCTGTCCATGGTGCCGAAACACAGGTCGCCTGCCTCGGCGCGCGCCCGCACGCCGTCGACATTGTCGAGGATCCAGCGCAGTTTCGGCCCGGCGAAATAGGTCGACAGCGGCAGACCGGTGCGGTCCGCATAGCGTTGCGGCCCTTGATCACCCGCGAGCTCGGTGCACAGCTGATCGGTGCGCGTGTCCTGCCACACGATCGCGTTGTACACGGGATCGCCGGTCGTGCGATCCCACACCACGGTGGTCTCACGCTGATTGGTGATCCCGACCGCGGCCAGATCCCCGGCCGAACACCGGCTGGTGCCCAGCGCCGCACCGAGCACCGACTCGGTATTGCGCCATACCTCCGCCGGATCGTGCTCCACCCAGCCGGGCTTGGGAAAGATCTGCCGATGCTCGCGCTGCGCGGTTCCGACGATCCGACCCTGCCGATCGAAGATGATGCACCGACTCGAAGTCGTGCCCTGATCGATGGCAGCCACATAGCGACGCATTGATGCAGGTTACCGAAAGTGGAGCCGGCGACCGCAAGATTTGTGGTCGGCGACGAATTTCGGACCCACGCCTCGCCGCGCACGTCCCCAGCGACGAGTGCGGACTACGTTTAGCCTGTACGCAGCGGCGCCGGGAACGCGGCGTTTGCCCCAACTGTCGGCTGGGACCGGCCGGAATCGGTCGGCGGCGAGGAGTCGAGCATGTCGCAGACACCGGAGTTTCCGTTCCTGCACCCGGGAGAGTTGGTTGCGGGCGGGAAAAGGGATCGGCTCGGACCCGGCGATCTGGGGCCGGAACATCGGCGGACCGCCTGGGAACGGCTGGGCAAGGATCAGTTCGACGTCCTGGTCGTCGGCGGCGGCGTCGTGGGCGCCGGTATCGCGCTCGATGCCGCGACACGGGGGCTGTCGGTCGCGCTGGTCGAGGCCCGCGATCTCGCGTCGGGCACGTCGAGCCGCTCGTCCAAAATGTTCCACGGTGGCCTGCGCTACCTCGAACAGCTCGAATTCGGCCTGGTCAGAGAAGCGCTGAAGGAACGTGAGCTGGCGTTGTCGACGCTCGCACCGCACCTGGTGAAACCGCTGCGGTTCCTCTATCCGCTGACCCATCGCGTGTGGGAGCGGCCCTACGTTGCCGCGGGCCTGACCCTGTACGACACCATGGGTGGCTCGAAATCCGTTCCAGGACAGCATCATCTGACCCGGCACGGCGCGATGCGGCTCGCCCCCGGCCTGCGCCGGGACTCGATGATCGGCGGCGTCACCTACTACGACACCGTCGTCGACGACGCCCGCCACACCATGACGGTTGCCCGCACCGCCGCGCACTACGGCGCGGTCATCCGCACCTCCACGCAGGTCGTCGGATTCCTGCGCGAAGCCGACCGGGTCGTGGGGGTGAAGCTGCGCGACACCGAGGACGGGCGTACCGGCGAGGCGCGGGCGAATGTGGTGATCAACGCGACCGGCGTGTGGACCGATGAGGTGCAGAGTCTGTCGCGGCAACGCGGCCGATTCCATGTGCGCGCGTCCAAAGGTGTGCACATCGTGGTGCCGCGCGACCGCATCGTCAGCGATGCCGCGATCATCCTGCGCACCACCACCTCGGTGCTGTTCATCATCCCGTGGGGCGCGCACTGGATCGTCGGCACCACCGACACCGACTGGAATCTCGACCTCGCCCATCCCGCGGCGACCAAGGCCGATATCGACTACCTGCTCGACCGGGTCAACGAGGTGCTGATCACCCCGCTCACGCACGCCGATATCGACGGCGTCTACGCGGGCCTGCGCCCGCTGCTGGCGGGGGAGAACGACGACACGTCCAAGCTCTCGCGCGAGCACGCTGTGGCCAGGGTCGCGCCCGGACTGGTGAGCATCGCGGGCGGCAAGTACACCACCTACCGGGTGATGGCGGCGGACGCGATGGACGAAGCCGCACAAGACATTCCGGCACGCGTTTCGCCGTCGATCACCGAGAAGGTGGCGCTGCTCGGCGCCGACGGCTACTTCGCGCTGGTCAACCAGACCGTGCAGCTCGCCGAGCACTACGGCGTCCACCCGTACCGGATGACGCACCTGCTCGACCGCTACGGCTCGCTGGTCGACGAGGTGATCGCGATGGCAGCGGGCAAACCCGAACTCCTGCAACCGATTACCGACGCACCGGCCTACCTCCAGGTCGAGGCGGTCTACGCCGCGGCCGCGGAAGGCGCGCTGCACCTCGACGACATCCTGGCCCGTCGCACCCGCATCTCGATCGAGTATTCCGATCGCGGCGCGAACTGCGCCGAGCAGGTCGCCCACCTCGTGGCACCCGTTCTCGGTTGGGACTCCGACGATATCGACCGCGAGGTGTCCACCTACCAGGCGCGCGTACGGGCCGAGATCGAATCGCAGACCCAACCCGACGACACGTCGGCCGACGCGTTGCGGGCCGCCGCTCCGGAACCGCGTCCGCAGTTGCTGGAACCGGTGCCACAGGACCGCTGAGCCATCAGACCGGGGCGCTGCGGGCTGTGAGCACACACGGGCGAGGTGATCTCACGGGCTCGGCTGGCAGCGTGGGCAGAAGTAGATGCCACGTTCGCGTTGAGTGATGCGGTCACCGGGGTCGTCTTCGCCGAGTAACTGGGAAGCGATCGGGGTGCCGCAGCGGGGGCAGGAACGGCGAGTGCGGCCGTAGACCATGGCGCGCCAAGGTGGTTGGTGTGCGGCTTTGCCGAGAACACGGTGAGCTTCGTCGACGAGCGCTACGAGATCGGGGATGTCGCCGACCGGGGTAACGGGGTGGACCCTGCGCAGGAAACAGATCTCGCTGCGGTAGATGTTGCCGATGCCTGCCAGATTGCGCTGGTCGAGCAGGGCGAGACCGACGGCGCGACGCGGGTACTCGGTGAGCCTGCGCAACGCCTCCGCCGCATCCCAATCCTGGCCGAGGAGATCGGGGCCGAGGTGGTCGATGACCGTGTGTTCGTCGGCGCGCAGCAGCACCTGAACCTTGCCGAGCGAGAAGCCGACGGCCTCGACCTCGTCGTTGGCGAGCACCACTCGCGCGGTGACCGCGGGTTTGGTCCAGCGCTGGCCGCGGTGGAACACCCGCCACACACCTTCCATCTTCAGATGGGTGTGGATGCTCACGCGGTCGGTGCGGATGAACAGGTGCTTGCCGTAGCTGACGACCTCCTCGACACGTTCGCCGACCAGATCCACGGTGGCGTACCGCGGAACCCGGAAATCGCTGCGGGTGAGCGTTTTACCGGCCAACGCCGTACGTAGGCGCTGTGCGGCGCGGAAGACGGTATCGCCCTCGGGCATTCGGCTACACCTGCCTGCGCAGCCGCAGACCGCTCGGGGTCATCGAGAAACCGGCTTCGATCAGGACTTCGGCGAAGAGGTTGCCGTGCACAGTGTCTCCGTTGATCTTGTCGATCACCAAGCTGTCGACCCGGCGATCGCGCACCAGCCCGGCCAGCGCGAACGCTGCCGCCCGGCGCAAGCCGATGTCCTCGGTGAAACTGAGCAGAGTTTTGCCGCCGCGCTCGGAGTAGAGCACCAGTTCGCCGCCGACCAGAACCACCAACGCGCCCGCTTTGCGACCGGGCCGATGACCGCCCTCGGCGTCGCCCTTCGGCCACGGTAGCGCGGCGCCGTAGGGGTTGGCGGGGTCGCATGCCGCGAGGGCGAGCGCGACGCCCGCTCTGGTGGTGTCGCGGTCGGTGTCGAACGAGCGCAGACGGTCGACGGTGTCGGTGGTGGAGAACTGGGCGCCGCCGAGCG
The DNA here is from genome assembly GCF_042794235.1 of Nocardia sp. NPDC056541. Classification (NCBI taxonomy): domain Bacteria; kingdom Bacillati; phylum Actinomycetota; class Actinomycetes; order Mycobacteriales; family Nocardiaceae; genus Nocardia; species Nocardia sp. NPDC056541. Next base: position 24,531 of record NZ_JBHTUD010000023.1, read on the forward strand.
TGTCGACGAAATAGCCGCGCCTGCACCGGCCGCGATCCTCGAACTCGGTGAGCACCCGGTACATCAGCTGGAAACCGCCGGATATCCCTTCGTTCTGCACCGAACCGCGGGTGAGCACGCCGTAGCGTTCGATCAGTTGATCGGCGGTGGCATGGGCGCGAACGGTGTTGTCCTGCACGCGTTCGGGCAGGATCGACCAGCGTCCCGCCAGTGTGGGCGGACCGGACCGGGTCGGCATCGCCGGTCGGGGCAGATACGCGCGGCCCCGGGGCGAGCGGCGCGGGGTGCGGTGCGCGGTGGTGGCGCGGGTGGTGCCGGACAGCAGGGCGCGCACCGGGGCGAAGGTGTCACCGGAGACATAGCCCGCCCAAACCAGCTGCCACAGAGCCTCCCCGGCGGCTTTGTCGTCGAGCAGGCCCGCGGAGTCGGCGAGTTGGCGAAAGAAATAGGCGCCGCCGCCGCGCAAGGTGGATGGCAGTTGCTGGACACGGTTCGCGGCGACGGGATCGGGTGCGTCGAGATCGACCGCCGGCCACGGTTCCAGATTCGCGCCGAGTGCGGCCAGGAGACCGAGCTGGAGGTCGGTGGGGTCGATCTCGTCGGCGGGAGGCAGGGTGAAGGGTGCCTGGTCGGCCAGGTGCAGGGCGACCCACCCGTCGCGGGCGGTGATCGCGCCGTGGCCCGACCACACCACCTCGCCGGTCGCCATCAGCTCGTCCAGCATGGCGGGTGAGTAGTCGCGCACTCGGGTGGGCAGAATCAGCGATTCCCAGGCCGAGGCCGGGATCGGCATGCCCGCAAGCTGTTCCACCACTGTCGCCACGCCGTCGACACCGCGTAGCTCGCCGGATCCGACGTGTTGCCAGGACGGCAGGAACCGGGCGAACGCGGCGGTGGACACCGGCTCGACCTCGTGCCGCGCGGCAGCCAGTGAACGGCGGCGCAGTCGGCGAAGGACCTGGGCGTCACACCACTCGCCACCAGCAGTGTCCGGCGTGAATTCACCTTCCACCACGCGTTTCTCGGCGAGCAATCGGTGCAGCGCCGTCACGGCGACGGCCGTTCCGAGGCCGAAGCGGTCGGCGACCGCGGTGGTGGTGAACGGTGCGTGGGTGCGCGCGTAGCGCCCGACGAGGTCGCCGAGCGGATCGGGGACCGGTTCGATGAACGCCGCGGGTACTCCGATCGGCAAGGGCACTCCGAGCGCGTCCCGCAGCCGAGCGGCATCCTCCACCGCCACCCACCAGGTACGACCTGCGAACGAAACCTCCAGCGCGCGTCGCGAATCCCGCAGTTCCGCGAACCATGCCGGTGCATCGGAATCGGCGAGCAGGTTGCCGCGGGCAGAATCGAGTCCCTCATCCGGCGTGCTGTGTGCGGGTTCGTCGGGTGAGTGGGTGCCGGTGTCCATCGCTTCGGCGTGGCGCGCGGCGGATGCGGTGCCGGGGCGGGGAACGCAGCGTGCTGCGGCTTCGGTGGGCGTGAGGGGACCGAGGAGACGGAGCAGGTCGGCCAGACCTTCAGCGTCGCGGGCCAGGCGCTCGGGGGTGAGGCGTTGGAGTTCTTGCTCGGTCAGGGTGATGACGGCGGGGTCGAGGAGTTCGCGCAGCTCGACACGGCCGAGGAGTTCGGCGAGCAGGCTGGAGTCCAAAGCCAGCGCGGCTGCCCGGCGTTCGGCCAGTGGGCTGTCGCCGTCGTAGAGGAATTGCCCGATGTAGGAGAACAGCAGGGCGCCGGCGAAGGGCGACGGGCTCGCCGTCTCGACCTCGATCAGGCGGATCTCGCGGCGGGCCACCTTGGTGAGCAGGTCGCGCAGGGCGGGCAGGTCGTATACGTCGCGCAGACATTCGCGGACGGTCTCCAGCAGGATCGGGAACTGCGGGAATTTGCGTGCCACGTCCAGCAATTGGGCCGAGCGCTGCCGCTGCTGCCACAGCGGTGCGCGCTTGCCGGGGTCGCGGCGCGGCAGGAGCAGCGCTCTGGCGGCGCATTCGCGGAAGCGGGACGCGAAAAGGGCGGAGCCGCCCACCTGTTCGGTGACGATGTCGTCGATCTCGTCGGGTTCGAAGGCGAACAGTTCGGCGCCGGGCGGTTGGTCGGTCGTATCGGGCAGGCGCACCACGATGCCGTCGTCGGAGGCGGTCGGGGCGGCATCGATACCGAACTGTTCCTGCAGGCGCGCCCCCACCGCCAGCGCCCACGGTGCGTGCACCGGGGTGCCGAAGGGCGAGTGCAGCACCAGGCGCCAGTCGCCGAGTTCGTCGCGGAACCGTTCCACGACCAGGGTCCGATCGGTCGGCAATTGGCCGGTGGCACTGCGCTGTTCCTCGAGCAGGCCGACCAGGTTGGCTGTCGCGTTCTGATCGAGTCCGGCGGTGCGCACCAACTGCGCGAGCCGTACCGCGGGCTTGCTCCGCTCGGCGGGTGTCTTCGTCCTCCCGGCGGTGGCGGTCTGCCCGTCGGCGGCTCCGGTGGGGCCGTCGACGCCGGCCGTCGCAGTACGCCCGGCCTTCTTCGAGCCCCGGGTTGTCGTGGTGGGTTCGGTCAGCGGGCCGGGAACTCCCGGCATGGCGTCGGCCGAGGTGAGCACCGCACCGGAGCCCATGTCGGCCACGATCCGGGACAACTCGTCGGCTGGTACCTGACCGGCCGTGCGAACGAATTCACCCAGCGCGGCGCCCAATTCGGCGGGACGGCCCAATCCGTCACCGTGCCAGAACGGCAACCGGCCGGGCAGTCCGAACGCCGGTGACACCAGGACCCGATCGAAGGTGATCTCCTCGATCCGCCAACTGGTCGCACCGAGCGCGAACACATCGCCCACGCGCGACTCGTAGACCATCTCCTCGTCGAGTTCACCCACCCGCGAAGCCTTTTCGCCCACCATGAACACCGCGAACATCCCACGGTCGGGGATCGCGCCACCGGAGGTCACCGCCAGGCGCTGGGCGCCGGGACGGCCGGTGATGGTGCCCGCGTCGCGGTCCCACACCACGCGCGGACGTAGTTCGGCGAACTCGTCGGACGGATAGCGTCCGGCCAGCAGGTCGAGCACCGATTCGTAGGCCGAGCGGGGCAGGTTCGCGTAGCTGCCGGTGGAACGGACGAGATCGAACCAGGCGTCGACATCGATGGGTTCGAGCGCGCAGGCCGCCACCGTCTGCTGGGCGAGGATATCGAGCGGGTGCGCGGGGATCTGGAGCTTCTCGATCTCACCGGTGAGCATGCGCTGGGCGGCGACGGTGCAGTGGATCACGTCGGTGCGGTGTTTGGGGAACAGCACGCCCCGCGAGATCTCACCCACCTGGTGCCCGGCCCGCCCGACCCGTTGCAGCCCACTGGCCACCGAGGGCGGCGCCTCCACCTGGACCACCAGGTCCACCGCGCCCATATCGATGCCGAGCTCGAGGCTGCTGGTGGCCACCACGCAGCGCAGCCGACCGGTCTTGAGGTCGTCCTCGATGATGGCGCGCTGTTCCTTGCTGACCGACCCGTGATGGGCGCGCGCCAACAGGTGCTCGGCCCCGTGGATCACCTCGGTGGACGGCCCGAGCTGGGCGGGTGGCTTGTGCTCGGTCTCCACCGGCTCGCCGAGGCGGGCGGCATAGGTCTCGTTGAGCCGCGCCGTGAGCCGTTCGGCGAGCCGCCGGGAGTTGGCGAACACGATCGAGGACCGATGCTCGAGCACCAGGTCGACGATGGCCTCGTCGACATGCGGCCAGATCGAACCCGGCTGATCGGAGTCGCCGCCCGGATCGGTCATATCGGCCACCGGCACCCGCACCGACAGGTCGAAGGTCTTCGGTGCGGGCGGCCGCACAATGGTGATCGGCGCGTTGCCGACCAGGAATCGCCCGACCTCCTCGGGCGGGCGCACCGTCGCCGACAACCCGATTCGTTGCGCGGGCTTGTCGGTGAGTTGATCCAGCCGGGCCAGCGACAAGGCCAGGTGCGCACCACGCTTCGACCCGGCGATGGCGTGCACTTCGTCGACGATCACCGTGTTGACCTCGGCCAGCGTCTCGCGCGCGGCCGAGGTCAACAGCAAGAACAACGACTCGGGGGTCGTGATCAGAATGTCCGGTGGGGTGCGCAACATCGCCCGGCGCTGGGCGGGCGGGGTGTCACCGGAGCGCACCCCCACCGAGATATCCGGTGGGTCGAGCCCCAGCCGTTTCGCCGTCTGCGTGACTCCTACCAGGGGTGCCCGTAGATTGCGTTCCACATCCACAGCCAGCGCCTTCAACGGCGACACGTAGAGCACCGACGTGCCCCGGGACGCTCCCGGCTCGGGTGGGTCCCGGTGAGCCAGCTGATCGATGGCCCACAGGAACGCGGACAGAGTCTTGCCCGATCCCGTCGGCGCGATCACAAGTGTGTTCTCGCCCGCAGCGATCGCATCCCACGCGCCGAGCTGGGCCGACGTCGCGCCGGGGAAGGCGCCGTCGAACCACTGTGCCGTCGCGGGGGAGAACCGATCCATAGCACCAAGTGTGCACCGACCCACCGACAACTTCGTCGCCGTCATGCACCCCGACCAGCGCGAACACGCCGATGACCGGGGAGGCGCCCAGCCCGGGTTGTGGCGTGGATCGCATTCGTCGCTACCCTCGACTCTCGTGCAAACGGTGCTGAGAGTCGACCTTGTCGGCCATGGCCTTACCGAGGCGGTACGTAAGGCGCGATTTCCTGTCGATGAACCCCTTGACGAGTCGGGGCGGGCCGCGGTGCGTGCCTGCGTGCCGCTCGATGAAGCGTTGGTGCGGACAGGGCCGGAGCGGCGGGTTCGCGAGACGGCGGAGGAATTGGGCCTGGTCGGCGAACAGGACGTGCGATTACGGGACCTCGATGCCGGGTCGTGGCGGGGCAGTGAGATGGGCAAACTCGCTCAGGACCAGTTGTTCGCCTGGCTCACCGACCCCGAATTCCGCGGGCACGGTGGGGAATCCATCACCGATCTGGTCGAGCGGGTGCGCTTCTGGCTGGCCGAGATCGCCTCGTCGGGTCGTAACACCGTGGCGGTGACGCACCCCGCCGTGGTGCGCGCCGCGCTGCTCGTGGTGCTCGACGCACCGGCGAAGTCGTTCTGGCGCATGGATGTTCCGCCCGCGAGCGTCACCCGGCTGCACTACCGGGGGAACTGGACCCTGCGACTCGGCAACGGATAACGAAGAAGGCCCCGGAGTCGAAACTCCGGGGCCTTCTTCGTAGTAGCGGGAACAGGATTTGAACCTGCGACCTCTGGGTTATGAGCCCAGCGAGCTACCGAGCTGCTCCATCCCGCGTTGCAAATACCACTTTACACGGGGTGGGGTGGAAGGCGAAATCGCTGGCCTGATCAGCCGAAATGGATGCCTTGCGCGAGCGGGAGTTCGGTGGAGTAGTTGACGGTGTTGGTGGCCCGGCGCATGTAGGCCTTCCAGGAGTCGGAGCCCGATTCCCGGCCGCCGCCGGTGTTCTTCTCCCCGCCGAACGCGCCGCCGATCTCCGCGCCCGATGTCCCGATGTTGACATTGGCGATGCCGCAGTCGGAACCGGCGAGGAACTGTTCGGCCTCGCGCTGGTCGAGAGTGAAGATCGACGAGGAAAGTCCCTGGGTCACACCGTTGTTCAAGGCGATGGCTTCGTCGAGTTCGTCGTAGGTCAGCACGTACAGAATCGGCGCGAAGGTTTCCTCGCGCACGAGTTCGGTCTGCGCGGGCATGCGGACGAGGGCGGGCCGCACGTAGTAGGCGTCGGGGCCGAGCGTCTCGACGCGCTCACCGCCGCAGACGATGTCGCCGCCCTCGGCCACCGACCCGACCAGTGCCTTCTGCATCCCGGCGAAGGCGCGCTCGTTGATCAGCGGCCCGACCAGGATGCCGTCGTCGAGTGGATTGCCCACGGGCAGTTGGCCGTACGCCGCGGCGAGCCGTTCGACCAGCTGGTCGGCGATCGAACGATGCGCGATCAACCGTCGCAGACTCGTACACCGCTGGCCCGCTGTCCCCGCCGCGGAGAAGACGATGCCACGCACCGCCAGTTCCAGATCGGCACTCGGCGCGACGATCGCGGCGTTGTTTCCACCCAGCTCGAGCAGGCATCGACCGAAACGCCCGGCCACCCGTGGGGCGACGGTGGCGCCCATCCGCACCGAGCCCGTCGCGCTCACCAGGGCGACCCGGCCATCGTCGACCAACGCCGAGCCGACGGTCGCGTCCCCTTGGATCAGCTGGTGCACTGCGGGATCCGCGCCCACATCCACCGCCGCGCGACGCAGCAGCGTGTGGCAGGCCAGTGCCGTCAACGGCGTGGTCTCCGACGGCTTCCAGACCACCGTGTCGCCGCACACCAGGGCGATCGCGGTATTCCAAGCCCACACCGCGACAGGGAAATTGAACGCCGAGATCACCCCGACTACGCCGAGTGGATGCCATGTCTCCATGAGGCGATGGCCGGGACGTTCGGAAGGCATGGTGGCGCCGTAGAGTTGGCGCGAGAGCCCGATCGCGAACTCGCAGACGTCGATCATCTCCTGCACTTCGCCCAGCGCCTCGGGGCCGATCTTGCCCGCCTCCAGGGTCACCAGCTCCGCCAGCTCGTCCTGATGGGCCACCAGCAACTGGGCCAGCCTGCGCACCAGGCCCGCTCGCACCGGCGCGGGGACCGTGCGCCAGGCCTCGAACGCGGTTGCGGCGCGGCCGATCGCGGCGTCCACGTCGGCGGGGGCGTCGACGGTCAGCGGCAACAGGACACCGCCGGAGATCGGCGTGCGCGCCAGCAGCGGGCCGGGCTCCGGCACCGCGGCGCCGAGGCCGTGCAGGAGCGCCCTGGCTCGCAGCGAGAGCTGCTCGGAGAAGTTCACGGTCTGCGTCATCGGTACTCTGCTCACCTTCTGCTGTTTGGTACGACTCACGGAAAAGTTCGGGAGAATTCGGTGGGGAACGGAAAGAAGTTTTCCCCGCGCGAGCCCCACGCTGCGTTAGCCTTCGCTGATGGCGGATACACCGGCTCGACCCCAGCTCGATGACATCGATCGACTATTGATCAAAGAACTGATGGCAGACGGCCGCGCCACATTGTCGAATCTGGCGGAGAAGGCCAGTCTCTCGGTCTCCGCGGTGCAATCGCGGGTCCGCAGGCTCGAAGCGCGCGGCGTGATCCGCGGATACGCGGCGCAGGTGGACCCCGAAGCGCTCGGGCACTTGTTGTCGGCGTTCGTCGCGATCACTCCTCTCGACCCGTCCCAGCCCGATGACGCGCCCGCCTTGCTGCAGCACATCCCCGGCATCGAGGGGTGCCACTCGGTAGCGGGCGAGGAGAGCTACGTCCTGCTGGTTCGGGTGGCCTCGCCTCGGCATCTGGAACATCTGCTGCAGGAGATCAGGGCCACGGCCAATGTGCACACCCGCAGCACCATCATCCTGCAGACATTCTATGACAGGTAGTGATCTTCCGTAATTTGATTCGTGATTCCGTAGAACTTCCGTAAATATTTGCGTATCGTCGGTTTCATGACCATCGAACTGGAGCGCCCTGGCGCGGCGGTCATCCCCGCCGACCGGGTCCACGAAATCCTGTCCTCGCACATCCTCGCGGACGGTTTCGAGCTTGTGCTCGACCTACACGAGTCGCACGGTCGCACGCTCGTCGACGAACGTGACGGCACCAGCTATCTCGACATGTTCGGCTTCTTCGCCTCCAACGCGCTGGGAATGAACCATCCCGCGCTGGCCGGCGACGAGAGCTTTCTCGCCGAGCTGGCCAACGCCGCACTGAACAAGCCGAGCAACTCCGATATCTATACCGTCGAGATGGCCCGCTTCGTTGACACCTTCGCCCGCGTGCTCGGTGATCCGCGCCTGCCGCACCTGTTCTTCGTCGACGGTGGTGCGCTCGCGGTGGAGAACGCGCTGAAAGTCGCTTTCGACTGGAAGAGCAGGCACAACGAATCGCACGGTCGCGCACCGGAACTCGGTACCAAGGTGCTGCACCTGACCGGCGCCTTCCACGGGCGCAGCGGTTATACGTTGTCGCTCACCAACACCGACCCGGTCAAGACCGCGCGATTCCCGAAATTCGATTGGCCGCGCATCGACACACCGCACACTTTCGCGGGCCCCGACATCGCCGCCCTCGAAACGCGGGCGCTGGCCCAGGCCGAACAGGCCTTCGCCGACAACCCGCACGACATCGCCTGCTTCATCGCCGAACCGATCCAGGGCGAAGGCGGTGACCGTCATCTGCGGCCGGAATTCCTCGCCGCCATGCAGCGGCTGTGCCATGCCAACGACGCGCTGTTCATCCTCGACGAGGTGCAGACCGGCGTCGGCCTGACCGGAACCACCTGGGCCTTCCAGCAATTGGATGTCGCGCCCGACGTGGTGGCCTTCGGCAAGAAGACCCAGATCTGCGGAATCATGGCGGGCGGCCGGGTCGACGAGGTGGTCGACAATGTCTTCCGGGTGAGCTCACGGCTCAACTCCACCTGGGGCGGCAACCTCACCGACATGGTGCGCACCCGGCGCATTCTCGAAGTGCTGGAACGGGATCGGCTGATCGAGGGCGTGGCACCGCTCGGCGCGTTCCTGCTCGACCGGCTCGGCAAGCTGGCCGCCGCGCACCCGGACGTGGTCAGCGAGGCGCGTGGGCGTGGGCTGATGTGCGCGGTGACGCTGGCGACGCCGCAGCTGCGTGATCGGGTGGTGACGGAACTGCGCGAACGTGAGCATGTGCTGCTGCTCGGCACGGGGGAGCGCGGCATCCGCTTCCGTCCGCCGCTGACGGTCACCGAGGACGAGCTGAGTCAGGCCGTCGACGCGCTGGACGCGGTACTCACGCGAGAACACGGGTAACTCGTCGGGCACCGGCTGACTTGACCGACATCTCACCGCCAGCCGCGTAACCGAGCCTCCCCGCGCCTCGATCCGGTCAAGATACGCGGGGAGGCGGAACAGTCAGTCCGAGTGCGCCCGCGACGAAACGGTGAACCGAGGCCAGACCGGCGGCCAGTGCCTCGTCCTCGCCGGGACGAGCCCAGCCGGTGACCGCCGCGGTGGCGTCGGGGCCGGGCGTCACGCCGATCTCGGCGACCATCTCGGCCGTCGTCGGAACGCAGACCGCCCAGGAGAAGTGCGAATCGTCCGCCCACTGCGCCGACCGGGCGGCCACGTAGCCGGGATCGGTGATGCCGCCGTCGGCCAGCGCGGGTCGGTCGTCGATGCGCTCGTCGGCGCGCAGCGCGCGCAGATACCAGGACCCTGCGTTGATCTCGATCGGTTCCACGCGAGCAGCCTAGTGTTCGACCGCTGGGCCACGGCCGCCGACCGCTGCCGAAGCCGCACGCGGGCGGCGGCTCCGGGCACGGGCCCAGGTGTCGTCGGCCGAGCCGGAATCAGGCTGTGCGGAGGGTGCCGCCACCGAGCAGGGAGTGAACCGCGGTGCGGCCGATGTCGAGCGCGCGGGTGAGCAGGTCGGTGTCGCGGGCCGCGCTGTCGATGGCGGGGGAACCGGCGGGTGGGTGGACTTGGAGGACATGATCGCCGAGGCCGTCGAGGTAGCTGTCCTCCATCGCCTGCTGCCCCGGTCGCTTGCTCCACGCCCGGAACGCACCGGGCGCGATGGCACGCATGTAGCCGCCGCCGACCACCCGGTGCAGCAGGGGCGCGGGCGGGCGGACTTCATCGGTCCGGCGGGTGCGCAGGACCAGGGCGTGGGTGGTGCCCGCGGCCACGGCGGTGCGGATCGGGACGGTTTCGGTGAGGCCGCCGTCGAAGTAGCTGCCACCCGCGAGGGCGACCGGTGGCCCAGCCAGCAGCGGAAGGCCCGCAGAGGCCCGTAGCGCCGTCATGAGGCTCTGTTTGTCGGTGATGTAGGGCCCGAGGTCCACCGACTGCCCGGTGCGGATATCGGTCGCGATGGGATGGAAGGTGGTGGGGTTGGCCAGAATCGCGGGGAAGTCCATCGGTTCGATGCCGTCGTACACGCGATGCACGAGATAGTGCAGATCGAACACGGGGCGACCGCGGAAGATGCGTACCGGATCGACCACGCGGCGCATGATCGCCGGATCGGTCCACGACCGCATCCCCGTCGCCGCGCGCCCGCACAGCAACCAGGCGCCGTTGATCGCCCCGGCCGACGTGCCGTACACGGCGTCGAACACCTTCGCCAGACCCAGCTCCTCGAGCGCCTGCACCATGCCGCTGGAATACACACCGCGGCTGCCACCGCCCTCGATCACCAGCGCGAGACGATTGCCGTCAGTACGGCTACCGGTTTCCCGGCGAGCCTGGATGACCTCGGCCACCGTTGCCGAACCCGGCGTCGAGAGCGGGTCCAGATCGGTGTGCGCAGTACTGGTCACCCGACCCACGATACGACAGAAGCAGGCCACCCAGCCGGGCGAGACGCATGATCTTCCGCGCCCGTTCACCGATCCGTCTCCGCGGTGCCGGACACGAATCCGTCAGCGCGGTTCCTCGCGGCCGCTCGGCGAACGACAACGGGCGCCGGTCCATGGAGACCGACGCCCGTTGTGGACAGCTAGCTGTTGTCTACTTGATCTCCGCCAGGACCGTGCCCTGGGTGATCGCCGCACCCGCCGCGACGGCGAGCCCGGTGACGACACCGGCCTTGTGCGCGTTGACCGGGTTCTCCATCTTCATGGCCTCGAGCACCACGATCAGGTCACCCGCCTCGACGGTCTGGCCCTCTTCGACCGCGACCTTCACGACGGTGCCCTGCATCGGCGCGGTGACCGCGTCACCCGACGCGGCACCGGCACCGGCGCCGCCACGCTTGCGCGCCTTCGGCTTCTTGCGCACCACACCGTTGCCCGCCGAACCGGCCGCACCGCCACCGAGGGTGAACTGACCGGGCAGCGACACCTCGACGCGACGTCCGCCGACCTCGACGACAACCTTCTGCCGGGGCAGATCGTCGTCGTCATCGTCGGACACGCCACCGGCGGTGTACGGCTCGACGGTGTTCTTCCACTCGTTCTCGATCCACTTGGTGTAGATGTCGAACTTCTCGCCGTCGCCGATGAAGGCCGGATCCTCGATGACCGCGCGGTGGAACGGGATCACCGTCGCCAGACCCTCGACCTCGAACTCGGCCAGCGCGCGGCGGGCACGCTGCAGCGCCTGCTCACGGTTCTCGCCGGTGACGATCAGCTTGGCCAGCATCGAGTCGAACTGACCGCCGATGACGCTGCCCTGGACCACACCGGAGTCGACGCGCACACCGGGGCCGGTGGGCTCGCGGTAGACGTTCACCGGGCCGGGAGCGGGCAGGAAGCCGCGACCGGCGTCCTCGCCGTTGATCCGGAACTCGAACGAGTGGCCACGCGGGGTGGGGTCTTCCTTGATCGACAGTTCCTCGCCGTTGGCGATCGCGAACTGCTGACGCACCAGGTCGATGCCCGCGGTCTCCTCGGTGACCGGGTGCTCCACCTGCAGGCGGGTGTTCACCTCGAGGAACGACACGGTCTCGCCCTGCACCAGGTACTCCACGGTGCCCGCACCGTAGTAGCCCGCCTCGCGGCAGATGCGCTTGGCCGACTCGTGGATCGCGGCGCGCACCTTGTCGGACAGGAACGGCGCGGGCGCCTCCTCGACGAGCTTCTGGAACCGGCGCTGCAGCGAGCAGTCGCGGGTACCGGCGACGACCACGTTGCCGTGCTGGTCGGCGATGACCTGGGCTTCGACGTGGCGGGCCTTGTCGAGGTACTGCTCGACGAAGCACTCGCCGCGACCGAAGGCGGCGATGGCCTCACGGGTCGCCGACTCGAACAGCTCGGGGATCTCCTCGATGGTGTGGGCGACCTTCATGCCGCGGCCACCGCCACCGAACGCGGCCTTGATGGCCACCGGGACGCCGTATTCCTTGGCGAACGCGACGACCTCGTCGGCGTTCTTGACCGGGTCCTTGGTGCCCGCGGCCATCGGCGCCTTCGCCTTCTCGGCGATGTGGCGCGCGGTGACCTTGTCACCGAGGTCGCGGATGGACTGCGGCGACGGGCCGATCCAGATCAGCCCGGCGTCGATGACGGCCTGGGCGAAGTCGGCGTTCTCGGAGAGGAAACCGTAACCGGGGTGGATCGCGTCGGCGCCGGACTTGGCCGCGGCGTCGAGGATCTTGTCGAACACGAGGTACGACTCGGCAGAGGTCTGACCGCCGAGGGCGAACGCCTCGTCGGCGAGCTTCACGAAGGGAGCGTCGGCATCGGGCTCGGCGTACACCGCGACGCTGGTGATTCCCGCGTCCTTGGCAGCCCGGATCACGCGAACCGCGATCTCGCCGCGGTTAGCTACGAGTACCTTCGTGATCCGTGCGCTGGCATGGCTGGGCACTGAGCCTCCTGTGTGCAATCTTTGGTCGCGTCGGGGAACGGGTCGCCGGTTAGGCCCCGTGCCCGGTATCGACAACTTTCGTCTCGGGCGAGTGTAGGCAGTGTGCCAACCCTGCTCGAACTCGGCTAGCCCTACTGTCGAGTAGGTCGCAGGTCACACTACGCGGCGTCCAGTGATGTGAACATGTTTCAAATGATCCGATTCGCGACACCTGGTTCGGTGCCCGTGACGATCGGTACCCGCACCGAGTTGCCCCATTCGATCCACGATCCGTCGTAATTGCGCACCGACCTGCGGCCGAGCAGGAAGGTCAGGACGAACCAGGTGTGGCTGGACCGCTCGCCCACCCCGCTGTAGACGACCAGGTCGTCGGCGGGAAGCGTGCCGTAGACCTCGTCCAGGTCGGTGCGGGAGCGGAAGCGGCCGTCGATCGTGGCGGCCTCGGTCCACGGGATGTTCACCGCCGTCGGCACGTGCCCGCCGCGCAGGGCGGCGTACTCCTGGTTGCGCGGTTTGTCCTCGAGCTCGCCGGAGTACTCCTGCGCCGAGCGCACATCGACGAGGGGTTCGCCGAGTCTGGCGAGTACGTCCTCGCGGAACGCGCGGGCGGTCGTGTCGTCGCGCGTGACCTCGGGGTAGTCGCTGGGCGTGGGGTAGGGCTGGTCGAATGTGGTGTCGCGTTCCTCGGAGATCCAGGCGTCGCGGCCGCCGTCGAGCAGGCGCACGTCCTCGTGGCCGAACAGGGTGAAGATCCAGGCGGTGTGCGCGGCCTGGGCGTTGCCGCGGTCGCCGTAGATCACGATCGTGTCGTCGCGCTCGATGCCCTTGGCGCGCATCAGCTCGGTGAAGCGCTTGCCGTCGACATAATCGCGGGTCACCGGGTCGCTCAGGTCGCCGCGCCAGTCGATCTTGACCGCGCCTGGGACATGGCCGATGTCATAGAGCAGGATGTCATCGTTGGACTCGATGATTCGTAAACCACGCACGCCGATGTTTGCGGACAGCCATTCTGTGGTTACCAATCGATGCGGGACTGCGTAGGAACCGAAGGCGGGGTGCGGATCCGGGGCGACGGGCACGGTGTGGTCCTTCACGCGAGTTGGGTGGGTGCGACCACTGTGTGGTCGCAGCCGATGGTAAGTGTGTGGTGGCACATCACGAATCGACACAATGGGCGAATAAAGCGCACGGATGTCCGATAAAGTCTCTGGAGAGGAGGGGTGAGCTATGTCCGATTCTTGGCCGCGACGGCGACTGCTCGCGATCCTACGTGGCGCCACCGAGCCCCTCGATGCCCAGGAACTGGCCCGCATCACCGGACAGCACGTCACCACCGTCCGATTCCACCTCGACGTCCTCACCCGCGAATCGCTGGTTCGCCAGTTCCAGCAACCGCCACGCGGCCGCGGCCGACCGCGCATCGGCTATCGCGCGGTGCAGCGCTCGGTGGGATATCAGGAGCTCGCGCAGGTACTGGCAGACCATCTCGGCCCCGATCCGATCGCCCGTTCCGCCGCCGCCGTGGCCGCTGGTCGCGCCTGGGGTGCCCGGATGGACATCGGCACCCAGCCGGTGGAAACCCTCGCCGACGCCAGGGACATCACCATGTCGCTGATGTCGGAGCTCGGGTTCGCACCCGAGAAGGAACCCGCCGGTGAGACCTCCGAGCACGTCCAGATCAACCTGACGGCCTGCCCGCTGCGGGAACTGGCCCGCTCACACGCCGAAGTGGTGTGTGGCGTGCACATGGGGCTCATGCGGGAGGTGCTCGAACGCAACGGCGCCCGCGGCCGGGTGGACGTGCAGCTGCACCCCTTCGTCGAGCCCGAGCTGTGCACGGCCCGGCTCGATCTGACGATGACCGCGCCCGACCGCACCCCGGCCGTGGAGCCGGGGGATGAGCACGTGATCGCGCCGTCAGTCCCGCGGATCCCGCCACAGTTGCGTGACACCGACACCGACGTCTTCGAGCAGCCGGCGCAACAGCGGTAGTCCGATCCCGATGACGCTGGACGGATCGCCTTCGATCCGGTCGACGAACCAGCCGCCCAGCCCGTCCAGGGTGAACGCCCCCGCGACCTTCAGCGGCTCGCCCGACGCGATATAGGTATCGAGCTCATCCGGTGTCGGCTTCGCGAAATGCACCGTGGTACTGCTGCATTCGGCCGACTCGGCGACGATTTCGCCGTCGCGCAGCCGCAGCACGCAGTGCCCGGTGATCAGATCCGCGCTGCGGCCCGCCATCGTGGCCCAGCGCTCGCGCGCCACCTCCGGGGTGTGCGGTTTGCCTTGGAGCTGCCCGTCGACGAGCAGCATCGAATCGCAGCCGACGACGACACAGTCGGCACCGAATTCGGGAATCGACGCGGCGACGTCGGCCGCCTTGGCACGAGCCAGGGCGACGACGACATCGTGCGAGGAGGTACCGGCGGGCAGAGCCGCCGACACCGCGTCCTCGTCTACGCCCGAGACCCGCACCACGGGATCGATACCAGCGGTGCGCAGGATCCCGAGCCGGGCAGGCGACGCCGACGCCAGCACCAGCCTGGTCACCGCAGCAGCGGCTCCGGTGACCGCCGCACCAGCTTCGGTCACCTCAGCGCAGGTGCGACAGCATCGGGTACACGTACGGCGAGAACGGGTTCGTGCCCCGATGCATCATCGTCGATGTGCCCCATGCGTCGGCCGGTCCGTTCGATCCGCCGACGGGTGCGTCGGCCGTCGCCGCGCTCAGGACGGCGACCAGAGCCGCGATGTCCTGATCGGTGGGCGAGCCCTTGAGAATGCGGAACAGTGGTTCGCCCGCGGCGTCGACGGTGGCCTGCGCCACCGTGCCCGCCGGCAGGTCGACCTCTTCGACGAGTGGTTCGACGACGAGCTCGAGCTCGGCGACTGTCAACACGTCTTCTTCTGCCACAGTTGTCACAGTGCCAGATCCTTCCTGCACTTACTTCGCTTCACAGCGCGGTTGACGCGATCATTCCCGGTGTGGCCGCGCCGATCAATAGTTGTCTTCCACAACAAGTGTGCGCGGCCTATCCGGGATATCGCGTTTTCAGAGCGGAATGTTGCCGTGTTTCTTCGGCGGCATGGTCACCATTTTGCGCTCGAGGAGCCGCAGCGCCGACACGATCTGGCCACGGGTGTGTGAGGGCGGGATGACCGCGTCCACGTAGCCGCGCTCGGCGGCGACGTACGGGTTCACGAGAGTGTCCTCGTACTCGTTCTGCAGCTCGAGGCGCAGCGCATCGACGTCGTCGCCGTTCTTGGCGGCTTCGAGCAGCTGCTTGCGGTAGACGAATCCGACAGCGCCGGAGGCGCCCATCACGGCGATCTGGGCGGTGGGCCATGCCAGGTTCACATCGGCGCCCATGTGCTTGGAACCCATGACGTCGTAGGCGCCGCCGTAGGCCTTGCGAGTGATGATCGTGATCTTGCCCACAGTGGCCTCGCCGTAGGCGTAGAGCAGCTTCGCACCGCGGCGGATGATGCCGTTGTATTCCTGGCCCGTGCCGGGCAGGAAGCCGGGCACGTCCACCAGGGTGATGATCGGGATGTTGAAGGCGTCGCAGGTGCGCACGAAGCGCGCGGCCTTCTCCGAGGCGTCGATGTCGAGGCAGCCGGCGAACTGGGTCGGCTGGTTGGCGACGATGCCGACGCTGCGCCCGTCCACCCGGCCGAAGCCGCAGATGATGTTCATCGCGCGCTCGGCCTGGACCTCGAGGAACTCGTCGTCGTCGAGCAGCCGGCGGATGACCTCGTGCATGTCGTAGGGCTGGTTCGGCGAGTCCGGGATGATCGTGTCGAGCTCGATGTCCTCGTCGGTGAGGGCATCCTCGATCGCACCGTTGATCGGGTCGGTCGGAGCGTGGCGCGGGGCCTCTGCGCGGTTGTTGCTCGGCAGGTAGCTCAGCAGGTCCTTGACGTAGTCGAGGGCATCCTGCTCACCGGAGGCCACGTAGTGGGCCACACCGGACTTCACCATGTGGGTGTGCGCGCCACCCAGGTCCTCCATCGAGACCTCTTCACCGGTGACGGTCTTGATCACGTCGGGCCCGGTGACGAACATCTGCGAGGTCTGATCGACCATCACCACGAAGTCGGTGAGCGCGGGGGAGTACACGTGACCACCGGCGGCGGCGCCCATGATCAGCGAGATCTGCGGGATCACGCCGGAGGCCTGCACGTTGCGGTGGAAGATCTCGCCGTAGAGCCCGAGGGAGACGACACCCTCCTGGATACGCGCGCCCGCGCCCTCGTTGATGCCGACCAGCGGACGGCCGGTCTTGATCGCCAGGTCCATCACCTTGACGATCTTCTCGCCGTACACCTCGCCGAGCGAGCCACCGAACACGGTGACGTCCTGCGAGAAGATGCACACGTCGCGGCCGTCGATGGTGCCGTAGCCGGTGACGACGCCGTCACCGAGCGGGCGGTTGTGCTCCAGGCCGAAATTCACGCTGCGGTGCTTGGCGAGGGCATCGAGTTCGACGAAGGAGCCTTCGTCGACCAGGGCGAGGATGCGCTCACGCGCGGTCATCTTGCCCTTGGCGTGCACCTTGTCGACCGCGGTCTCACCCATCGGGTGTTGCGCTTCTTCCAGCCGATTCCGCAGATCAGCCAGCTTCCCGGCGGTGGTGTGGATATCGGGGGCGCCCGCCGATTCCGATGCGGGCTGCTGCTGGACACTCGTCATGGGTTGCGAGTGTAACGAGTGACACCTCCGCGCACCACGGCAGTCTCGCTTACCGGCCAGTAGAGAAACCCCAGCTAGCTATGGTCATGACCGTTCACAGAGAACTCCAGTAACCTGCCGGGAATGAACAGGGCACCCATCGATGTACGGGGTCTGCGCAGCTCGCCGGGCCTGTCGTTCTACGACCGGATCGATGTAGTCGAATCGACCGGATCGACCAACGCCGACCTGGTTGCTCGCGCCGCCGACCCGTCCGCCGATCGTCAGGCTCTGCTCGCCGAGGAACAGGTGAGCGGTCGCGGCAGACATGCCCGCGCGTGGGTGAGTCCGCCCCGCGCGCAGATCTCGCTGTCGATCCTGGTGCGCCTGCCCGGCATCGACCCCGCCGCGCTCGGCTGGTTGCCGTTGCTCACCGGCATCGCGGTGGTCGACGCGCTGCGTGGCACCGCCGGTGTCGCACCGGAATTGAAGTGGCCCAACGATGTTCTGCTCGACGGCCGCAAACTCGCGGGCATCCTGGCCGAGGTCGCCGCGACCGGCATCGCACCCGCGGTGGTGGTCGGCATCGGGATGAACGTCGACCTCGCCGAATCGGAACTGCCTGTCGCCCATGCGACTTCGCTGAGCTTGGCCGGTGCGACCGACGTCGACCGCACCGCGCTGGTCGCGGCGATCCTGGCGGAGTTCTCGCGCCGCTTCACCGCGTGGGAGCGGTCGGGCTGGGCCACCGTCGATCTGGTGGCCGAATACCGTGAGCGATGCGCCACCATCGGCATGGAAGTGCGTGCCGAACTGCCCGGCGGGACGGTGCTCACCGGGGTGGCGAGCGATGTCGACGACACCGGGCGGCTGCTCATCGGTGAGCGGGCGGTATCGGCCGGCGACGTTTCCCACCTGCGCGGACAGTACTGACGACGGGCCCGGAGCCGGGCCCGTCGCCGAGACGGATCAGTGTGCGGCCGCACCCGCGGTCGCGCGCTCGGCCACCTCGCGCTCGCGCGCCAGCAGCCGGTCGCGCTGCTCCTCGAACCGCAGCACGTCCTTCTCCAGCTTGTCGATGAACAGCGCGAGTTCATCGCGCGCTGTCTCACCGCGCGCACCGAAGTCGTTGCGGTCGAAGACGTTCCACTGCTTGAGCACCGGCCGCACCACCTCGTCGAGGTGCTGGCGCAGGTCGTAGATCCCGTGCTTGGCCATCAGCACGCCGTTGCGCCGCCAGTTGGGCATGCCCGCGCCCGGCATCTGGAAATTGGTGAGCACCTTGGTGATCGCGGGCATCGCCTGGTCGGGGGCCAGGTCGAGCGCCGCCGCGCACAGGTTGCGGTAGAAGATCATGTGCAGGTTCTCGTCGGTGGCGACGCGGGCCAGCATCTTGTCGGCGATCGGGTCGTCGCAGACCCGACCGGTATTGCGGTGGCTCACCCGGGTGGCCAGCTCCTGGAACGTCACATACGCGACGTTGACCAGGAATCCACCCCAGTTCGCCGGTGCGTGCGCGCCCTGGGTCATGTGGACCATCCGCGCTTCCTCCAGCGCCACCGGGTCGACGCCGCGGGTGACGACGAGGTAGTCGCGGATCACGATGCCGTGGCGGTTCTCCTCGGCGGTCCAGCGGCCCACCCAGGTGCCCCACGCGCCGTCGAGGGAGAAGTTCTCGGCGATCTCACGGTGGTAGGACGGCAGGTTGTCCTCGGTGAGCAGATTGGTGATCATCGCCGCCTTGGCGACATCGGTGAGCCTGGATTGTGATGGCTCCCAATCGCTTCCGCCCATCGCGGCGAAATTGCGGCCTTCCTCCCACGGCACGTAATCGTGCGGATTCCAGTCCTTGGCGATGGAAAGGTGCCGGTTGAGGTTCTGTTCGGCCACTGGTTCGAGGGCCGTGAGGATTTCGAGCTGAGTCAGATCTTCGGTCACGCGTGCCTCCACTGTCGGTATCGAGCAAGCAGATAAGGGCAAAACCTGGCATCTAGCGTGTAATCCACAGTATCGCCTCGGCCGTGGCATCGAGAAATGCGGTGCGACTGTCGCAGAACCCGACGTCCCAGCGCGGTACTGTTCGGTCATGGGTTACCCGGAGGATGTCCTCGCGCCCGACGAGCAGTTGATCCTGCACCGCCACCCACACTGGAAGATGTTGGTGTGGCCCATCGTCACTCTCATCGTCGTGACCGCGATCGCCGGATTCCTCGGCGGCCTGGCCTGGCGCAACACCACCGGTCACGTGCGCACGGTGTTGCTGATCCTGATCGGGCTGGCCTGGCTCGGGCTGGTCGCGTGGCGGGTCGTCGCGCGCGTGATCGCCTGGAAGTCGACGCATTTCATCGTCACCGGTCGGCGGGTGCTGGTGCGCCAGGGCGTGCTCACCCATACCGGCATCGATATCCCGCTCAGCCGGATCTCCAGTGTGCAGTTCCGCCACGGTCTGCTCGACCGGGCGCTCGGCACCGGCACCCTGATCATCGGCTCCTCCTCGGAGGAGCCGCTCGAGTACGACGACGTGCCCCAGGTCCAGCAGGTCCATTCGCTGCTCTACCACCAGGTCTTCGAGGCGGGACGGTCCGCCAACGAGCAGCACTGGGGCGGCGGCTACCGGTGAGCTGCCCGTCCTCGCTGATCAGAAACATTTAACCTGTGCAGATGACCGCTGTTCTGCTGGCCGAAGACGACGAGGCGATCGCCGCACCCCTGTCGCGTGCACTGGGGCGTGAGGGCTACACCGTCACCGTCGAACGCTTCGGCCCGGCGGTGTTGCGCCGCGCCCTCGAGGGCAACCACGACCTGCTGATCCTCGATCTGGGCCTGCCCGGCATGGACGGGCTGGAGGTGTGTCGGCAGGTGCGTGCGAGCGGGGCCGATCTGGCCGTGCTGATGCTCACCGCCCGCACCGACGAGGTCGACTTCGTCGTCGGCCTCGACGCGGGCGCCGACGACTACGTGGGCAAACCGTTCCGGCTGGCCGAACTCCTCGCCCGCGTGCGAGCCCTGTTGCGGCGCAGCGGAATCGGGGACGACGCGGTGGAGGTCGGCGCGATCCGGCTCGAACCCGCGGCGCGGCGGGTGCTGGTCAACGGGGCCGAGGTGAACCTGGCCAACAAGGAGTACGAGCTGCTCAAGGTCCTCATCGACCGGGCGGGCCAGGTGGTGGCGCGCGAGACCATCCTGCGCGAGGTCTGGGGCGACGCCGACCTGCGCGGCTCCAAGACGCTCGACATGCACATGTCCTGGTTGCGTCGCAAGATCGGCGACGAGGGCCCGATGGCGGAGCGTCGCATCGTCACCGTGCGCGGTGTGGGGTTCCGGCTCAATACCGACGGCCCCACCTCGCACCGAGGCTGACGCCGCAGTGCGCCGTCGCATCCTGCGCTCGATCCTGACCGTGCTGACCATCACCACGGTGGTGCTCGGCGTGCCGCTGATCTACACCGCGTGGCTGTGGGTCGAAGACATCACCCGCAACGATCTGCAGAGTCGCCTCGACCGGATCTCGACCGAGGTGATCGCCCAGGAACGGGTCGACGGGACCGTCCACGACGGTCTCGACGTGCGCGCCATGAGCGCGCTGGTCCCCGAGGGCGGCAAGCTCACCATCGTCTATCCGGCCCCGCACGACAATGCCGCGCGCACCGATATCGGCGTCGCGGAGGTGGCGGATCCGCTGGTCGAATCGCTGTCGATGGGCACGTCCGGTTCGCTGCGGCTCGAGGTGCCCGCCGGGCCGATGCATTCCCGGCAGGAGCAGGCGGTCGCCGCGGTGGCGCTGGCCGTGCTCGCCTCGCTGGGTGCGGCGTTCTCGGTCGCGGTGGTGACCGCGCGCCGCGTCGCCGACCCGCTGCGCGATGTGGCCGCCAGGGCGGCCCGGCTGGCGATGGGTGACTTCCGGCCCGATCCGCGCCGACATGGCATCGCCGAACTGGACCGGGTCTCCGATGTGCTCGATTCGGCGACCGTCGAGATCGCCGGCCGCCTGCAACGCGAGCACGCGCTGGTGGCCGACGTTTCCCACCAGCTACGCAGCCGCCTGACCGCCGTTCGCCTGCGCCTGGACGAGTTGTCCACCCACGCCGACCCCGAGGTGGTGCACGAGGCCGAGGAGGCGATGGCGCAGGTCGACCGGCTCACCGACGCCATCGACGACCTGGTCCGCGCCTCCCGCGACGAAGACGCCACCGACCGCGATCCGGTGCCGGTGATGGCGGAACTGCGCGGTGTGGTCACCGAGTGGACCCACCCGTTCCACGAGACCGGGCGCGAACTGCTGCTGCTCGGCGACGAGTCCCTCCAGGCCCCGATCACCGGTTCGCGGCTGCGCGAGGCGGTCGCGGTGCTGGTCGACAATGCGCTGATGCACGGCGGCGGCACCTGCACGATCTCGGTGCGCACGGTCCCGACGATGAGCTCTCGCGACCCGCTGATCTGCGTGGAGGTGTCCGACGAGGGCGAGGGTGTGCGCGACGAACTGGCGCCGCACATCTTCGATCGTGGGTTCTCCGCGGGCGGGTCGACCGGTGTCGGTCTCGCGCTGGCCCGCGCGCTGGTCGAGGCCGACGGCGGTCGGCTCGAGCTGCAGCGGCGCCGTCCGGCCCTGTTCGCGGTGTTCCTGGGTTCCAAGCTCAACCGCCCGCAGAACGCGACCCTGACCGAGCCGCGCTGACTCAGGCTCGGCCGAGGTGCTCTTCTTCGACCAGTTCCTCGAACTCGGCCACGATCTCGTCGATCTCGTCGGGGAACACCCAGCGCCGCATCGCCCAGAAACGGAACGCCATCTGCAGCAGGTTGCCGATGATGAACGCGCTGAAGAAATCGGCCACGTTCGCGACGACGAAGCTCACATGGGGTTCGCGCAGATCGAGCCCGTAGATCGAGATCCACAGCGGGATATTGGCCAGGACCACCCCGATCCCGCTCACCGCGAAGAACAGCAGCGCCTCGTGATGCTTCTCCCGGCCGCCCCGATTCTTGAACGACCATTCTCGGTTGAGGATGTAGGAAGCGATCACCGCCACCACGCCCGAGATGATCTTGGCGGTGAGCGGCTTGTCGGCGAGAATCGTCCATTTCAGGAGGTAGTACAGGCCGCTGTCGATCACGAACGTCGTGGCGCCGACGAGGGCGAATTTGATCAGCTCTTTATGCCTGATCGCGATTTCTCGCAGGCGCGGGGGAAGGACGCTGACCACGTCGTCGACGATTGACACGAGTTCTGAGTGTACCGGTCGCAAACATTCGCATTCGACATGACAACATTGCACGACGTGAGTGCACGTTCATTCGATCCGTCAGCCATGCCCACCGTCACGATGGTCGGTGGGGGTCAGCTCGCGCGTATGACGCACCAGGCCGCGGTAGCCCTGGGCCAGCGTCTACGGGTGCTCGCCGAGCGGCCGGACGACCCCGCCGCCCAGGTCACCCCCGACGTCGTGCTCGGCAGCCACGACGACCTGTCCGCGCTGCGAAAGGCAGCGCGCGGTTCGCACGCGCTCACCTTCGATCACGAGCACGTGCCGACCGAGCACCTCGACGTGCTGGTCGCCGAGGGCGTGAACGTGGCGCCGCCGCCGCAGGCGCTGATCTTCGCCCAGGACAAGCTGGCCATGCGCACGAAGCTGTCCGCGCTGGGTCTGCCGGTTCCGGCGTTCGTCGAGGTCGCCGCGCCCGCGGACGCGGTGGCCTTCGGTGACGAGCACGGCTGGCCGTTCGTGCTGAAGGCCGTGCGCGGCGGGTACGACGGTCGTGGCGTGTGGATGCCCGCCGACGCGGCCGAGGCCACCCGGTTGGTCACCGACCAGCTCGCGCACGGTGTGCAGTTGCTGGCCGAGTCGAAGGTCTCGTTGAAGCGGGAACTGTCGGCGATGGTCGCGCGGTCGCCGTTCGGGCAGGCCGCGACCTGGCCGGTCGTGGAGACCGTGCAGCGCAACGGTCAGTGCGCCGTGGTGATCGCCCCCGCCCAGGATCTGGACGAGGACCTCGCCGCGCGCGCCGAGACCATGGCGCTCGAGCTCGCCGCGGGTCTGGGTGTGGTGGGCGTCATGGCCGTCGAGCTGTTCGAGACCCACGACGGCGAGCTCCTGGTGAACGAGCTCGCGATGCGCCCGCACAACTCGGGCCACTGGGGCATGGACGGTGCCTGCACCGGCCAGTTCGAGCAGCACCTGCGCGCGGTCCTGGACTACCCGCTCGGTGATACGACGCCGCTCGCCCCGGTGACGGTGATGGCGAACATCCTCGGTGCGGCCGAGGCTCCCGAGATGTCGATGGACGAGCGCCTGCACCACCTGTTCGCCCGCCTGCCAGAGGCCAAGGTGCACCTCTACGGCAAGGGCGAACGGCCCGACCGCAAGATCGGTCACCTCAACGTCCTCGGTGACGACGCCATCGAGGTCCGGGAAAAGGCCGAGCGGGCGGCGCACTGGATGTCGCATGCCGTCTGGACCGACGGCTGGGACCCGCACGGCGCGTGACACCACTTCTGCCACCACAGTTTTCGACCCCTAAGGAACCCACGTGAGCACCAACGGACCCCAGGTCGGCCTGATCATGGGCAGCGACTCCGACTGGCCCACCATGGAAGCCGCCGCCGAGGCCCTCGCCGAATTCGGCATCCGCTTCGAAGTAGGCGTCGTCTCCGCCCACCGCACCCCCCAGCGCATGCTCGACTACGCCCGTGAGGCCGCGGGCCGCGGCCTGAAGGTGATCATCGCGGGCGCGGGCGGCGCCGCCCACCTCCCCGGCATGGTCGCCTCGGCCACCCCCCTCCCCGTCATCGGCGTCCCCGTCCCCCTGAAATTTCTCGACGGCATGGACTCCCTCCTCTCCATCGTCCAAATGCCCGCAGGAGTCCCGGTAGCCACCGTCTCCATCGGCGGCGCCCGCAACGCAGGCCTGCTCGCAGCCCGCATCCTCGGCACCTCCGACGACTCCCTGCGCACCCGCATGGAACAGTTCCAGGCCGGCCTCGAGAAAATGGTCCTCGACAAAGACGAAGCCCTGCGCACCAAGCTCCTGGGCTGACGAGGTTCGTCGACGTCGGGTGAGGCGCTTGCGGAGCAGTGACTACGGTTGACGTCCGTGGCACACGATGATGCGGCGCAGTTTCGGCTTACGGTGGTTGATCAGGCGTTGCGGTTGTTCGCCGAGCGGGGGTACGAGGCGACGACGGTGGATGAGATCGCGGTGGCGGCGGGGATCTCGCGGCGGACCTTCTTTCGGCAGTTCCGGTCCAAAGAGGATGTGATCTTCGCTGATCACGAGTTCCAGCTGGCCTCGGCGCAGGAATTCCTGGAAGGGGTCGACGGGGATCCGTGGGAAGCGGTGTGCGAGGCCGTGATCGGGGTGTTCGAGCGGTTCACGCAGTGGCGCGACATCGCGGCGCGGCGGTATCAGGTGGTGCGGCGGGTGCCCGCGTTGCGTGAGCGCGAGATCGTGACGGTGTTCCGGTACGAGCGGCTGTTCACCGAGTTCCTGCGCGGCCGGTTGCCGGATGTGCCCGATCTGGTCCGGGTGCAGTACACGGCCGCCGTCACCGCCACGCACAACTACTTGCTGCGGCGGATGGTGCGCGGCGAATCGGGGGCGGCGGTCGCCGATCTGCGCACTGAACTGGCCATGATCCCGCGCGGGCGCAGGGCGCCGAGCGAGTCCGACGACCTGGTGCTCGCCGTGTTCCCCCGCGACATGCCGCCACGCAAGGTGGCCGATCTACTCACCGCGCGCCTCGGTAACCTGTGAGCGCCACCCCGAGCCGAAGCGCTCAGCGGTGACACTGAGTGCCACCCATATATCCGCATGTAGCGATAGAGTGTCGCGCGTATAATCCTCGGTAGATTGGCACTGCGTGCCGACGCCACACGCGCTGTGAGACCGCAGCGATCACGACCACGACCAGGAGTGTGCCCCCGATGGCTGGTAACCCCGACTTCGATCTGTTCAAGCTCGAGGACTTCCACGACGAGCTGCGCGGCGCCATCCGCGGCCTCGCCGAGAAGGAAATCGCTCCTTACGCCAAGGACGTCGACGGCAACGCCCGCTTCCCGGAGGAGGCGCTCACCGCGCTGAACGCCGCGGGCTTCAACGCCGTGCACGTGCCGGAGGCCTACGGCGGCCAGGGTGCCGACTCGGTCGCCACTTGTATCGTGATCGAGGAAGTCGCCCGCGTCTGTGGCTCGTCCTCGCTGATCCCCGCCGTGAACAAGCTCGGCACCATGGGCCTGATTCTCAACGGCTCCGAAGAGCTCAAGACCAAGGTCCTGGCCGACATCGTCAACGGCGAGATGGCTTCCTACGCGCTGTCCGAGCGTGAGGCCGGTTCCGATGCCGCCGCGATGCGCACCCGCGCCAAGGCCGACGGCGACGACTGGATCCTCAACGGCTCCAAGTGCTGGATCACCAACGGCGGCAAGTCCTCCTGGTACACCGTGATGGCGGTGACCGACGCCGACAAGGGTGCCAACGGCATCTCCTCGTTCCTGGTCCACAAGGACGACGAGGGCTTCGTGGTCGGCCCGCTCGAGCACAAGCTGGGCATCAAGGGTTCGCCGACCGCCGAGCTGTACTTCGAGAACTGCCGCATCCCCGGCGACCGCATCGTCGGCGAGCCCGGCACCGGTTTCAAGACCGCGCTGCAGACCCTCGACCACACCCGCCCGACCATCGGCGCGCAGGCCGTCGGCCTGGCCCAGGGCGCGCTCGACGCCGCGATCGCCTACACCAAGGATCGCAAGCAGTTCGGCAAGACCATCGCCAGCTTCCAGAACACCGAGTTCATGCTGGCCGACATGGCCATGAAGATCGAGGCCGCCCGCCTGATGGTCTACACCTCGGCCGCCCGCGCCGAGCGTGGCGAGAAGAACCTCGGCTTCATCTCCGCCGCCGCCAAGTGCTTCGCCTCGGACGTGGCCATGGAGGTCACCACCAACGCCGTCCAGCTCTTCGGTGGCGCCGGCTACACCACCGACTTCCCGGTCGAGCGCATGATGCGCGACGCGAAGATCACCCAGATCTACGAGGGCACCAACCAGATCCAGCGTCTGGTGATGGCTCGTAACCTGCTCAAGGGCTGATTCCCCGCACCGACCGGGTGTTCCACATCGCCTACTCTTCCTCGTACAGGCCGTTTGCGAGGAGTAGGCCGGAGCACCCGGTCGATTGCTGTGTGGGCACGCGGATTCGGGCCGCCGGCAGAGGGCGTACGTATGTTGGGACGATGACTGTTGATGCACCTGGCGCGCGCCCGAAGGCTGCCGTAGCCGTCCAGGATCAGGACGTCGCACTAGCCGCGATCACCGGCGTGTTCGGAACTCTCGAAGCCGCACTCGCGGCAAAAGACGCAGACGCCTTCGACAGCGTCTTCACCGCCGATGTGGCTTTCATCAATCCGGCGGGCTCTGTCTTTCTGGGCTGGGATGAACTGCATGCGTATCACCGGACCGCACTGCGGAACAGCCCGGACGCCGAAGCGAATTACACGATTCTCGCCGTGCGCTTCCTTTCCGGTGGGCACGCGATCGTCACTGTCGAGCAGACACTACGCACCCCGAGTTTCTCGGTAACCAACCGCGGCACATGGGTTTTCACCGAACACAACGACACCTGGTGGGTCAGTTCGGTACACAACACGAATGTGGCGGGCAGTGCCGGATAGCTGTTACGGGACGAGGTCGGCGTATTCGGGATGTTCGGCGATGTATTTTTCGACGTACCAGCAGGTGGGGATGATCTGGTAGCCGTGTTCGCGGGAGTCGTCGAGCCCGTATTTCACGACTTCGGCCGCTACTCCTCGGCCCCGGAACTCCGGAAACGTCATGGTGTGGTGGAAGTCGCGAACCCTGGGGTCTTCGCGTTCGGCGTAGTCGGCGTATCCCGCGAGGACATCGTCGTGGTAGATCTCGTAACGGGTGTCGGCGACGTTGTGCTCGAGCCTGGTGGTCATGCCTCGGATGCTAACCCGGTCAGAGGACCGCGCCGGGGTTGAGGATGCCTTCGGGGTCGAGTGCGTCCTTGATGCGGCGGGTCAGGGCCATGACGTCGGGGCCGACCTGGTCGGGCAGCCAGGCCTTTTTCAAGCGGCCGACGCCGTGTTCGCCGGTGATGGTGCCGCCGAGGGCGATGGCCAGGTCCATGATCTCGCCGAAGGCGCGGTGGGCGCGTGCGGTGTTGTCGGGGTCGGTGGGGTCGTGCACGATCAGCGGGTGGGTGTTGCCGTCGCCCGCGTGCGCGATGAGCGAGACGAGCACGTCGTTGCGTTCGCCGATGGCGGTGACGCCGGCGATCAGGTCGCCGAGCCGGGGCAACGGCACGCCGACGTCTTCGAGCAGCAGCGGCCCGATCTTCTCCACGGCGGGAATCGCGAAGCGTCGTGCGGCGGTGAAGGCCTCACCTTCGGTGGCATCGGCGGTATGGAAAACCTCCGTCGCGCCGGCCTTCTCGCACAGGCCCACCATCACTTGCGCTTCGTGCGCGGCGAATTCGCCGGGGGCGTCGGAGCGGGCGACCAGCAGCGCGGCGGCGGTGCGGTCCAACCCCATCCGCATCTCGTCCTCGACGGCGTTGATCGCGACGGTGTCCATGAATTCGAGCATGGCCGGGCGCAGGGTCGAGGTGATCGCCAGGATCGCGTCGGTCGCCGCGGTGAGCGAGCCGAAACTGGCCACGACGGTCGACTGCGGGGGCTGTGCGGGCAGCAGGCGCAGGGTGAGTTCGGTGATCACGCCGAGCGTGCCCTCGCTCCCGACGAACAGTTTCGTCAGCGACAACCCGGCCGAGTCCTTGAGTCGCGGCCCGCCGAGCCGCACCACGGTCCCGTCGGCCAGCACCACTTCCATGCCGAGCACATAGTCGGTGGTCACGCCGTACTTCACACAGCACAGCCCGCCCGCGTTGGTCGCCGCGTTGCCGCCGATCGAGCAGATCTCGAACGAGGACGGGTCCGGTGGATACCACAGCCCCTCCGCGGCGACAGCCCGTTTCACCTCGGCGTTGAGCAGTCCGGGTTGCGCCACCGCGATCCGGGTCACCGCGTCGACGCTGATCTCCCGCATCAGCTCGGTGCTGAGCACGATTCCGCCGTCCACCGCGGTCGCCCCACCGGACAGGCCGGTCCCGGCCCCGCGCGGCACCACCGGGACCTTGTTCGCGTGCGCCCACCGCAGCGTGGCGGCGACATCGGCGGTACCGCGCGCCCGCACCACCGCCAGCGGCGTGCCGGCGTCGGGATCGCGCGCCCAGTCCTGTCGGTAGCCCGCCAGCAGATCGGGGTCGATGACGACCGCCCCGTCCGGCAACGCCGAAATCAACGAATCGAGGTCACCGCTGCGCTCGTCCACCTGTTCACGCTAACCCGCGCACCCCGTCCGTCGCGGGCAGTTCGTCCTGGTCGATCGCGCACCGGGCGCGCACGTGAACCACGCCGGGGCAGAAGAATGCCTGGTGATCGACCGGATGTGATGTGGGCCCGAACAAGGAAATCCGCGCATCGATGTGATCTGGCGCGCCCCGTTGGTATATACGCCGTCCAATCCGTCACAATGCCCTGACAGGGTGTGTTCGACGGTGAATCGCCTCGCCGCCCAGCGTGTTTCGAGTTCTGCTCCACGGGTGCGCGCCGCGCGCATCGATCATGCGACGTTGTTGCGCCGCACCGCTTTTCGTAGGGAGGACTGGCGATGATGAAGGAACCGCAGGACCGCGGCGAGCTGGTGGGTGCTCTGCTGGCCGCGGAGTTCGCCGACGCGGGCATCGACACCGAGGTGATGCGTCGTGTGCACACCGGCGCACATCACGAATGGCTGTCCGCGCTGGAGTCGACCGGGATGTTCGATGTCCGTGCGCTGGCCGAGATCGCCGCACGCTGGGCAGCCGACCCCGCGTTGCTGCGTGACGCTCTGCTCGCCGAGGCCGATGAGCTCACCCGCCGTCGCTGCCTCGCCGCGTGGGCCTCGTTCGATACTCGCCCGATCGCGGCGGTCAGCCGCTAGCCGCTCGGCCCACCCGTTTGCCGGTTGCTCACCCTGACTTCATCTGCCGCTGGCAGGCTGGCCGCGTGCAGCATCAGGCGAGCGTCACCGAATCGGTGGCCGACCGGTTCACCCGTTGGTGTGCGGCGGTCGTCGCCCGGCTGCCGTGGGGGCTCGACCGGTATGTGCCCGCGACGTTCCTCGGCTTCGCGCTGATCAACAGCTTCACCTTCGGTGTCGACCTGCTGTTGCTCACACTGCTGCACGGCGGTTTCGGCTTGCCCGTCTGGCTGTCGATCACCCTCGCCTACATCGTGGCGTTCGGGCTGAGCTTCCTGCTCAATCGCACCTTCAACTTCCACTCCCACGCGCCGATGGGCAAGCAAGCCGCGGTGTATGTGGTGGTGGTCGTGGTGAACTACCTGGCGTTCATCCTCGGCGTCGGCTCGGGTCTCACCGCGCTCGGCCTGGAGTATCACCTGGCCAGGTTGCTCGCGGGCGGTTGTGAGGCCGTGTACATGTACTGCGCGATGCGCTGGCTCGTCTTCCGCCGCCGGTCGGCGGTGACGGCGACGACCGCCGCGTGATCGCGCGTCGGTGTGCCGGCGGAGTCAACCCCGGAGCACCTCGGTGCGATCGCCGTCGACCAGGACCACGTCGTCGTCGGTGAGCGCCCAGTGCGGGATGCCCTGGGCGACGCAGTGGGCCAGCATCGCGGCGGAGTCGCCATCCGGGTCGGTGGGGGAGTCCAGGTGGACGATCAGGCGACGATCGACCACACCCAGTCCGTCCCACCGTGGTTCGATGCCGGTGGTGGGTAGTACCTCGGCGGGGTCGTCCATGGTTTCCAGCCCGTGCAGGTCGGGTCCGAGCAGGCACGCGCCCGCGCTGTAGCCCGCGTAGACCAGCACATCCTCGCGCAACAACGCGGGCAGCACGGAATCGGCTCCGCTGCGGGCGAATTGGGCGCGGAGCACGAACGTGTTGCCGCCGCGCACCCAGACCATCGGGAACCCGCGCAGGTGCCGTTCCAGCCGCTCCGGTTGCCCGGCGTACTCGCGCAGATCCAGCACGTCCGGCGAATAGCCCTGTTGCTCCAGCAGTTTCACATCGCTCGTCACCGCCGCCGACCAGGCATCGGGCCACGCGTCACACGCGTTCGGAATCACCGCGACGCGTCCCGGCGCGCCGACGAGCCCGACGAGCCGATCGGCGAAACCGCCGAATCTGTAGGACGCCAGGAAGAGTCGCATCAGATAGTGAACGCCAGATTCTGTACGAGCCGCTCACCGAGCGCGGTATCACCCTCGACGACGACTTCGCCGGGGTGCCGGTCGGCGGTGGTGCGCCCGCCGCGCAGTCGCGCGAAAAGCCCGGAGTCCACGCGGATCACGGTGGTCGGCTCTTCGGAAACCTCGTCGAGAACCGACCCGCGCCCACCGGCGACCGACAGGTGTACCTGCCGGGTCACCGGACCGGTCAGGTCCAGCGTGATCAGCGAACCATCCGGCGCCTTGGCGCCTTTCACCACCGCACGGCCGAGACCGAGGGTCAGTTCGGTGAACGCGGCCTCGGCCCGCGCGCCACCCTCGGGCACGCTGCGCCCGATCCCGTCGGCGAGGTCGAGTTCGTGCATCCAGCAATCGAACAGCCGCACCCGCATGAACCGCCCGTAGGGGACCTGACCCACCGGTGAGACGGTCGGCGCCTGCCAGGCGTCGTCGTCCATGGCGGCCAGTGCCGCCCGGCGACGTTCGGTGGTCTCGTCGAACAGCGCGAGCAGCCGTTTCCCGGAGAGTGGGCGCAACCGGTCGACCCAGATCTCGTTGAGCACGGCCACTTCGTTGCGCACATGCGGCAGGGTTCGCACGTCGGTCTTGGGACGCAGGGGATCGTGCGGCGGCGGTGTCTCGCCGAGTAACCACGACTCGGTGCCGATCACGTGCGCGACCACGTCGAACAGGGTCCAGCCGGGCAGCGGAGACGTTCGGCGCCAAGCCTTTTCGTCGAGGTCGGTGACCAGCAGCGCGATGGCTTCCCACTGCTCGGCGAGCAGGTCGGTGAGTTGTTCGCGCCCCGGCGTCTCGATCATCCCTGTGCTCCTTCTGCTTCGCTCTGGTCGAGCGCGGTGAGGCCGGCGCGGATCGCCGCTGCGGTCGAATTCGGTTCGTGCGGGCGACGCAAGAGGAAACCCTTGGCGAAGGTGAGTTTGTCACCGTGCTTGCGCGGGACCACGTGCAGGTGGACGTGGCCGACGGTCTGGAACGCGGCGGTGCCGTCGTTGAGGATGAGGTTGGCACCGTCGCTCGCGAGCCCGCTCAGGCGCAGGGCACGGGCCAGACGGTGGCCGGTGCGGAAGATCCGGGCGCCGAGGTCGGGGTCGAGATCGTCGAGTTCGGTCGCGTGGACCTTGGGAACGATCAGGGTATGGCCACGGGTGATGGGACGGATGTCGAGGAACGCGCAGACCGCGTCATCGGAGTAGACCATGGTTGCCGGTGCGGCACCCGCCACGATCCGACAGAAGGCGCAGTCGTTCACGGCCTCGACCCTACGGTGTGATCTGGGTCGCGCAACAGCCCGAACCGGTCGCTACCATGACGCGCATCACGTCTCGCCGGATACGCGGGTGCCCGGCCTGGAGTCGGACGTCGAGGTAAGTAACCGACGTGGATGTGCGCTCTTGCATGTCCCCACCTGCGGTGACGAATCTCGGTGTGGGCACCGGCCGGTGTCCGCCGGGCCGGGAGCTGGTTGTCACTGCTGACGAGGGCCGCGGTGTCCGTTTTGTGGTCGTCAGTCCAGTTCTCCGTTGTGACGGGCATCTCCGCTAGGCTCACCGCGAGCCGAGTACAGTTGCCAGGATTTCAGTCGAACTTACTCACAGGTAACTTCGGCGCCCCGTTGTTCCCAGGCTCGAAGCCAGCACGAAAAGGAAGTCTGACTAGTGGAGACAACGCAAAACGTGGGCGAGGGTTCGCCGCGCGGAGCGCGTGTCGGAGTCGTTCGCGAGTCCGGCCCGGGTGAGCGGCGAGTCGCATTGGTGCCCAAGATCATCCCCGCCCTGTCCAAGCAGGGTGTCGAGGTGATCGTGGAAGCCGGTGCCGGCCTCGGCGCTCTCATTCCCGACGCTGCCTATGTAGAGGCAGGCGCGACCATCGGTGACCCCTGGTCGGCCGAGGTCGTCGTCAAGGTCGCCCCGCCCAGTGATGCCGAGGTGGGCAAGCTGTCCTCCGGGCAGACCCTGATCGGTTTCCTGGCGCCGCGCAATGCCGAGAATCAGATCGGCGCGCTGCGCTCCGCCGGTGTGCAGGCGTTCGCCGTCGAGGCGATTCCGCGTATCTCGCGCGCGCAGGTGATGGACGCGTTGTCCTCGCAGGCGAACGTGGCCGGGTACAAGGCCGTGCTGCTCGCCGCGTCGGAGTCGACCCGGTTCTTCCCGATGCTCACCACCGCCGCGGGCACCGTGAAGCCGGCCACCGTGCTGGTGCTCGGTGTCGGCGTCGCCGGTCTGCAGGCGCTGGCCACGGCCAAGCGTCTCGGCGGGCGGACCACCGGTTACGACGTGCGTCCCGAGGTCGCCGATCAGGTGCGCTCGGTCGGTGCGCAGTGGCTGGATCTGGGGATCGACGCCGCCGGTGAGGGTGGGTACGCCCGCGAACTCACCGACGAGGAGAAGGCTCAGCAGCAGCAGGCGCTCGAAGACGCCATCAAGGGCTTCGACGTCGTGATCACCACCGCGCTGGTGCCGGGTCGCCCCGCACCCCGCCTGGTCACCGCGGCCGCTGTCGAGGGCATGAAGCCCGGCAGCGTGATCGTCGACCTGGCCGGGGAGACCGGTGGCAACTGTGAGCTCACCGAGCCCGGCGAGGTCGTGGTCAAGCACGAGGTGACCATCGCCTCGCCGCTGAACCTGCCCGCCACGATGCCCGAGCACGCTTCCGAGCTGTACTCGAAGAACATTTCGGCGCTGCTGGAACTGATGCTGGTCGACGGCAAGCTCGCCCCCGACTTCGAGGATCAGGTCCTGGCGGATTCCTGCGTCACCCGTGAGGTGGAAGCCTGATGTACACCGAACTGCTCGCCAATATCGCGATCCTCGTGCTGTCCGGCTTCGTCGGCTTCGCGGTGATCTCGAAGGTGCCCAACACCCTGCACACCCCGCTGATGTCGGGCACCAACGCCATTCACGGCATCGTCGTGCTCGGTGCGCTGGTCACCCTGGGCAATGTGAAGGACCCCTCGCTGCTCGTACAGGTGATCCTGTTCGTCGCGGTGGTGTTCGGAACACTGAACGTCATCGGTGGCTTCGTGGTCACCGACCGCATGCTCGGCATGTTCAAGGGTAAGAAGAAGGCGGCCGAGTGATGCACGCAGTCGACAACATGACCTACCTGGTCAACGGCCTCTACATCGTGGCCTTCTCCATGTTCATCTACGGCCTGATGGGCCTGACCGGCCCGAAGACCGCGGTGCGCGGCAACCAGATCGCCGCTGTCGGTATGGGTATCGCGGTGGTCGCCACCTTGATCTCGGTGCGCCACGCGGCCCTGCTCAACTGGATTCTCATCGCCGCCGGTCTGATCGTCGGTGTGGCACTGGGTGTTCCGCCCGCCATCCGCACCAAGATGACCGAGATGCCGCAGCTGGTCGCGGCGTTCAACGGTGTCGGTGGTGGCACCGTCGCGTTGATCGCGTGGGCCGAATTCGTCGACAGCGCGGGCTTTTCGCAGCTGCACGAGGAACCGACCATCCACATCATCATCGGTTCGCTGTTCGCCGCGGTGATCGGCTCGGTCTCCTTCTGGGGCTCGATCATCGCCTTCGCCAAGCTGCAGGAACTCCTGTCCGGCAAGCCGATCAGCGTCGGTCGCCTACAGCAGCCGCTGAACCTGATCCTGCTCGTCGGCGCGATCGTGTGCGCCGTCGTGATCGGCCTCGGCGCCGACAACGGTGGCGTCTCGCAGCTGTGGATGATCGGCCTGCTCGTGCTCGCCGGTGTGCTCGGCCTGATGGTCGTGCTGCCCATCGGCGGCGCGGACATGCCGGTCGTGATCTCGCTGCTCAACGCTCTCACCGGTCTGTCGGCCGCGGCCGCCGGTCTGGCGCTGAACAACACCGCGATGATCGTCGCGGGCATGATCGTCGGCGCCTCGGGCACCATCCTCACCAACCTGATGGCCAAGGCCATGAACCGCTCCATCCCCGCGATCGTGGCCGGTGGCTTCGGTGGCGGCGGCGCGGTCGCAGGTTCGGGTGACGGTGAGGCCAAGACGGCGAAGGCCACCTCCGCCGCCGACGCCGCGATCCAGATGGCCTACGCCAACCAGGTGATCGTGGTCCCGGGCTACGGCATGGCCGTGGCGCAGGCCCAGCACGCGGTCAAGGAGATGGCGCTGCTGCTCGAGGGCAAGGGTGTCGAGGTCAAGTACGCGATCCACCCGGTCGCCGGTCGCATGCCCGGTCACATGAACGTGCTGCTGGCCGAGGCCGAGGTGTCCTACGACGCGATGAAGGAAATGGACGACATCAACGGTGAGTTCAACCGTACCGATGTGGTCCTGGTCATCGGCGCCAACGACGTCACCAACCCGGCGGCCCGCGACGACAAGTCGAGCCCGATCTACGGCATGCCGGTGCTCAATGTCGACCAGGCCAAGAGCGTCATCGTGCTGAAGCGCTCGATGAACTCCGGCTTCGCCGGTATCGACAACCCGCTGTTCTACGCCGACCACACCTCGATGCTGTTCGGTGATGCGAAGAAGTCCGTCGGTGCGGTCACCGAGGAACTGAAAGCGCTGTAAGACAGCCGAAGACAACCGCAAGAGGCTCCGCTGTTCGCGCCGAACAGCGGAGCCTCTTGTCGTTGTGCCGACTCCACGACTCGCAATCAGACGGTCATGTCTGTGGCCGGCGGGTGTGGGTATGCCGCAGCTGAGGCATGCCGACAACGGGAGGAGTTCGATCTCGTGGAGGAGATATTACGGCCGATCATCGTGCTGCTCGCTACGGCGGCGATCACGGTGTCGGTGGGTTTGCTGGTAGAGCGTGTGCTGCGCTACGCGGCGCGCCGCAGTCCCAGCGTCCATCTGCCATCGCTGCGGCGACTGCAACTGCCGCTGCAGATTCTGCTCGGGACGGTCACCTTGCACGCGGTCTATCCGCTCGCCGAGCTCGACCTGCGCCAGGACGTGGTGATCCGGAGCTTCCTGGCGACGGCGGCCATCATCGCCGCGGTGTGGTTGGTCATCCGGGCCACCGATGTGGTGGCCGAAAGCCTGCTGGGCCGCTATGCCCAACGCGCCAGCGAGGTTTCGCGCGTGCGCCAGTTGCGCACCCAGCTCGGACTGGTGCGTCGCATCGTCACTTCGGTGCTGGTGGTCACCACCGCCGCGGTGGCCATCCTGCTGCTGTTCCCGAGTCTGCGGACCCTCGGCACGTCGATGCTGGCCTCGGCGGGCGTGATCGGCATCATCGTCGGTGTCGCCGCCCAGTCGACGTTGAGCAATCTCATGGCCGGGTTGCAGATCGCCTTCGGCGACTCGGTCAAGATCGGCGATACCGTTGTCGTGGAAGGGGAGTGGGGAACTGTCGAGGAGATCACCCTGGCCTTCCTGACCGTGCGGATCTGGGACGACCGCAGGCTCACCATGCCGGTGTCCTACTTCAACAGCCAACCCTACGAGAACTGGTCGCGGGGCGGCTCGCAGGTCACCGGCACAGTGCTGCTGCACCTCGACCACAGCACCCCGGTACCCGCGCTGCGCGAGCATCTGCACACCTACCTGCGCGAGTGCCGGGAATGGGACGGGCGCAACTGGAATCTGCTGGTGACCGACAGCACGCCGACCGACATCGTCGTCCGTGCGACGATGTCGGCCGCCGATGCCGACGACGCGTGGACCCTGCGCTGTGCGGTCCGTGAGGAGCTGCTCACCTGGATCGGGCGCCACCATGCCCACGCGTTTCCCAAGATCCCGACTTCGATCACCCACTCCGCCGAGCAGGCAGGTGATCGCGTCGACGACCAGACGGTGCTGGCCACCGAGCCCTGGGCTTCGTCGGCGCGCTAGATCAGCAGGCCGCCGACGGCTGTCTCACTGGAAGCGCTGCGCCAACAGGTCGAGGGTCGCCATGGCAACCCGGTAGTCCGGCCGCTTGCTGTCCGCGGGCAGCTCGTAGACCTGACTCTTCTGGAAGGCAGGCAGTATCGCGAGCGCCGGATCTGCCTTCAGCTGGGCGATATCGCGGCCGTTGTCGACCGAGATCACGAACAGCACCGGAGCGTCGACGACGGTACTCAGTAGTTCGGGGCTGAAGGTCACCCAGTCGGCTGCCGCGGGCCGGGGCGGGTTGCCCGCCTTCGCTTCGATCTTGTCGTCGATGGTGAATCCGACCTCGGCGAGCAGTGTGGCCAGCGGGGTGTTGGGGGCCAGCAGGATGGGCTTGCCGTCCGATTGGGACTGCATCACGGCCGTCGCGCCCTGTGGCAGCTTCATGCCGGACTTCACCTTCGCGACCTTGTCGTTGTAGGTGGTGATCATGCTGTCCACCTTGTCGGGGCGGTTCACGATGTGGGCCACCGACTTCAACTGGTCCTGCCAGTTGGCGGCGTCGGAGGGTACGAGCGCGGTGGGCGCGACGGCCGTGAGCTTGTCGTAGTTCTTGATCGACTGCATGCCGGGGTATCCGGGCCCGCCGCCGATGATCAGGTCCGGCCGCTGGGCGGCGATGAACTCCAGGTTCAGGTCGTCACCGGAGGGCACTGCCTCGGTGCCCTGTTCCGCGGCATCCGCCGCCCAGGACGGGGGGAACTCGCCGGGCTTCAGCGTGATGCCCAGAATGCGCGGATCCGCGGCTTTCACCTTGGCGTCCAGGTCGAAGAGGTATCCGGCGAGAGCGCCGTTGAGGACCACGATGCGCTGCGGGTCGGCGGGCACTGTGACGAGGCCCTTGGCGGTTTCCACCTGGCGAGTGCCGGTGCCGGCGGCCTGGTCGGCAGTGGAGCTGCCGCAGCCCGCTGCCGTCGCGGCCACCGCGACGATCAGGAGCGCGACGGCGGCACGCATGCGCGCCGTCATTCGATGAACTGACATGAACGGTGTTCCTTCTTCTTTGGGGCAGGTTCAGGGGTGACTCGGCGGGCAAAAGGCCCTGCCGTTCATCGCAACGGCAGGGCCTTTTGTCGGTACCGATCAGGCGGATCGGCGTTCGGTGGATTCCACGTTTGTGGTGTCGAGCTGACGGATCAGCTCGTCGGTGCTGGTGACGGCACCGCAACGGCGAGCGACGTAGTTCAGCGCCATGATGTGTTCGTCGCGGCTGAAGTCGGCGGTGGCATCGTGGACGAGGAAGGGGCGCACGTCGCCCATGAACGCCTCCGCGGCACTGAGCATGCAGCCCATGTGGGTGTAGACGCCGGTGATGAGGAGCTGATCGCGACCGTAGTAGCCGAGTAGCTCACGCAGATCGGTGCGTTGGAAGGCGGAGTAGCGCCACTTGGTGACCTGGATGTCCTGTGGGTCGGGGGCGATGGCGTTGATCACCTCGGTATCGGCGCCCTCGGACATGCCGGTGCCCCAGAAGTCGGCGAGTATCCCGCGCCGTGACGGATGCTGGTCGCCGGGTTGCATCGTGTAGATGACCGGGATGTCGAACCGGTGGCAGTGATCGCGCAGGGTGGCGATGTTGGCGATGAGGGTGCGCGCGGGATCGCGGTAGAGATCGTAGGCGTCGAGGAAGTACTGCTGCATGTCGTGGATCAGCAGTGCGCTGCGGCCGGCCTCGGCGGTCCAGTCGACCTGGTCGGCGGTGAACTCGTCCGCGGTCGGCATGGGATAGGGCGCGATCGGGGGAATGGGCATGGGGAGTCTCCGTTGAGCGTTGGGTCGGCGGGGTCAGCCGACGGTGACGGGCAGGTCGGCGATACCGAGCGGCCCGAGGATGCGCTGGAATTTGCCGGTGGTCTCGGCCAATTCGGCGGCAGGGTCGGAGGCGGCGACGATCCCGCCGCCCGCGTGCGCGAGCAGGGTGGTGCCGTCGGCGGACAGCTCGGCACAGCGGATGCTCACCATCCACTCACCGTTGCCGTCGGCGTCGCACCAGCCGACCGCACCGGCGTAGAAGCCGCGTTCGCCCTCGAGTTCGGCGATCACGCGGGCGGCCGCCGCGGTGGGCGTGCCGCAGATCGCGGGGGTCGGGTGCAGTGCTACTGCCAGCTCCAGCGCCGACGGTCCGGCGAGCGGGACTGTCGCGGTGATCGGCGTGCCCAGATGCCACATCGCCGGTGTGGCCGTGAGTTCCGGTGCGGGAGTCTGTACTTCGGCGCACCGGTCACGCAGCACGGCGGAAACCTGGTCGGTCACGAAGCGGTGCTCGGCATGGTCTTTGGTGGAGGCGAGCAGTGCGTCGGCGGCGGTGCGGTCGGCGCCGCTGTCGTCGAGGATTCGCCGGGCCGAGCCTGCCAGTGGGTGGCTCAGGATCTGACTTCCGTTGCGGCGTATCAGGATCTCGGGGCTGGAGCCGACCAGGTGTCGGCCGGGATAGCGTCCGCCCGCGGCGGAGAGGTCGACCAGGAACCCGTTGGACATCGGGTCCGAGGCGACCATCAGGTCCAGGATATCCAGTGCTCGAACAGGTGTCGTCGTCCGAGCGCGAACAGCGCGGGCCAGCACCACCTTTCGCAACGGATGCGCGGGATTGCCGAGCAGTTCGACTGCGGTGGCGACGCGCTGGCGGTGTTCCTCCGGCGCGGGCAGCGCGGCATCGAGTTCGAAGCGGGGCAGCGCCCGCGAACCGGGTTGGTGCGGCGCCTCGGTGATCGTCACCGAATCCGGCGCCCACAGCGCGGTCGGAGCGCCGGGGGTGAACGGTAGCGCGCCGACGATGTGGCTGATCCGGCCGCTGCGCAGCGCGGTGATCGCGTCGTGTGCCGAGCGGAAGACGGTCCCGCCCGCGGTGGCGGACACGGTCCGCTGCGGACGGGACAGCAGGAAAGCGGGGTCTGAGCTGTCGGTACTGATGGTGATCATTCCTCTCGGTCACATGTCGAGCGTTGCGCCACCGTCGACCCGCAGGTCGTGCATCGTGATGTGGCGGGCGTCCTCGGACGCCAGGAAGTGGACTGAGCCCGCGATATCGGCGGGAGTGGCGATGCGGCGCAACGGAATTCCGAGGCGGTAGGCACTCGGATCGCCGTCGAGCAGCGCATGCTCGGCCGCGTCGTCGACGGTGCCGCCGAACATCTCACGCAGCATCGGGGTATCGGTGGAACCGGGCGAGACCAGGTTCACCCGCACGCCGAGCGGCGCGACTTGCAGGGCCAGCGAGCGGGTGAACGCGGTGGCGGCGGCCTTGGCGGCGCCGTAGGCGGCCATGGCGACGCGTGGCGTGGCGGCCGCGTTCGAGGAGACGACCACGATCGCGCCACGACCGGCGCGGACCATCTCGGCGGCCGCGCGCTGGGTGATCAGCATCGTGCCGGTGGCGTTGACGGTCAGGCAGCGTGCCCACTCCTGTGGGTCGAGTTCGAGTGCGGAGCCGCCGACCATGAGCCCGGCCGCGTGCACGACGACATCGGGTGTTCCGAATTCCGTGGTGAGACGGTCGAAGGCGGCCTGTACTTCGGCGCCGTCGCTGATATCCAGTTCGACGCCATGAGCGGATCGTGCCGTGAGTTCGGCGGCGACCTTGTGGACGGCGGGGTCGCGATCCCACAGCGAGAGAACTCCCGCCTCGCCGGCGAAACGGGCGGCGACCGCGGCGCCGATTCCCCCGGCGGCGCCGGTCACGACGACGATTCGCCCTCTGGACTCACCACTATGCATGAGGTTAGCCTAACCTGATTTCATCGTCGGTTGGTTAGCTTCCCTTACAGCTTCCGGCGAGGAACTTCGAAGATCCGCTGGAAAGAGGTGCTCGACTTGACCGATCCCGTGCTCCCCGGATTCACTCCGTGGCCCGCTGAGCTGGCACAACGATATCGAGAGCAGAACTGTTGGACCGGTGAGACATTCGGCGACGTGCTCACCGCGCGCGCGGTCGCGGCGCCGGACCGGATCGCGGTCCTGGACGACGCGAACAGCTGGACCTACGCCGAACTCGAGCATCGTTCCCGCTCGCTCGCCACCGGTTTGGCCCGCCTCGGCATCGCGCCCGGTGACCGGGTGCTGGTGCAGCTGCCCAACCGCGCGGAATTCGTCGAGGCGATCTTCGCGCTGTTCAAGCTCGGTGCGCTGCCGGTGTTCTGTCTGCCCGCCCATCGCAAGGCCGAGCTGGTGCCGATCGCCGAGGCCGCCGGGGCGAAGGCCATGATCACCTGCGGCACGCACCAGCGTTTCGACTACGCGGCGCTGGCCGCCGAGGTGCGCGGCGA
This sequence comes from Nocardia sp. NPDC056541, assembly GCF_042794235.1. NCBI lineage: Bacteria > Bacillati > Actinomycetota > Actinomycetes > Mycobacteriales > Nocardiaceae > Nocardia > Nocardia sp. NPDC056541. Next base: position 64,887 of record NZ_JBHTUD010000023.1, read on the forward strand.
GGTCGAGAGTCTGCGCCACCTGGTGCTGGTCGACTGCCCGTCGCTGCCCGGTGACGCGCACGACATCGACGAATTCCGGGACACCCCTACCGAATTGGCGGGCCCGTCGCCGAGCGATGTGGCGTTCCTGCAACTGTCCGGCGGGAGTACGGGTATCCCGAAGCTCATCGCGCGTACCCACGACGACTACCTGTACAGCGTGCGCCGCAGCGCCGAGATCTGTGAGCTCGACAGCGCCACTGTCTATCTCGCGACGCTGCCGGTCGCGCACAACTTCCCGATGAGTTCGCCGGGCATCCTCGGTGCGCTGTGGGCGGGTGGCGCGGTGGCGATGACGCCCGACCCGACTCCGGCGACGGCCTTTCCGCTGATCGAGCGATTCGGCGTCACCATCACGGGTCTGGTCCCCCCGCTGGCGCGGCTGTGGACCGAGCGCGCCGAGGCAGGCGAGACCGCGGATCTGTCCAGTCTGCGGGTACTCCAGGTGGGTGGGGCGCGGTGCCAGGACGAGCTCGCCCGCCGGATCGGTCCCGCGCTCGGTGTGACCTTGCAACAGGTGTTCGGCATGGCCGAGGGGCTGGTCTGCTACACGCGGCTCGACGACCCGATCGACGTGGTGGTCAGCACGCAGGGTCGCCCGATGTCGGAGTACGACCAGCTCGCCGTCGTCGACGACAACGGCGCCGAGGTGGCGCCGGGCTCTACCGGCAACCTGATCACGCAGGGCCCGTACACCATTCGCGGCTACTACGACAATCCCGACGCCGATGCCCGCAGCTTCACCGCCGACGGCTGGTACCGCACCGGCGACATCGTGTCCGTGCGCCCGGACGGCAATCTCGTGGTCGCGGGCCGCGCGGGTGACTGGGTGAACCGGGGCGGCGAGAAGGTATCGGCCGAAGAGCTCGAGGCGCACCTGCTCGAACATCCCGCGGTTCGCGACGCTGTCATCGTCGGCACGCCGGATCCGGTTCTGGGTCAGCGGATTTGCGCGTTCGTTCAGCCGATCGACCCGGCGCAGCGGCCCACGCTGATCTCGGTGCGCAAGTTCGTCCGCTCGCGCGGCGTGGCGGCGTGGAAGATGCCCGACACGGTCGTGGTCGTCGACGAATTCCCGGAAACCGGGGTCGGCAAGACCAGCCGCAAGGATCTGCGGCAGGCGCTCGCCGATGGTGCGCACGGCAGCTGACAGGCACCGGCCCAGCGCGGGTGGAGGGTTCTCGCTGACGAGGCCCACGACATCGCGCCGGGCCCGCGGTGGCACAGCCGTACTGCCACCGCGGGCCCGGATCCGGACAGCGCGATCAGGCCAGCAGTTCGATCCACGACCCGAGCACGGGATCACCTGCGAGCGTGGGAAAGTCGATGTCTGCATGTCCGGCCGACCGCCATTTCTCCACGAGCGACATGATGCGAACCGAGTCCAGGCCCGCATCGAGCAGGTCGGTGTCGGTGGCCAGTTCCGAGCGGTCGACGCCGAGCGCCGTTGCCACATCCGTGATGACTTGTTCGTCGGTCATCGCTCATTCCTCTCGATCGAAGTCGGCGACGCCGCGCTTCCAGTAGCCGGCGATCAGTGAGTCCTTCGGCCCGATCCCGAGTTCGCCGCGCACCACCTTGCGAATGCCGCGCAGACAGCCGGCCTCACCGGCGACCCAGGCGTAGACCCGCTGTCCGGCAGCCACTTCCACGCCACGTACGGCCTTCTCCAGTGCGTCACCGGTGCCCGGCTCGAGGTCGCCGCGGTGCAGCCAGCGCACCTCGATACCCGCGGGCGCATCGATCTCGATCTCTTCCTCTGGTCCGGTCACCTCGATGAACGCCCAGCCCTGCGCGGTCCGCCGCAGTCGTTCCAGCCAGCGCGCGATGGCGGGCAGCGCGGTGATGTCACCGACGAAGAGGAACCGGTCGTAGGACTCCGGGACGACGACGCCACCGGGAGGGCCCGCGATGTGGATCTTGGTGCCCGGGGTCGCCGCGCTCGCCCACTCCGAGGCCAAGCCGCCGGGGTGGATCGCGAAATCGATGTCGAGTTCGTTGTCGGCGACGCTGTGGCGGCGCACGGTGTACTCGCGCGACACCGGGCGCGGGTTGCCCCACTCGAGTGACTGACCGTCGCGCGCGGGCAGTCGCAGTACCCCGTCCTCGCACGGAAAGACCAGGCGCACATGCTCATCCGGCACATAGCTGTGGAAGGACGCGATATCGGGCCCGCCGAAGGTGATCCGGAGCAGCCCGGCCCCGACCGCGACCGTGCGGATCACCTCCACTTCCTGCAATCCGATCGGATACGGGACCTTCGCGCCGTGCTCACTGGCGAGCACCTCGGCGATGCGCGCGGCGTAGCCACTGCGATCTGTCACTGCTGTTCCTTTCCGTGCAGCGGCCCGGCGGCAAGCGCCACCACGCCGGTGAGAACCAGGACCGCGACGCCGTAGAACACGAGCGCGGAACCCGGTGCGAAGAATTGGCCGACGAATCCGGCGGCCATCGAACCGATCGCGGTGCCGGTCACCGACTGCACCATGAGAAGTCCGGCCATCCGGCCGCGCAGTTCCTCGGGCGCCTGCTGTTGCAGCAGGGTGTAGCGCAACACGATGTTCACCGCCCTGGCCAGGCCGAATCCGGCCAGGCCGAGGAACACCAGCGCCGCGTGTGACCACAGCCCGGCGGCGATCACGCCCAGCGGCATGAGGGCGAGCGAGATCAGCAGGGCGAGCCCGTTGTAGCGGGTGCGGCTCATCCAGCCGCTGGTGAGCGAGCCGATCACGGCGCCAGCGCCCGGCGCGGCGTAGAGCAGGCCGAGGGTGCCGGGGCCGGCGCCGAGTTCGACTTCGGCGAAGGCGGGTAGCAGCACCAGCGGGCCGCTGACCAGCATGGCGAGCAAGCCGGTGAGCAGGATGATGCGAATGGTTTTGTGCTGCACCGCGAATCGAATGCCGATCGCCAGCTCGCGCACCGGGTTCTGCAGGGCGCGGGCCGGCGGCGGCGCGGGCCCGATCGCGGTGATCAACCCGACCGTGGCGACGGTGGCGCCCGCGCACAGGAAGAACGCGACCGACACCCCCGCCTGTGCGACGAGCACACCGGCGATCGCGGGCGTGATCATGGTCCCGAGGTCAGTGGTGAGCGCGGTCAAAGCGCCCGCCGCCGCGATCTTCTCGCGACCGACCAGCATCGGGACAAGAGCCATCAACGCGGAGCCGCTGACGCCGCCCGCGAGTCCGTCGATGACGGCGGCCAGATAGATCACCGACAGCATCGGATCCGGCAGCACCGCGTTGATACCGAGGATCAGGAATCCGAAACCGGCTGCGCTGCGCGACCATTGGATCACGTTGCGCCGGTCATAACGGTCGGCGATCACACCGCCCGCGAGGCTGCCGACGAACAACGCGGCCGCGGTGGTCGTCGCGATGCCGGCGACCTGCAGGGTCGACCCGGTCAGTTGATAGACCTGCAACGGCAGGGCCACCATGAGCAGCCCGAGCCCCAGCACCGACACCAGCCGCGCCGCGAACGCGCACCGGAACGGACGCGAGGTCCGCAGCGGGCTGATGTCGATGAGCAGGCCGCCGACCGCTGTCACTTGAAGCGTTCCACGAGCAGATCGAGCGTGGTCATGACCGTGCGGTAGTCAGGACGCGAGCTGGTGGCGGGCAGCTCGAAGACCGTGTTCGCCTTGAACGAGGGCAGCGACGCGTACATCGGGTCGGCCCGCAGCTCGGCCAGGCTCCGGCCGCCGTTGAGCGGGATCATGAACAGCACGGGCGCGTCGACGGCGGTGTTCAGCAGCTCCGGGCTGAAGCTGATGAAGTCGGCGCTGCCTTCACGAGCGGGGTTGCCCGCCTTGGCTTCGAGCTGCTGGTCGAGGGTGAACCCGACCTCCGACAGCAGCGTGGGCAGTGCGGCGGTGGGCACGAACGCGGTCGGCTTCTGGCTCTTGAGCGACTGCATGATGACGGTGTTGCCCGCGGGCGCCTTGATGGCGGCCTTGGCCTTGGCCAGCTTGTCCTTGTAGTTGGTGATCAGCTGGTCGACCTTGGACGGCTTGCCGACCACGTCGGCGATCACCCGCAGCTGGTCCTGCCAGTAGGTGGTCTCGGTCGGCACCAGCACGGTCGGGGCGATCGCGCTGAGCTGGTCGTAGGCGTTCACCGACTGCTGCGCCGGGTAGCCCTGGCCGCCGCCGATGATCAGGTCGGGGCGCTGGGCGGCGATGAACTCCAGGTTGATGTTCTCACCGGTGGGCAGGGCCTTGGTGCCCTGCTTCGCCGCGTCCTCGGCCCAGCCGGACGGGAACTCACCCGGCTTGCTGGCGACGCCGAGCAGCCGCGGGTCGGCGGCGACGACCGGCGCCTCGAGGTCGTAGAGGTAGCCGGCCAGGGTGCCGTTGAGCACCACGATGCGCTGCGGATCCGCGGGGACGGAGACCGGGCCCTTCGGAGTCTGGACCTCGCGGGGGCCGCTGGGTGCGGCGGTGTCGCCCGACGAGGTGCTGCAGCCGGTGAGCGCTGCGATCAGCGCGAGAACCAGCAGGGCGAGGGTGGCGCGGAGCCTGCCCGATGATCGTGTGGTGAACATGGAAGGGGTTGTCCTCATCTTTCTTTTCGAACGGTGAAAAGCGGTGCGCTGCATGCTCAGCCGCCGATCACCGGGTCTGTGTCGAGAAGTGCCGCGACCTCGGCCCAGCCGGTGGGCGACACGATCTCGAAGTGGGAGTAGGGCAGTCGGCGCACCACGAGCCGGGCTCGTGCGGACTGCCAGCCCGCCAGTTGCGCCTCGGTGCGGCCCGGTGTGGTTCCGGTGTCGGCGGCGTAGAGCGCCATCGGGCCGTCGTAGTCGGCCGCGGCGGACGCGGTGACCAGGCCGAGCAGGGTGCTCGCGGCGTCGCGCAGCTTGGTAGCCAGTTCTGGTGCGTCATCCGGGATTTCGGGGAGCAGCTGGTCCAGATCGGCGGGGTCGGTGAGTGCGCGGGTGGCCTGTTCGGTGAGATCGGACAGGGCGAAGGCGTCGACCAATCCCGTGAACGCGACTTGCTCGCCCGCCGCCGTCAGCGCGGCGGCCATGGCGTGGGCGATGGTGCCGCCGAGGGAGTAGCCGAGCAGGTGGTAGGGGCCGTGCGGTTGGATTCGGCGGATGGTCGACACGTAGTGGGCGGCCAGGTCGTCGATGGTCTCGGCACGGAAGGTGTTGTCGCTCAGGGTCGGTAGCTGTAGGCCGATGATCGGGCGGTCGGCTCGCAGGAGTTTCGCGAGGGGGCCGAACTGCCAGGCGGTGCCGCCGACGGGGTGAACGCAGAACAGTGGATCGCGCGAACCGGTGGTGCGGAGTTCGAGGACATGGTCGAGTCGCGAACCCCAGGCATCCGTGTTTTCCGCATCGCCCGTTCGAGAGTTGTTGTTGTTCTGAGCGATCCGGTTGGCGAGTGCTCGTGGTGTCGGTGCTTCGAAGACATCGTCGAGGACGACCGCGAGCCCTGCGCGCCGGAGCCTGCCCATCACCCGAACGGCGGTGAGCGAGTGGCCGCCCGCCTCGAAGAAATCGGCGTCGGCAGCGATGTCGGTGGTGGAGAGCACGGCGGCCATCGCCGTGCGGATGGTGCGGACCAGGTCGGTGGCTTGGCTATGGCCGGTGCTGGTCGCGGTGGAGATCGCGCTGCGGTGATCAGTTGCCGCGCGGTGTGCCCGCTCAGCGTGCGCGGAGTCGCTGCCTGGCTCGCGGGTCGTGGAGGTGTCGGCGATCAGATCGCGGGCGCTCGGCGAATCCTGCGGGTCGTGTGGGGCAGCCGCCGGCACGGGGATGTCAGAAGCCGACCCGGCGTTACTCGATGTGGCCGTGGGGTTCTCGGCAGCGTTGACCGCGTAGTTCGGGACCGGCAGGGCCTTGCGATCGATCTTCTCGCTCGTCGTGCGGGGGATGTGGTCGAGGACGACGAACGCGGCGGGGACCATGTAGGCGGGCACCCGTGCTCGTAGGCCGGAACGGACGGTGGCGATGTCGATGTCGGTGTCCGCCTTGGCGACCAGGTAGGCCGCGAGGCGTTGATCGCCCGGGGTGTCCTCGCGCAGGATCACCGCGGAGTGGGCCACGCCCGGGCAACTCAGCAGGGCCGCTTCGATTTCGCCGAGTTCGATGCGTTGCCCGCGCAGCTTCACCTGACTGTCGGCGCGGCCCACGTAGTCGAGTTCGCCGTGCGGGCCCCAGCTCACGAGATCGCCGGTGCGGTACATGCGTTCGCCGTGTCCCAGCGGGTCGGCGACGAACGAACCCGCGGTCCGGGCCGGGCGGGCGAGGTATCCGCGCGCCAATTGCGTTCCCGTGAGATACAACTCGCCGATCACACCGACCGCGACCGGGCGCAGCTCGGTATCGAGGACACGCACATCGGCACCGCCGGCGGGCAGACCGATCGGGACATTGCCGCGGTCGGCGCCGGAGGTCTCGTGGTGGGTGATACACACCGCGGCCTCGGTGGGCCCGTACAGGTTGTGGACGCGGGCGCCGGTGAGGGCTCTGATCCGCTCCGCGGTCGGCGGCGGTAGCGGTTCGCCGCCGGTGATCACGCAGCGCAGCGCGGTGCAGCCGCTCAGGTCGGCTTCCTCGGCGAGCACGGTGAGCATCGACGAGGTGAGCTGGACCATGCCGACCCGCTCGGTCGACATCAGGTCGGCCAGGTAGTGCGGGTCGCGGTCGAGTCGACCCGACACCGGTGCCGCCACGACGCGCGCACCGACCAGCAGCGGCAGGAACAGCTCGAGCAGGGAGGCGTCGAACGTCGCCGCGGTGCGGTACAAGACGGTGTCGCCCGCGCCGAACCGGTGCCGTCGCTGCATCCACTCGAAGGTGCTGGTGATGGCCTGGTGGGAGACGCTCACGCCCTTGGGTTCGCCGGTGGAGCCCGAGGTGAACAGCAGGTACGCGGCATTGCGGGGGAGCAAGGGCGCGAGTCGGTCGAGGTCGGAGACCGAGGTATCGGCGAAATCGGACAGATCCAATGCTTCGACCTGTGCCACGGATGCGCGATCGGTCGTGAAGTTGTCGGCCGCGGTGGTGAGAACCAGCGCCGCGCGCGATGTTGCGAGGATCCTGTCGGCGCGCTGCGCGGGACTGTGGGGATCCAGCGGCAGGTAGACCCCGCCCGCCCGGCACACCGCGTGCGCGGCGACGATCGACTCGATCCCCCGCGTCATCGCCACCGCGACCACAGTTTCGGGCCGAACGCCCTCGTCGATGAGCCAGCGCGCGAGCCGATGGACCCGGCTGTCGAATTCACCGAACGAGAGCGTCACGCCGTTCGCGGTGACGGCCGGCGCATCGGCGGAGATCGTCGCCGTCACCGACCAGTCGGCCAGCGTGCTGCCGTGTGTTTCCGACGGCATCGCGGCAGCCATGGCTTCCTCGACGGAACCGTCGAGATCGGCGGCCAGCGTGGACAATACGGCGCCGAGGCGATCACTGAGCCGCGTGGCGACCGGGCCGGGCACTGCGACCACATCGTGGTGCAACATCAGCGCGAACTCGGCGCCGGGCAACGCGGTCACCGTGACCGGGAAGTCGGTCAGCCCGTCGACATCGACGTCCACCACCTGAACCCCACCGGGATCGGGCTGCAACAGACCGGCTTTCGGGAAGTTCTGGAACACGACGAGCGAATCGAACAGCCGCCCGAATCCCAGCGCCCGCTCGATGGTGGCCAACCCGAGGTATCCCCGGGCCTGGCCGTCGAACGAGGTCTGCTGCAACTCCCCGAACTGCTCGGTCACCGGCCGACCAGCCCCGAGCGACACCCGCACGGGCACGGTATTGCTGAACAATCCGACCATTCCGCCGACTCCGGCGAGATCAGCGGGACGCCCGGAAACCACGGTCCCGAACACCACATCGGTGCGCCCGAAGTGATCCGCGAGCACCATCGCCCACGCGCCCTGCAGCACGGTGTTCACGGTCAGCCCGTGCCGCCGGGCGTTCTCGGCCAAGGCCGTCGCCACGTCGGCGGCGAGCGGAACCCGCAGGCCGACCGGACGCTGTCGCTGGGCCGTCGCCGAATCCGCCGGGTGCGGTGCTCCTCCGCCGTTCGTGGTCGGCTCCGGCGTCGAGACGGCGGGCGCCGGTGCTCCGGCACCGCCCGGTGCGAACGCGGCCGGATCGGTTGCGGATGTAGGGGTGGCGGCGAGCAGGGTCGGTGCGCGCAGGCCGGTGAGGTTTTCGGTCCACCAGTGCAGGGTCGCGGTGGTGTCGCGGGTGGTGAGCCAGGTGAGGTAGTCGCCGAAGTAGGCGGGGGCCGGGAGGGTCTCGCCGGTGTAGAGGGCGAGGGTTTCCCGGACCATTGTCGGTACCGACCAGCCGTCGGCCAGGAGGTGATGGGCGATCAGAACCAGCCAGTGCGAGGTGTCGGTGAGGCGGATCAGGAGGCCGCGGATCAGCGGCGGTCGATCGATGTCGAACGGTGCGGCGCCGGCGCGCCGCACCGAAAGCCGTGCTTGCGCTGCGGGATCAGGTGACTCGCGCAGATCCTCGACCTGCCACGAGACGCCCGGTGCCCGCGGAACGATCTGCACCGGCTGGTCGAACTGTTCATAACTGAACGCCGCGCCGAGGTTCGGATGCCGCCGCAGCATGCTCGCGAACGCCGCACCCATGCGCTCCGGATCGACGGCGCCGTCGAGGGTGAAGCGGGCCGTCATCGTGTACACGTCGTCGGCGCCGTCGCGCAGTGCGTGGAACAGCAATCCCTCCTGCAGGGGCGACAGCGGGAGCACATCGGCGACCGGTCCGTAGGTAGCGCCGAACTCGTCCAGGTCGCTCTGCGTGAGCGCTGCGATCAGGCGACCGGGCGCTGTCGGGAGCGGCGACGAGACAGCGGCCGGCGACTCGAATCCCACGGCGGTCGTGGGATGTTGCGGCTCGGGCGCCGCCTCCGCGGCCAGCGCGGCGAGGCTGCGCCGGGTCAGTAGTTGCTGGGGCAGGAGGGTGAGGCCCTCGGCGCGCAGGCCGCTGCTGACGGTGATGGCGGTGATGCTGTCGCCGCCGACGGCGAAGAAGTCGTCGTCCATGCTGACGGTGTCGAGGCCGAGCGTCCTCGAGATCGCCTGGTGGACAGCATGTTCGGCGTCGGTGGCCGGTGCGCGTCCGGACTCGTCGGTCGCGGGGTCCGGTAGCGCCGTGCGGTCGAGTTTGCCGTTGACGGTGGTGGGCAGGGCGTCGAGGACGACGAGTCGAGCCGGCACCATGTGCTCGGGGACCAGGTCGGCCAGGCGGGTACGTGCGGCCGAGGTATCGAGGTCGCCGGTCGCGGCGACGACGTAGCCGATCAGGGTAGGGCGCCCGGCGATATCCCGGATATCGGCTGCCGAGGTGCGGATTTCGGTCAGACCTTCGAGTGCCGCCGCCACATCACCGAGTTCGACGCGGTGGCCGCGGATCTTCACCTGATTGTCGACCCGGCCCAGGTATTCGTAGCCGAGCCCGGGCACCCAGCGCGCCCGGTCGCCGGTGCGGTACATCCGCGCTCCCGGCGGGCCGTACGGATCGGCGACGAAAGACTGTGCGGTAGTGGCGAACCGGCCGAGATAGCCCCGCGCGATCTGCGGACCGGCCAGATACAGCTCGCCGACCTGACCGTCGGCGACGATCTGCAATCCGTTGTCCAACAGGTGAGCCCGCGAGCCCGCGACCGGCATCCCGATCCGTGGACCAGCGCCATCGATCGGTGCCCCGATCACATCCACCGTCGCCTCGGTCGGGCCGTACAGATTGACCGCCGCGAACCCGCCACGATCGATCGCGCCCCATAGCTCCGCCGAGCACGCATCGCCGCCGATCACCAGCGTCAGCGGCGGGCGCGCTGTCTCATCGGCGCTGTCGGCGCTCGCGAGATCCGTCGCTGTCGAGATCTTCCGGATCGCCTCGGTGCTCGCTGTCGCCGACTTCCGGCCGACCGGGCTCGACTGTGCCGGCGACGGTAGTTCGCTGGTCAAGCCGTGTTCGAGCAGGGCGGCGACCAACGACGGAGTGCCGTCGACGACGTCGATGCCGTCCCGGGCGAAAGCCTCGACCAGGGCGGCCGGGTCACGCCGGGTATCGCTGTCGTACACGTGGATCCGATGTCCGGCGGTCATCCACAGCAGTGGGTCGAGCGAGGCGTCGAAGGCGAAGGAGGTGGTGTGCGCGATGGTCAGCTGACGGTCGCCCACGCGGCCGGCGGCGGCGCTGTGGATCCCGGCGCGGTGTGCGGCGACGAGTGCGGCCAGGGAGCCGTGCTGTACGACAACACCTTTCGGCTGACCGGTCGAGCCCGAGGTGTAGATGACGTAGGCCGCGTGCTCGGGCCTCACCGCGAGCGCGAAGTCGGTGTCCGCGTGGTCGTCGAGCCGCGCACGGAAGCCGGCGTCGTCGATCGCGACGGCGTCGGCACCGAGCTGGGCCGCCAACTCACCGGCACTGAGCACCACAGCGGGGCCCGCGTCCGCGATCGTCGCTCGCAGCCGGGCGACCGGATGTTCCGGATCCAGGGGCAGATAGGCGCCACCGGCGCGCCAGACGGCGAGCAACGCGACGACGAATTCCACATCGCGGGGTAGCGCGAGGCCGACGATCGCATCCGGCCCGACCCCGGCCCCGCGCAGGAACCGCGCGAGCCGGTTCACCCGGAGTCGAAGTTCAGCGGCGGTGTACTCGGTTTGAGCCGAACTCAGCACCACGGCATCCGGTTGCTCGGCGAGCACGTGTTCGAGAAGGTCGGGGATCGTCGCGACCGACGGCTCGTCGTGAAGAGCCCGGGTTTCGTTGTCCGGGAACTGCATTGTTGTCGAGCGCGCGGCCAGCAGCCGCGTGCGCTCGGCGGGATCGAGCAGTTCGAGCGCACCCACCGCGATCTTGTCCGACCCGGTGAAAGACTCGATCACCCGGACCAACCCGGCGACCCGCCCGCACACCGTGTCCGCGTCGTTGGTTCGCGCGTCGGATTCGAATCCGAGCAGCACCGTGCCGTCGGGCAGCGGAGTGACGGTCAGCCCCAGGTCCTCCGGGGGCCCGCCCGCCACATTGCGCAGCACGCCACGCGCACCGTCGAAATCGAGGGTGAAGTCGAAGACCTTGAGGTTGATGCCGATCCCGTGCAGGAGTTCGCCCGCGCCGTGGCCGTGGAAGTCGCGGGCGAGGTCGTCGCCGCTGTAGCGCTGGTGCTTGCGGACCTCGCGCAGGATGTCGGCGATGCGGGGGCCCAGCTCACCGAGCCGGTCGCCCGCGCTCACCGTGACCCGCAGGGGCAGCACGTTCACCGCCATGGCCGGTGTGCGCAGGGCGGCGCGGCCGACCCGGCCCATCAGCAGCATCGAGACCACCACATCGGCGGTGCCGAGTTGGCGGTGCAGGAACGCGGCGTAGCAGGCGACGAGCGCGTCGGCCCACGTGATGCCGTGCCGTTCGGCGCTCTCGCGCAGTGCCGCGAGCAGTTCGGTGGACAGGATGGCCTCGGCGCGGATCGTCCGCTCGACCGCACCGCCCAGGTGGCGACCGCGGCCGTCGAGATCGGGCCACGGTGTGAGCTGGTCGCGCCAGTAGGCGCGGTCGGCCTCGAATTCGGGGCCTGCCCGATAGGCCTGCTCCTCGGCGACCAGCTCGGCGATGGTTCCGAAAGTTTGTTTCGGCGAGGGTGTTCCGCGTCGGAGGGAGGTGTAGTGGGCGGCGACTCGGCGCGAGAGCAGCGCCGCGCTGTAACCGTCGACGATGAGGTGGTGGTAGAGCTGCACGCACCAGACCACGCAGTCGGAGATCCGGATCAGCGTGTAGTTGTACAGCTGCCGGTCGACCATGCCTCGGCACCGTTGCGCGGCCTGCTCGCGCTCCAGCGCGACAGCCTCGTAGGCCAGAGCCAGCGGCTCCGCAGCCGCCCGTAGATCGACGGTCGGTCGCAGCACCGCTTCGGCATCGCTCACGAATTGCCTTGGCCCGTCGGCTGTTTCGGTGAACCGCAGCCGCATGTTCTCGGCCTCGGTGACGGTGCGACGGATCGCCTCGCTCAGCAGGTCGACATCGATCGGCGCGTCCCCGGTGATCTCCAGGACCTCGCCGACCAGGTAGCGCCCGGACTCGGGGTCGAAGCGCTGGGCGTTCCAGATGCCGAGCTGCGGTCCGGTCAGCGGCAACTCGAGACCATCTGTCACGGCAACTCCCTCACTCGTCACATTCACAATCAGTTAGGTTAGCCTAACTTAACTAATTGTGGAATACCTATGTTCGGCTGCCGCATCGCCGCAGCTCTAGCGCACCTTGGCGGCATCCTGCGCCAGCGGAATCACCAGTGGCGTAACGGTTTCCGGGTCGTCGACGATGCGGCACCGCAACGAGAAGACCTCGTCGACGAGCTCGGCGGTCACGATGTCGGCGGGCGCACCCGTCGCGACCACCCGCCCGTCGCGCATGGCTACGAGGTGATCGGCGTAGCGGAAGGCGTGGTTGAGGTCGTGCAACACGGCCACGACGGTCCGCCCGGATTCGCGGTTCAGTGACCGGCACAGATCGAGCAACTGGATCTGATAGGCGATGTCGAGGTAGGTCGTCGGCTCGTCGAGCAGGATCAGCGGGGTGTCCTGGGCGAGCACCATCGCGATCCACACCCGCTGGCGCTGACCGCCCGACAGCTCGTCGACCATCCGCGCCGATAACTCGGTGACACCGGTCGCCGCCATCGCCGAGGTGACGGCTTCCTCATCGGCCTTCGACCACTGCCGCAGCAGCGTCTGATGCGGATAGCGGCCGCGGGCAACGAGATCGGCGACCCGGATGCCGTCCGGCGCGGTGGAGGTCTGGGGCAGCAGACCGATCTGCCTGGCCACCTGCTTCGCCGGGTAGGAACTGATCGGTTTGCCGTCGAGCAGCACGGTCCCCGACTCGGGGGTGAGCAGCCGGGCCAGCGCGCGCAGCAGCGTGGACTTGCCGCACGCGTTCGGGCCGATGATCACCGTGAACTTGCCGTCCGGGATATCCACCGACAGCTGGTCGCTGATCGTGGTGCCCTTGTAGCCGAGGCGGACCCGGTCGGCGCGCAGGCGTGAAGTGTCGTTCATCTTTTCGCTTTCCTAGTTCCGTCGCGCCTCGGCGACCAGCAGATACGCCAGGTACAGGCCACCGACCGAGACGGTGACGAGGCCGACCGGCACGGTCGTCGGGGCGAACGCGTGCTGGGCGATCCAGTCGCAGGTGATCAGCAACATCGCTCCCATCGCCGCCGAGGGCGCGAGCGCGATCGACGGTGTGCGGGCCAGCTTGCGCGCCAGATGCGGTGCGGCGAGGGCGACGAACGCGATCGGGCCCGCGACCGCCGTCGCCACCGCCGTGAACGCGACGCTGAGCACGATCAGCCACAGCATCGCCCGGCTGACGTCGAGGCCGAACGCCCTGGCGGTGTCGTCACCGAGTTCGAGGATCTGTAAGCGGGGGGCCGCGGGGATCAGCGCGATCGCCAGCAGCGCGAGGATCACCACTGCGGGACCGACCTGCGGCCACGAGAGTCCGTTGAGCGTGCCAGCGCCCCAGGCCGCCGCCGACATCGCCGCGTCCAGGTCGGCGCGCAGGATCAGCCAGGTGTTGATCGAGGCGAGCATGGCGCTGACGCCGATGCCGACGATGATCAGCCGGAACCCGGCTACGTTGTGCCGGAACGCGAGGAGGTGGATCACCAGCGCGGCGCCGAGCCCGCCGATCACCGCACCGGTCGCGGTCTGCAGGTGCCCACCACCCAGGGTCAGGATGGCGATCAGCGCGCCGGTGTAGGCGCCGGTGTTGAACCCGACGATGTCCGGGCTGCCCAGCGGATTCCTGGTCACCGATTGCAGAATGGCGCCGCTCACGCCCAGCGCGGCGCCGAGGATCAGCGCGAGCAGGATGCGCGGCAGCCGCCAGTCCCACACCACCAGCCGGTCGAATCGCTCGTCGCCGATCACCAGCGCGCGGAGCACCCGCAGGGGCGGGATCAGGTAGTCACCGCTGCCGAGGGCCAGCACCGCTGTCACCACCGAGATCGTGAGCAGGACAGCGCAAACCACCAGGGTGCGCACGCCGATCCGGGCGGAGAAGCGTGTTCCGCGCGGCCGGACCACCAGCATCGCGCGGCCGAAATCGATCGTCGAACTCATGCGGCGGCACCTACTCTTGCGCGACGGGCCAGCCAGATCAGTACCGGCGCCCCGAGGAACGCGGTGACCAGGCCTGCGGGAACTTCATCGGGACGAATGACGAGGCGGCCCACGATGTCGGCCGACAGCACCAGGATCGGCGCCAGCACCAGCGAATAGGCGAAGATCCAGCGTTGGTCGGGTCCGATCAGCCACCGGGCCACATGCGGAACCGCGAGACCGACGAACGCGATCGGGCCCACCGCCGCGGTCGCGGTGCCGCACAGCAGCACCACCGCCAGCGCGGTGAACAGGCGTGTGCGCCCCACGTGCACACCCAGCGAGTGCGCCAGATCGTCGCCGAGCGCGACCGCGTTGAGCGAGCGCGCGCACAGCGCCGCGATGATCAGGCCCGCGGCGATGAACGGGGTCGCGCCGTAGAGGATCTCGAATCCGCGTCCGGTGAGTCCGCCGGAATCCCATTGACGCATTTCGTCGAAAGCCTTGGGGTGCATCAGGATCAAGCCCCTGGTCAGGCCGCCGAGAACCGCGGTGGCGGCGACGCCTGCCAGTGTCAGCCGCACCGGGTCGGTGCCGGATCGTCCGGCGGTGCCCACGCGGTAGACGACCACCGACACCAGGGCGGCGCCGAGAAACCCGAACCAGACGTACGAGGTGATCTCGCTCACGCCGAACATCGCGACGGCGATGGTGATCGCGAAGGCCGCTCCCGCGTTGACGCCGAGCAGGCCGGGGTCTGCCAGCGGGTTGCGGGTCAGGCCCTGCATCAAGCAGCCCGCGACGCCGAGCGCGAGCCCGACCAGTAGCCCGAGCAGAGTGCGTGGCACGCGGTACTCGGTGACGGTCACGTGATCGGGAGTGGTGCTCACGCCGAACAGTGCCTGCCAGACATCGCCGATCGCAATGGCTTTCGTGCCGACCAGCAGGCTGAGAGCACAGACTGCGACCAGCGCGAATGCGGCAAGAAGCCACCCGCACCAACGCGGATTTCTCATCAGGGTTCTCTCTCGCGGCGAAACTGGGTCGTCTTGGAGGTTAGCCTAAGCAAGGTCTTGATAGGTGAGGCTTACCTCGCTATGGTCACATCTCGCCCGGACCGCAGCTTGTGCGCCGCGCATCTCACCACGAGGAACACGAAAGGTTCACCCCCGTGAAAATCACCAAGTTCGCCCTGCTGGCCTCCACCGTCAGCGTTGCCCTCGGCATCGCTGCCGGAACCAGCCACGCAGCACCTGCCGCGGATGAGCCGATCAACTACACGTCCACCACCACCGAGACCTCGACGATCATCGGCACCGACGCGGGCTCGATGGTGGTCGAGGACGGCGTCTTCAAGATCAAGGCCGCCAACGGCACCACCGTCGCGGGTACCGAATTGGCCTTCCGCGTAGACGAATTCGTGTTCCCGATCGCCGCCGACATCTCCGGCCGCACCGCCACGCTGACCCCGCAGTTCGACCTGGCGCACGCCACCTACAAGCCGGTCGCGCTGCCCTACGAGAACGTGGCTCCGTGGAAGAGCGAGTACGACCGTGAGCAGGCCGCCTGGAGCCGCATGACCGGCACCATCTCCCTGGGCGCCAGCATCGCCACCCTGGTCGGCGGCCTCGGCGGCGGCGCGATCGGTTGTGTGCTCGGCGGCATCGCGGGCGCCACCATCGCCTCGGCCACCATCGTCGGCATGTTCGGCCCGTTCATTCCGGCCGCGGCCGTCGGCTGCATCGCCGGCATCATGGCCATCGGCGCGCTCGGCACCCTCGCGGGCCAGATCTTCATCACCGCCCCCGTCGCGATCATGGCCGCGGTGCAGTACTTCACCACCATCAACTCCCCGATGCCGAACAACCCCGCCCCGGCCACCAAGTAGCGGTCAGGGCCTCGGCCGAATCGGCCGACTACGAACCTCGCGGAGGGGACAACTCAGCGAGAGACGAATCCCGCCCGGTCAGCATCGGGCGGGATTTGTTGTGTCCGAACCACTTCGGTCAGTCGATGTCGGATGTCTTCTCGTTCGGCGCGGGGATGTGCCGGAGCAGCCCCATGACCAGCCCGGCGGCGACGGCGGTGAGCCCGATGCCGACCACCGAGTTCACCTGCAGCGCTTGGGTGTAGGCCTCGCGGGCGACGGTGGACAACTCGGCGCCCAGCGTTTCGGGCAGTGTCGTCGCGACGTGCAGGGCGCCCGCGAGGGTGTCCTCGGCCACCTGCGCGACCTCCGGCGGGAGTCCGGCGGGCAGCTGCTCCGACATCTGCCCGCGGTAGACGGCGGTGCCGATGCTGCCGATCACCGCCACGCCCAGCGCCGCCGACAATTCCTGACCGGTTTCGGAGATGGCGGAGGCGGCACCGGCGCGCGCCGGGTCGACCGCGCCGACGATCAGGTCGAGGCCGAGGACGAACATCGGGCTCAGGCCGAGGGAGAACACCACCATGCCGGTGACGATCAGCGCCAGGTCGTCGGCGCCGGCGAGCTGAGTGAACAGCGCGTACCCGGCCATGGCGATGATCAGGCCGCCGGTCATCAGGTACGCGGGCCTGATCTTGGGCGCGAGCGCGCTCACCACCCCGGCAGCCACGACCATCGCCGCCGCCTGCGGCACGGTCCACAGACCGGCCTCGAACGCCGAAAGGCCCAGCACCAGTTGCAGATACTGCGCGAGCAGCAGGAACAGCCCACCCATCGCCAGCATGGCGACCATCAACGCGATCAGTGATCCGCTGAACCGGACATTGCCGAACAGGCGCAGGTCGATCAGCGGATCGGTCAGGCGTTGCTGACGCAGGACGAACACCGTGCCGAGTACCAGACCGCCGACCAGCACGCCGACGGCCTCGATCGACCAGCCGTCCTTGGCGAGCTCCTTGATGCCGTAGATGACGCCCATCACCGACAGCAGTGACAGAACCGCGCTGAGAATGTCGAGCTTGCCCGGATTCGGGTCCTTGTACTCGGGCAGCAGGAACGGGCCGGTCGCCAGCAGCAGCACCATCGCGGGCACCGCCACCAGGAATACCGAACCCCACCAGAAGTTCTCGAGCATCGCGCCACCGACGAGCGGTCCGATCACCATGCCGACCATGAAACTGGTCATCCACACGCTGATCGCGGCGGTGCGCTGGCGGTCGTCGTGGAACATGTTGCGGATCAGCGCCAGCGTGGACGGCATCAGCGTCGCGCCCGCGATGCCGAGCAGCGCGCGGGTGCCGATCAGCATGTTGGCGCTGGTCGAGTACGCGGCGATCACGGAGGCGGCGCCGAAGGCCAATGCGCCGATCATCAGGAGTTTGCGCCGGCCGATGCGGTCGCCGAGGGTACCCATGGTGATGAGGAAGCCGGCGACCAGGAAGCCGTAGATGTCGAGAATCCACAGCAATTGGGAGCTGCTGGGTTCGAGTGCTTCGCTGATGCGCGGGATCGCCAGGTACAGCACGCTCAGGTCCATCGAGATGAGCAGCGTCGGCAGGGCGAGGACGGCCAGTCCGATCCACTCCTTGATCCCGGCCGTCGTGGCGGATTCCGGCGGGGACTGGTCGCGCTGAGTGGACGTCACCCTACGACCGTACCGACGCCTTCGCCTACGGTGCCAGCGAGTTTTCGCGTCGGTGCGCGTCGTAAGTCATTGGACATTCCGGGCCGAGGGCCACGATCATGGGCTCGGTGTCCACACGTAATGAACAGCTCAGGCTCGTCGATTCGCCGCGTCAGCCGCAGGATCAGGGCGAGCCGTTTCCGTGGTCGGCGACCATCGACTCCACCTATTCGACCCGCGACGCGATCGACGCGCTAGCCCTCGCCCCGTTCCTGCGTGGCGACCAGCCGTTCGCCCGCCAGGCCCACCTCGACCGGGTGCGCCCCGACGCGGCGCTGCGGCCCGCCGACGCGCGGATCGTGCGCTCGGTCGCCGACGACGACAGCAGCGCCTTGCTCGCGGCCGGTGACGGCTGGGCATTGCGGGCCGTTCGGTGGGCGAGCGGTTCGGCCACGATCGAAGTGACCGCGGTGAGCGACGAACTCGCCGTCGATGTGCTGGCGCAGGCCACCGATGGGGCAGCACTGTCACGCGACAGTGCGGCCACGGTCGAGATGGGATTCTGGCACATGGACGTCCGGCGCCCCGCGCGCAGACGGCGCCAGATCGCGGCGCCCGCGTGGGCGGAGATCCGTGGCAACTACACCGGCTCGGTGTCCACGAGCATGGAGCGATTGATGGGGCTCGGCGTCGCCGATATCAAGGGACGGCTGGTGCTGCTGCACGGTGAGCCCGGCACCGGCAAGACCACCGCGCTACGTGCGCTCGCGCGGTCGTGGGCGCCGTGGTGTCAGGTCGACTGTGTCGTCGATCCGGAAGAACTGTTCAGCAATCCCGGCTACCTGATGGAAGTCGCGGCGGGTGCCGACGGCGACGACGAGGACGGCCGCTGGCGGCTGCTGGTGCTGGAGGACTGCGACGAACTGATCCGTGGTGAGGCGAAAGAAGCAGCGGGGCAGAAGCTTTCGCGTCTGCTCAATCTCACCGACGGCATGCTGGGCCAGGGCCGCAACGTGCTGATCGCGATCACCACCAACGAAGACCTCTCCCGGCTGCACCCCGCCGTGGTGCGGCCGGGCCGCTGCCTGGCCCAACTCGAGGTCGGCCGGCTCTCGGCGACGGAAGCCGAAGAGTGGCTGGCCCGCCAGGACGGCGTTCCCGCCGAGTCGAGCTTTCCCGACGGCGCGACCCTGGCCGAACTGGTCGCCCACCGCGACGGCGGGATCCAGATCCGATCCACCATCGACCACTCGACCGACGTCGGCATGTACCTCTAGCGTTCCCGTGCGCAGACGGCCTCTCCGGCCTCGGCCGGAGCGCCGTCGGGCCTGCGGGTCAAGGTGTGCCGACGGGGCGGATGTGTGCCCTGACCAGCTCGGTGAGGTGACGGCCGACGCGGTCGAGCGGCTCGGTGCTGTGCTTGGCCAGCGACATCACCACCGCGCCCTCGATCGTGGCGATGACGGTCGTCGCCAAGGAGCTGGCGGTATCGGGGTCGATGTTCTCCGCGCGGAGCCGGGTCTCCAGTGTCCGCTCCCAGTCGTCGAACGCCTCGCCTGCCGCGTCGGCCGCCGCGGGTGACTCCGAGCGTCCGAGTGCCGCGGCCACGATCGGGCAGCCGGCGAGGAAGTCGCTGGACTCGACGACCTGTTTCCACGCGTCGGCGAACGACGCGATGGTCTCCTCCGGCTTGGTGTTCTTGCTGAAGGTCTCGATCAGCGTGGTCATCGCCCGGCCCGCGACTCGGGTGGCCTCGGTGATCAACTCGGACTTGCCGCCGGGGAAGTTCAGGTAGATAGTCCGGCGGGAGAGCCCGCTGTGGTCGAGCAGGTTCGCGACACCGGTCCCGGCGACGCCGTTGCGGCGCACCAGGTCGATCGTGCTCTGGACGAGTCCGTCGCGCGCTGCCATCGACATCCTTTCGATCGGTCCGATTGAAGTATACCGATCGGTGTACTACCGTCGAGTAAGTACACCGATCGGTGTACTCGACGTGATCCGCGGAGGAGCCGACGATGACAGCCCTGAGCGATCCGCTCGCCCTGCCGTGCGGCCAAGTGCTACCCAACCGGCTGATGAAGGCCGCGCTCAGCGAGGGGCTCGGTACCGCCGCCGGTGCGCCGGACGAACGGCTAGAGCGGCTCTACAGCCGGTGGGGCACCGGCGGTTTCGGTCTGGTGGTCACCGGCAACGTGATGGTCGACCACGACCACCTCGGTGAGCCGGGCAATGTCGTGATCGCCGACGAACGCCACCTCGACGACCTGCGCCGCTGGGCACGAACCGCCAAGGACGGTGGCGCCCGGCTCTGGATGCAGATCAATCACCCCGGCAGGCAGGCGAATCCGCTCGCGACCCGGTCGCAGCCGGTAGCGCCCTCGGCGATCGGGCTCGGTCTGCCCGGCATCCCGGCGCCGCGCGCGCTCACCGACGCCGAGATCGTCGACATCGTGCACCGATTCGCCGCCACCGCGCGGATCGCCGAGCGCGCGGGCTTCGACGGCGTGCAGATCCACGGCGCGCACGGCTACCTCGTCTCACAGTTCCTCTCGCCGCTGGCCAATCAGCGCGACGACCGCTGGGGTGGTGACCCGCAACGGCGGGCGCGATTCGTGCTGGAGGTGGTGCGCGCGATCAGGGCCGAGGTATCGACGTCGTTCGCCGTCGCGATCAAGCTCAACTCCGCGGACTTCCAGCGCGGCGGCTTCACCGAGGACGAGTCGCGCGAGGTGGTGCGCCGCCTCGCCGCCGAGCAGCTGGATCTGATCGAGATCAGCGGCGGCAGTTACGAATCGCCGGCGATGATGGGCCGGCCGGCGGCGCGTTCGGCGAGCACCGTCGCGCGCGAGGCGTACTTCCTCGAGTACGCCGAGTCGGTCCGGGCGGCCGCCGGGTCGGTGCCGCTGGCCGTCACCGGCGGATTCCGGTCCCGCGTGGCCATGGTCGACGCGGTCGAGTCGGGAGAGTGCGATGTGGTCGGCCTCGGCAGGCCGAGTGCGGTGGCACCGAATGCCGCGGGTGACATCCTGCACGAGCGCACCGCGCGACTGCATTCCCCGCAGATCTCGCTGCGCCTGCCCGCGCGCGTATCCACACTGTCCAATGTCAAGAGCCTCGAAGGTGCCCTCGACCTGCAGTGGCACACTGATCAGCTGCATCTGCTCGGGGCGGGCGACGAGCCCGACCCCGACCGCACACCGTGGCTCACGGTAGCGGCCATGCTGAAGCATCACGGCGTCGACGCGTTCCGAAGCAGAAGGGGATCGACCATGAACAACAAGGACCCGAAGCGGCGCAAGTTCGAGGTCGAGCGGGCGGTGGGTCGCTACGTCGCCAACCCGGCGGTCCGCGCGCTGAGCCGGATCGGCATCCGCACCTCGTTCGCGACCGAGCTCGAGACGATCGGACGCAAGTCCGGGCAGGCCCGGGTGGTGCCGGTCTCGGTGGCGTTCGACGACAGCGGCGCGTGGGTGATCAGCCAGCACGGGACCAGGTCGGGGTGGGCCGCCAATATCGGCGCGGAACCGACAGTGCGGGTCCGCCAGGGGAAGCGGTGGCGAACCGGGACCGCTGAGCTGCGCCCGGCCGACGATGTCGTCGCGCGGGCTCGCACCTTCGCACCCAATCCGGTGTTCGCCGGGCTGACCGCGGCCACCTTCCGCGCATTGCAGAGCACGCCGGTCTCGGTCCGGATCACCTTCACCGACTGACGACGTTCGCCGTGGCCGCGCAGGCCAGGGTGAGGACCAGCGGAACGGTCAGCGCCGCGGTGAGCGGGATCACGGCGGTGAGCCAGCCGATCATCGCGGGGCCCGCGAGCAGGCCGAGGTAGCCGATGGTGAAGACGCGCGACATGTCCGTGGCTGCTGTCGTGCCGCCGAGATTGCCCGCGGTGGAGAAGATCTGGGGGACGCCGCCCGCCAGGCCGAGGCCGCACATCGCCCAGCCGAGCAGGGTGAGTGGCAACCACGGCGATCCGATGACCACCGCGAATCCCGCTGCGGCGAGCAGACTTCCGTAGCGAACGATGGCGACCGGGCCGATCGCACCGGTCACCCTGTCCGCGAGGAATCGTCCGAGGGTCATCGTCGCGGAGAAGGCGCCGAAGGCAAGGGCGGCGTCGGCCTCGGAAGTATCGAGGCGCTCGCGCACCTGGAGCGCGCTCCAGTCGGCCGCCACGCCCTCCGCGAGTAGCAGCACGAACGCGACGGCCCCGAGCGAGAGCACTTTTCGGGCCCGCTGGTGTCGATCGCCGTGCTGGTCGGTGCGATTCTCGGCGCGGGGCCGAACAGAAGCGGCGGGACCGGAGGTTGCGGTCAGTGAACCTGTCGAGTTGCTCGCGTCGGTACAGTGTCGCAGGTCCGCCGGTTCGCTTGGGTCGGCTGTCGGCCGCTCTCGCGCGCTGTTCGCGGATCGCGCACCCTCGTTGTCGTAATCTTCGAGGTGCGAGGGTGATTCGGGCTGTTGACGGCCGAGCAGGTGCGGCACCAGGGCAGCGGTGACGACCAATCCTGCGATCCCGGCGCACGTCAACGTCAGCTGCGGCGGCCACTGCGCGTACTGCGCGGCCGCGCCCGCCAGCGACCCGACGAACCCGCCCGCCGAGAACATCGCATGGAAGGCGGACATGATCGGCCGGTGATACGCCCGTTCGACGTACACCGCCTGGGTGTTCATCGACACGTCGAGGGCGCCCATGCCGAACCCGAAGCACGCCACAGCGATCGCCAAAGTGATCGGGCTGGTCGCCAGTCCTGGGCCGAGCACGGTCACCGAGATCGCCGACGCGGCCGTGGCGACCAGTGTGCGGCTGCCGAACCGGTCGGCGGCCGGGCCCGCGAGCCGCATGCCGACGAGCGCGGCGCCGGCCATCAGCAGCACGAGCACGCTGAGCATCGAGGCCGACACCCCGGCTCGGTCGGTGATCGCCGGAATGTGGACCACCCACATCGCGAGCAGTACCCCGTTCAGCGTGAAGGCCGCGAACACGGCGGCGCGGGCCGTCCGAAACTTGCGGTCGATCGTCGCTGAACCCACCACTTCGACGGTACCGCCTCGGCGCGGGGGTACCCGGCAATTCAAGATCACCAGGCCCTACGAGTTCGCCGTTCGGGCGCTGTCTCGGTGCGGGCCTGGTGATCAACTGTCCGACTACTGCCGAGGCGTCCAGGCGCCGGTGGCGGCGGTTTCCTTGGCGTAGTCGGTGAAATCGCGCGCCTCGCGGCCGAGGGCTCGGCGGACACCGTCGGCGGTGGCGGTGTTGCGGCCGTCGAGGATGGTGCCGAACAGGTAGTCGAGCAGGCTGATCACGTCATCGGGGACCTGGTATTCGCTCAGGGCCGCAACGAATTCCGGCCGGGAGACGGGAACGAAGGCGATCTCGCGACCGGTGGCCGCGGCGATCTCGCCGACCGCGTCGGCGAAGGTCAGGGCGCGGGGGCCGGTGAGTTCGTAGAGCTGACCCGCGTGGCGCGCGTCGGTGAGCGCGGCCGCCGCCACCTCGGCGATGTCGTCGACGTGCACGAACGGTTCCGGCACATCGCCGTTGGGCAGCGCCACCGCACCGGCGAGCACGTCGTCGACGAAGGCGCCTTCGCTGAAGTTGTGCGCGAAGAAGGCGCAGCGCACGATGGTCCAGCTCAGACCTGAATTCTGCACGATCTCTTCGCATTCCAGCGCTTCGGGTTCGCCGCGACCGGACAGCAGCACCACCGAGCGCGCGCCCGCGGCTCGGGCGGCGGCGGTGAACGCGCGGATGATGTCCGGGGCCCCGGGTACGGCGAGGTCGGGCTGGAAGGCGAGGTAGACGGAGTCGACGCCGGCGAGCGCGGGCGCCCAGGTCTGCCGGTCGGTCCAATCGAAGGGGATCGCCGCGGTGCGTGAGCCGTGGCGGACCGGTCGGCCCGCGGCTTCGAGGAGGGCCGCCACCCGGCTGCCGGTCTTGCCGGTAGCGCCGGTGATGAGGGAAAGCTGCTGGTGAGAAGCGGTGTTTGTCATAAGACAAGTACACCGTCGCGCGGCCCGCGGCGACATCGTCGTGCCGCTCACGAACATGCGTTGTCGTCTACGGGTTGTCGTCTACTGTGGAGTGGTGGATGCGTTAGCCGGTCTGCTCGAAGGTCCACGCGCCCGCGGTGCGTTCCTCATGTGTTCGCTGCTGAACCCACCGTGGTCGCTGCGCGTGCAGGACGAAGCCCCGCTCACGGTGCTCGCGATGATCCGCGGAAAGGCTTGGGTCAGCACCGATTCCATGCCGCCGCGGCAACTCGGCGCGGGCGACGTCGCGGTTTTCCGTGGGCCGCAGCCGTATACGGTGGCCGACGATCCGGCGACCGAACCCCAGGTCGTCATCCAGCCGGGGCAGGTCACCACGACGCCCGAGGGCGAGATCCTGTGCGAGACACTGAGTCTGGGCGTGCGCCAGTGGGGCACCGATATCGACGGCGAGACGCTGATGGTCACCGGAACCTACGAATCCGCGGGCGCGGTGAGCAGACGGTTGCTGCGTGCGCTGCCGCAGGTCGCGGTGCTGCCGCGCGGCGAGCTCGATACCCGCCTGCTCGATCTGCTCGTCGACGAAGCGACCAAGGACCTGCCCGCGCAGACCGCCGTTCTCGACCGCCTGCTCGACCTGCTGCTCATCGCCGCCCTGCGTGCCTGGTTCGCCCGCGACGACGCCCCCGCCTGGTACCACGCCTACAGTGATCCGCTGGTCGGCAAGGCCCTGCGCCTGCTCCAGCACAATCCGGCCCATCCGTGGACGGTGGTCGCCCTGGCCGAAGCGGTCGGCATGTCCCGGGCCGCGCTGGCCCGCCGGTTCAGCGAGCTGGTCGGGGAACCGCCGATGAGCTTTCTGACCGAATGGCGGCTCTCGCTCGCCGCCGATCTGCTCGCCGAATCCGACGCGACGGTGGAATCCATTGCTCACCAGGTCGGATACGGCAGCGCCTTCGCCCTCAGCACCGCCTTCAAACGGCACTTCGGGGTGAGCCCGCGCGACCACCGGCAGGGGAGCGCGGCATGATGGCCCGATGAGCTATCCCGTCCTGTGGCCGATGCCGACCCGGTGGGCCGACAACGACCAGTACGGCCACGTGAACAACGTGACCTACTACTCCTACTTCGACACCGCCGTGAACGCCTGGCTGATGCGCGCCACCGGTACCGACATCACCGAGCTGCCCGCGCTCGGCGTCGTCGCGCAGACGTCGTGCCGATTCCACGGCTCGGTCAGCTTTCCCGACCAGCTCCAGGTGGGCCTGCGGATCGCCCGCCTCGGCACCTCGAGCATCACCTACGACCTGGCGATCTTCCGCGCGGGCGACGGCGGGCTCGAGCTCGCCGCCACCGGCGAATTCGTCCACGTCTATGTCGACGCCGACACCCGCAAACCGGTGGCGATCCCCGAGGTGGTGCGGACAGCGGCCGCGGAGCTCGTCACCGAGTAGCGTTTACGAGGCTATGACGCCGACCTCGGGGCGATGTCGACTCTGAAGCCCGTCGTGGCACAGCCTTCAGGATGCAATGACGCCGACCTCGGGCCATTCGCTGCCGCGGCGGGCGCGCAGGATGATCTGGCCCGCGGGCGAGTCGGGTGGTCCGGGGAGGGCGGCGAAGGTCTTCTTGTCGATGACCAGGGACGAGTCGAGTTGTTCTCGGCTCGGCCCCCATAGGTACTCGACCTCGGTGAGCTCGTCGCGAATCTTCTTGAAATACATCAGGTGCGCCATCGCCGGATCTCCGCGTAGACCTCCACCGATCAGCGGATCGTGACCGGCGGCTTGGAGACTATCGTGGCAGGAATCGAGCGATCTCGCCGCTACCTCGCCGAATTTTTTCGGGCGCACCGTCCGCTGTTCACGCGCGCAGCATGGTCTGGAACCGGCGCATACCGGAAATCCACCGGTCGTAGTCCGAACCCTTGTTGCGGTACATCTGCAGTACCTCGGGGTGCGGCAGGATCAGGAAGTGTTCGGCGGCCATCGCCTCGACGACAGTTTCGGCGACTTCTTCGGGGGAGAGCACCGCGCCCGCGGTCTTCACGGCCTTGATCGCCAGCGCGCCCGCCTCCGGGTCGTCGGGGATGAGCGCACCGGTGAGCAGCTGGGTGTCCACACCCATCGGACACAGGCAGCTCACGCGAATGCCCTTGTCGCCGTACGTAACCGAAAGCCATTCGGCGAAGCCCACCGCAGCGTGTTTGGTCACCGAATAAGGGGCGGAACCGATTTGGGTGAGCAGCCCCGCGGCGGAGGCGGTGGAGACGAAGTAGCCACTGCCACGCTCGAGCCAACCGGGAACGAGTAGTTTCGCGGCCCGCACGTGGGCCATCACATTCACCTCGATGGTGCTCGCCCACTGGGCCTCCGTGCTGTCCAGGCCGGGACCGCCGCCGATGCCCGCGTTCGCGAAATACAGGTCCACCGGACCGAATTCGCGTTCGGCGGTGGCGATCGATTCCGCCACGACCTGCTCGTCGGCCACATCGCCGCCGACCGCGATCGCGTTGTCACCGAGGTCGGCCGCTACCTTCGCCGCGCTGTCCGCATCGAGATCGGCGACGACGACCTTCGCGTCACCGGCGACGAGGCGATAGGCGAGTGCGGCACCGATACCCGCACCCGCGCCGGTGACGATCGCGACCTTGCCTGCTATCTCCATCCCCGCACAGTAACTTTTGGAGCGCTGGCGCGCTCGAGTTCGCGCCCCTGGCGGTCCCGTCGATCAGGTGCCGTTGCTTGCTCCTTCGTCGCCTACGCAACGGCACC